>NZ_AP024871.1:948061-1264081 GCF_024346875.1 Vibrio gallicus
CATAAAGTTGTATTAAGCTATGGTGGCCAGCAGGTAGAACGAGAGCGTTTTGATGACGTTTCTAACCGCATGCGTCAGCAGAGTATGAAGATGGTTTCCGCGCAAGCTGCTGCAAACCCTATCGTGCAGCTTATCGCTTCATTTGCATTGGTAGCTGTGCTTTATCTTGCCAGTATTGATCAGATTCGTGCTGATTTAACGCCTGGTACGTTTACTGTGATTTTCTCAGCGATGTTTGGCTTAATGCGTCCTCTAAAATCACTTACCAATGTGACCTCGGATTTCCAACGCGGTATGGCAGCAGCGCACACCTTGTTTAGTCTCATGGACCTTGATACTGAGACGGATACAGGTAAGCGTGAAGTTAAGCGTGCAACGGGTAATGTATCAGTGAAGGATGTAACCTTTAGCTACCAAGGTAAAGAAAAGCCTGCATTACGTAACGTTAGCTTTACCATTCCTGAGGGTAAAACCTTGGCCTTAGTCGGACGTTCTGGCTCCGGTAAGAGTACCATCGCTAATCTATTTACCCGTTTTTATGATGTAGACGATGGTGAAATAGACCTTGATGGACACGATATTCGTGATTATCGTCTTGAGAATCTTCGCAGTCAATTTGCTCTGGTTTCGCAAAACGTGCATCTGTTTAACGACACTATAGCCAATAATATTGCCTATGCTGCTGAGGGTGAATATAGCCGCGAACAGATTGAGCATGCGGCTAAATTGGCACACGCCTTAGAGTTTACCGAGCGCATGCCTGATGGGTTGGATACCATGATAGGTGAGAATGGTGCAAGCTTATCCGGTGGCCAGCGTCAGCGTATCGCGATTGCACGAGCACTGTTAAGAGACGCACCAGTACTGATACTCGATGAGGCAACCTCGGCTTTAGATACTGAATCAGAGCGCGCTATTCAATCGGCATTAGATGAGCTGCAAAAAGATAAAACGGTGCTGGTTATTGCACACCGCTTGTCTACCATCGAGAGTGCTGATGAGATCTTAGTGGTTGATGAGGGTGAGATTGTTGAGCGCGGTACGCACGCACAGCTTATCGAGAAAGATGAAGCTTATGCACAACTTCATCGCATCCAGTTCGGTGGCTAATAAACGTGGTTCATTTTTTGTGGTTTAGTCGCCATCCGCTACGTTTTCTATTTTGGCCACTATTGTGGCCATTAAGCTTATTATTTGCCGCCGCTAGCCGCCGCCGCAAACAGCAGTTTATGGCAGGCAAACGTGAGGTGTATAAAGCACCGGTGCCTGTGATTGTGGTAGGTAATATTACCGCGGGTGGTAATGGCAAAACTCCGGTGGTGATATGGCTAGTTGAGCTATTACAGCAACAAGGCTTAAAGGTGGGCGTTGTTTCGCGAGGTTATGGGGCCACGGCCCCAAGCTACCCGCTATTAGTGGGCAATCAAACGCCTGCAGAGCATTGTGGTGATGAGCCTAAACTTATTGCTCAGCGCACAGGGGCCACGGTTATGGTTGATCCTGTGCGAGCGCAAGCCGTTAAAGCATTATTGGAACATGGGGTAGATGTTGTAGTGTGTGATGATGGGTTACAACACTATGCTTTGGCTCGAGATATTGAATTTATTGTGATCGATGGGGTGCGCCGCTTTGGTAATCAGAATCTGATACCTCTAGGTCCACTGCGCGAGTCTACTCAACGCTTGTCTGAGGTCGATTTTTTGATTACCAATGGTGGGACGGCGCAGTCAGGCGAATTTGCCATGAGCCTTGCTCCTGATCTTGCTATTAACCTAGTCACTGGTGAGCAAAAAGTGGTGTCTGAGCTTGGAAGGTTAACGGCAATCGCGGCAATCGGACATCCACCGAGATTCTTCAATACCCTCGAACAGATGCAAGCCCATGTTATCACTTGCAAAGGCTTTACCGATCACAAGGCTCTGACAGCCGACGATATTCAGCCACTAATGACAGCTAGTGATGCCTTAATTATGACAGAAAAAGATGCGGTTAAATGTCGTGATTTTGCACATTCGAACTGGTGGTATTTACCGGTTTCAGCCAATATATCATCACGCAATACGACAACCGTTTTAGATAAGATTAATGAGGTTTTAAAGGAATATGGATCATAGACTGCTAGAAATCGTAGCTTGTCCAGTATGTAAAGGTAAGCTGGCATTTGATAAAGAAAAACAAGAACTTGTATGCAAGTTTGATCGCTTAGCTTATCCAATAAAAGAAGGCATTCCTGTGTTATTGGAGCCTGAAGCTCGCATTATGACAATAGACGAAGGTCGTTAAGTATGTCTTTTACGGTAATCATTCCTGCTCGCTATCAATCATCACGTCTACCGGGAAAGCCGTTAGCTGATATCTGTGGTAAAACCATGATTGAGCGTGTATACCAGCAAGCACTGCAAGCGGGTGCGGACTCAGTGGTAGTTGCAACCGATGATGAGCGCGTAGCCCAAGAGGTTAAGCGTTTTGGCGGTGTGGTATGCATGACGTCAAGTCGCCATGAATCAGGGACTGAGCGCCTTGCAGAAGTGGTGCAAAAGATGGGTATCAGCGATGAACATATCGTGGTGAATGTTCAAGGGGATGAGCCATTAATCCCACCTCAGATCATTACTCAAGTCGCGAATAATCTTGCCCAAAGTGATGCGCCGATGGCGACACTAGGGGTAGATATTGAGAGTGCAGAAGAGGCATTTAACCCGAATGCGGTGAAGGTGATTGCAGATGAACAAGGTTATGCAATGTACTTTAGTCGCGCTACTATCCCGTGGGATCGCGACCAGTTTGCCGCAGATAAGAACACACTCCGCCAACCTTTAATGCGCCATATTGGTATTTATGCCTACCGTGCTGGGTTTATCAATACCTATATCAATTGGCAACCCTCTGCACTTGAGCGTATTGAATCACTCGAGCAATTACGTGTACTGTGGTATGGAGAGAAAATCCATGTAGAGCGAGCTAAGGTAGCGCCTGCCGCTGGTGTGGATACTCAGCAAGACCTTGATGAAGTAAGACGCATCTTCGCCAGCAGTAACTAAACTCACGTCAAAATTTAACAAATGCAGCGGTATTAGATACCACTGCATTTGTTGTTCTTAAACGACCTTAAACACATCTTCCATGGCTAATCTTGATTTTGGCTGGCCAAAGTTTCGGTCTAACTGTTGTGAATGATAGCCCATAGCGAGTGCCACATCGCACACATAGCCACCTAGTTCATCGGCAAACTCTTCAGCAATCAGCTCAGAATCGATACCTTCCATCGGCGTTGCATCAATGCCCATACGCGCAACAACGTGTAGTGCATTGCCAAGTGCGATATAGGTTTGTGCTTTGGTCCAACTGGCATTACAGCCATTTTCATCACTATGAAGTGCGGCAAAATGAAATGCGCCATTGAGCACATCATCGTACACTTCAGGTTTCAAGCGACCTAAAGCTACATTGATATCGAGTACTTTTTTGTAGTCCTCTTTTTTGTATATAGGGTTGTGTGCGAACAAAATGATATGCGAGGCATCGGTGGCGTGGTGTTGATTTGGCTGATATTTATTTTTGAATGTGGCATCTAAGCGTGCTTTACCAGCCTCGCTTTCAATCAAGATAAATCGCCACGGCTGGGAGTTTATCGAAGAGGCTGACAAGCGAATGGCTTCTTTGATTATGGCGATATCTTGCGGTGGGATACGGCGATTTCTATCATATTTTTTAGTGGTATATCGGCTAGTTAGGTCTTCAATGATTTGATGTGACATATGCGTTTCCTAGGATGTAAATGCTTTGAATATGATTAAGTGTAGTAGCCCTATTGTAGGGATATCGGTATTCTTTAGGCTCTGCTAGCCAATAGTTATAAAACAATAATTTGAGGTGTGTGTCCTTTAAGCATAAAGGTGTGTTAGATGTATAGGTTACTGTTTTTAATTTGTTTTGTAAGCTCACCGGTATTTGCTCATTCTGGGCATTTAGATGCAAGTAGTGGGTTTAGTGCGGGATTCTTGCATCCCTTTTTGGGGTTAGACCATTTATTTGCCATGCTGTGCGTTGGGATCACCAGTTCTAGGTTGGGGGGGCGTGCAATTTGGGCTGTGCCTGGGCTGTTTATCGGTGTAATGACGATTGGCTTTATTCTCGGAAAGCAGGGGATACCTTTTGCTTATTTTGAGTCTCTAATTGGGCTTTCTTTAGTGTTCTTTGGTATTTTATTAGTACCGACTATGAAGCTACGAATAGGCTACATCGTGTGGCCGATTATGGTATTTGCAATCGCACATGGGTATGCCCATGGCAGTGAGATTGGTGTATTACATAATCCATGGGACTTCCAACAAGGCTTTTTGTTGGCTTCGGTAATTATTCATATTTGTGGCGTTATGCTTGGCTTTATTCCCACTTCGAATCCATACGTTCAACGTGGTGTTAAAGCGGGGTTTGTTGCGATAGCCGTATATGGCATCTTTTTGATTTGAAGACGGCCCTATCTATCACCGATCAAAAATGGCGAATTGATTACAACTCGCCATTTTTAATTATTCAGTATGATAGAGCAGATTATTGGTGCGGCTTTACTTGAACATTATATTGGTAGTAAGCCGAGCAAGCGCCTTCATTGGATACCATGAGCGCCCCAACCGGATTGGCAGGTGTGCACTCTTTGCCAAATAATGGGCAATCGGTAGGCTTTGCTAGTCCTTTTATCACGTTGGCGCAGCGACACCCTTCTGGTTCTGCAATTCGATTTGGGTTTAGGTTATATCTCGTAGAGGCATCAAATTTTTGATAAGCCGGTTTCAGCTTAAGCCCTGACTCATCGATATTGCCGAGACCTCGCCAATCACTAGACTGCGCAATAGTGAATACATCGTTAATTGCCAGCTGTGCCAATTGGTTACCACTATCGGAAACGGCACGTTGGTAGCAGTTAACTACATCCACTTGCTCATTGCTCACTTGGTCGACAATGGATTCGATTGCCATCAGGAAATCAAGCGGTTCAAATCCGGCTGTGGCGACGGGTAGTTGATACTCATCATTACAGAACTGATAGTGCTTTTGACCTGTAATAATTGATACATGTCCCGGAGCTACTAGTCCATTTAAGCGAACGTTTTCATCATCTAATACCGAGCGTAGAGCTGGCTCAAGTAATATATGATGACAAAGTACTGAAAAGTTAGTTACGTTCTGACGCGCAGCTTGCTGAAGAGTCAGGGCTGTGGGTGGGGTCGTCGTTTCAAAGCCAATTGCAAAAAATACCACGTCTTTGTCTGGATTTTGCTTGGCTAACGCTAACGCATCTAGCGGCGAGTAGACGATACGAATATCCGCGCCACGAGCCTTAGCCGCTAATAGATTACCATCTTGGCCAGGAACGCGCATTGCATCGCCATAACTACAGAAAATAACGTTATCTTGTTCAGCAATCTCAATCGCTTCATTAATGCGTTGGCGCGGCAATACACACACAGGACAGCCAGGGCCATGCACAAATTCAATGCTATCATTGAGAAGCTTATCTAAACCAAAGCGGAAGATAGTATGGGTATGACCACCACACACCTCCATGATTTGCAGAGGTTTGCTAGGTGACAGCTGCTCAAGTTTATTGTTGATAGATTCAACCAGCGCCATTACCTTTTCTGGTTGGCGGTATTCACTAATGAATTTCACTGTGTTCACCCATTTGTTCTATTAACTCCAGAGTCTCGGTCGCTTCTTGCTCACTGATAATCGCCAGCGCGAACCCTACGTGGACTAATACCCATTGCTCTATCAATGATTCGCTATTTTCAAGCCAAACACATGCCGCGTTCACCTCGCGTTTAAGTCCATTAATTGACACTGTGACTAGCTGTTGTTCTGGATCCGAGATTGCAACTATCTGTGCAGGTACACCTAAACACATATTATTTGTCTCCCAAAATCCAGTTTATCCAGCGATCCATGCCTTCCCCTGTACTAGCAGATAAGCAGATCACCTCGATCTCTGGATTTACCTTGCGTGCATTGGCGATGCACTGGTTAAGGTCAAAATTCACATAAGGTAATAGGTCGGTCTTATTGATCAGCATTACCTTGGCAGCTGCAAACATATTTGGGTATTTGAGCGGCTTTTCTTCACCTTCTGTGACCGAGAGAATCGCTACTTTGGCTTGTTCCCCTAAATCAAAGTCCGCAGGGCAAACTAGATTGCCTACATTCTCTATAAACAGTATAGCTCCCTTGGACAACTCCAATTGGTGATACGCCTTGTCTACCATACTTGCGTCGAGGTGGCAGCCTTTACCTGTGTTGACTTGGATAGCTTTCACACCAGTCGCTCGAATACGCTCAGCATCACTTGCTGTCTGCTGATCGCCTTCGATAACCGCAATTTGATGCTGGGTTTGCATACGCTTAATAGTTTCAGTTAGAAGGGTGGTTTTACCAGAGCCTGGACTTGAAACTAGATTTAATACGGTGAGTTCGTCTGCGGTAAAGTGGCTGCGATTGTGCTGCGCAATATGATTATTTTTACCCAGTATATCTTGCTCTATTTCAATGATTCGCTGCTGAGAAAGGCCAGGCACGTGCAGATGTGCCTTGCCAGCACCGTAATCAAGGGCGTCATTGTGTAATTCAGGTTGATGCTCATGTGTGTGCTGATGGTGGGAGTGGTCATCATGGCTATGATTGTCATGCCCATGCCCATGCCCATGCCCATGCCCATGCCCATGAGTATCGCTGACAGGTGATTGGGCGGGGTTAGGTGAATTATAGATATGTAAATGTACATCACCGCTATTATGATAGTGATGATGTACAACGGTTACAGGCTGTTGAGGCTGAGTGTGTGCACTCCCAGCGGTATGATGGTGATCATGTGAATGATGTTCATGATCGTGATCGTGATGATGGCCTTCCACCGTATCTGTTCCGCATCCGCATACTGTACACATGTTAATTTACCTCTATATGTTTTACTTTCATTTCGCTACCGTCAATAACCACATATTGATGTCCTTTGCACTTAGGGCAAGGGTCGGTGCGAGAATGGTAGTCAAATTGGGCCAAGCAAGTCATACAAAATATACTGCCTGGGACTGTTTCTATAGTTAATACTGCATCTTGTGCGGGGGTATTGTTAGTTACCGCGCTAAAGCCAAACTGCAAGGCATCGATTTCGATACCAGATAATTCTCCAACACTAATTACAACCTCACTGATTTGCTCTTGCGGTTGAATATGGTCTAAGGCTATCTGGACGATATTCTGTGCTATCGACATTTCATGCATAGTCTATTCATTACCCTTGTCGCTGTTGGTTGAGTCAAATTCAATACTCACTTCCATACAGGGAAAGTGGGTGAGTATCCATACCGACAACGCGAGTGGATAGTCGGCTAATTGTTTAAGATTTATGCCTAATAAACTGCGGCTTAGGCTATCAACGATACCCGATGTGGGTACCTGTATTGTATATTGTTTAACCGCACTATTGTGCCAAGTGACGTGATGGCTAAGCTGCCCCCTTGCCGCATCAACCGTACCGTCAAAACGCTGGTTAGAGTGATAATGCTGTGGCTGAATAACGTCGATTTGTGCATCAACTAGCTCCTGCCACATCGCTTGGATACGATCTACAATTGTGGGAGTAATCTGCTGCATACGCACGCTTGGGCCTGATTCATATTGCTGCAAGACGGATTGCTCAGTATATAACTGCTTCGCCCAATGCTGCTGGTGTATGTACTCAATAATCGGCTTAAACAGGGCGCTTTTAAAATCGACTGTCGTTATTGGCTCATCAATTGTTATTGGTACGGCTTGGCTATTGGCAAGCCATATATCATGGGCTAGCCGCGCTTTATACGCCATCAGTTGTTGGCGAAATTGCGTGAACAGCGCTTGTTGTGAGGGTTGCGCGGTAAATAACAGTTGAAATATTCGCCACAGTTGCCAGCTAATTTCTAACATGCGTTCCAACGCCAGTGCTTGATTTTGTGCTTGTTGTTGAGCTTGATTTGCACTGATACCTTGGGTGTGAAAAAAGGCGCTATTATGCGCTTGTCCACACTGCTTGTAGATTAAATTGAGGCGCTTGTTTACCGTAGCGGCATCTTGATTTAATAACACTGCATTTACGTTGGGGTAATTAAATTGGGCGAAGCAGTCGCGAATTATATCGTGCTCTATGTGTAGCTTTAGAATGATACCCGGCATTAATTGGTTGCTCCCGTGTGTAACTGACCTGAAGCTGGTAACTGCCTGCGATGCCAAGCAATCAATGCTTGGCCAACACTAATACCGCCGTCGTTAGCAGGGATAGTGCTGTGTATTAATGGGATTTGGTTTTGTTTAGTTAGGCCATGTTTTAACAGCATTAGTAGCAGGCTGTTTTGCATGACACCACCACTTAACACCACTTGGTTGGTGGATGCCAGTGGCTTTGCATCGTGCAACCAACACAAAACTATGTGCGCCAAGTATCGATGGAAAAATAGCGCTATGTGTGCGTTTGATTGCTGCCCATATTTTAGTAATAAGTGCTGCCACATAAGCTCAATAGAGGGATTAGGGTCGCTGTGTTGCAAATCAGTAAGCTCAAGATGTGCCATATTAAACCCTTGCCATGCCAGCCCCTCTAATGTCATTGCGGCTTGGCCTTCAAAGCTTTGCTGTTCAAATACATCGCTAACTAACGCAGCTACGGCATCAAAAAGGCGTCCAGTGCTGCTGGCTATAGGGCTGTTGATGTTATTTTTCATCGCTTGGCGCAACAGTGGTAGTGGCTTGCATGATAATTGCTGTAAGGCGCTGTTTGGCACCTGAGTACCATGGTGGGTTTGCCATGTTGGAACATGGGTTTCGAGCTGGGCTAATAGATTTCGCCACGGCTGGATTGATGCCTTGTCACCACCAATTAACGGGACTGCGGGTAAGCCTGTAATTCGCTGACAGGTGGCATAATTGGCAATAAATAGCTCCCCACCAAATAGGTTATGTGAGCAATTGTCATGTATATCATCGTTCCAACCTAAGCCGTCAAGGGTCACAGCGAGCATGGGGTTGTGATAACGAGAGATCTGATTATCCGCTAAGCAGGCTGCGATATGGGCGTGATGATGGTTTACGCTCGCTTGCGCTACATGAGTAAATAGAGCGTTGGCATACTGATGAGTGATATAGCCAGTGTGGCAATCATAAGCCCCGAGTGTGGTTTGATGAGCAAATAGGCTCTGCGTATCTTGGATAGTTGTCTTTATCTCATCCACTATCATAGGATTAGATGCATCACCGAGGTGGGGCATCATCAGGGCTCGTCCGCGCTTTGTAATGCATGTAGCTTGCTTGAGATCCGAGCCTAAGGCTAAGACGCCATCGCAGTGTTCAAACCCGGCAGGTAGGTCTAACATTTGAGGGACATAACCACGAGCACGGCGCATGATACTGGCTTTGCCATCAATGACCTGTACGATACTGTCGTCGAGGCGACGTACAATGTCACGATTATGGGTTAAAAACAAATCACACAGTTGCCCAAGTTGTGCCAAGGCTTGCAGGTTATCGATTGGCATTGGAAAGCCACTTTTGTTAGCCGATGTCATAACCAGAGGCCTATCGCACAGTTCCAATAATAGGTGCTGTAGAGGATTGCTAGGCAGCATAATGCCGATATATGGCATGGCAAAACTCACGTTCTCTGCCACGAGAGAATTGGGTTTTGGTTTAAGCAATACAATTGGCGCGGCGGCGCTAAGCAATTGACGCTGCTCTTCTTGGTTAACGTAGGCGATAGCGCGGACAGCATCAATATCTTTAACCATCAACGCAAACGGCTTATGTGGACGGTGTTTTCTGTGGCGCAAGGTAGTGACTGCGCAAGCATTGGTTGCATCAACCGCTAGATGAAATCCACCTACACCTTTAATTGCAACTGTCTTACCGCAGAGTAGTTGCTTTGCACACCAATCGAGAGGCTGCCCGCCTGCCTGTGAGACCGGCTTACCTTGGTTATCTTGAACCGTGATACTTGGCCCACAGGTAGGGCAAGCGGTAGGTTGCGCATGGAAGCGTCGATCCCTTGGGTCTTGATATTCGAGTTGGCATGTATTGCACAATTCAAAGGAGGCCATAGAGGTGTTCGCTCTATCGTATGGTATGGCTTTTATGATGGAATAGCGTGGCCCACAATGGATGCAATTGGTAAATTCATAGCCATGGCGCGAATCCTTAGAATCATGGATTTCTTGTAAGCAGTGTTCACAGGTAGCAGCATCGGGTGCAATGCTGGTATCCATAATGCCGGCATTAGATTGAGATATAACAAAGTCGGTATAGGATTTAATCTCGATATTACTTTGGGTTATGGAATCTATGACAGAAAGTTTAGGAGCATATTGCGAAATCGCGTCGATAAACTGCTCAATCTTGCTGTCTGGTTTTAGCTTAATGCCGACCCCGTTTGCGTCATTGTATACCTCACCCAATAGTCGAAACTGATGTGCTAATTGCCAGACAAATGGCCGGAAACCGACCCCTTGTACTTGGCCTTTGATTCGAATAAGAACACCAGTTTCTGGCATGTTTAGATCTCTCCGCTCTGCATTTTGTCGAAGATAATCTGATAAAGCTCAAGGCTTTCTAATGCCGCGTCTTCTTGCATAGTTTGCACCGCTCGGCCTGATTGGATCAGTACATAATCACCCAAAGCTAAAGGGTCAGTAATAAGGTGGATATCAACTTCTCGAGTTGTACCTAAGGTATCAACCAGAGCAGTTTGGTTGGTGAGATCAAGCTTGGTGATCTTAGAAGGAATAGAAAAACACATACTATATTCTTATGCCTAGCGAGTGAGTTGGGCGTCGTTTGCGACAAACATTGAACCGAATACTAGATTCATTGCAGTTAAGTCTGAATCGTAGCTGTGAGTAAGCTGGACGTTTTTAGATAAGCGTAAGCGCAACAACTCTAAAAAGATTGGATTATCGAATTCGTTACCAGCTAAGGTGAGCTTTTCAAAGCCAAGGTGTTGATCAAATCGTTCAATCCATGCACATAGATAGTCAGCAAGACTGTCTAAGAAGCCAGCAACGATGACTTTGTTATCATCTGGCATGGCTACGTAATAACTCAGTACTGATTGAAATGCTTTAACCCAATCGATTTCTAAGGTATCACCTTTGGTTATGAGCTCGAATTCAACGCGAGGTAAGTTCTCAAACTTGTTCGAGATAACCGTTGCTACAGCACTGTTACTGGCTTGCACTAAGGTCGCACCGTTATCACTTAGACCAAGGATAATAGCGAGTAATCCCAACATATCGCTTAGGCTGCCATTTGCGGTAGGAGCGTTTGCAATACGTTGACCATTAGCCTCTATGAACCGAGCCACCAGTTGCGTACTAGTGGGGTCTAATTCTGTTATTTGGTTAAGTAAATCCCTAAGGATGATCTCTTTACTGTACTGCGGCGCTTCGAACAGCCATTGATAGTCATAGGTTTTCTTATTATCTATGCGGTGTAATAGCCCAGAAGGGTATCGGTTATCAAGATAAAGCACGGCGCATTTCTTTGGAAAACGATCGCGCTGGAGAAGGTTTTCTAGAGCGTACGCAGCACTCATCTCGGGTTTAGACAAAGGGTGCGGATTATTGTCGCGCTTAATGCTGAGCGTGCCTTTTTTCCACTGTGCGTTTAAACCTAGTGCTGCGACTGAGGTGTGTATAGGCTGATGGGTAATTAAGGACTCAGGCTGCGGGGCGTTATCAAAATATAGGATGTCAGTCCCAAATTTAAGGATATGAGGACTGGTGTCGTCACCGTCTAATACAAATGCGTGGATATCCTGACCTGCACAATAGGTTGCAATTGTGTACGCCAGTTTGTGTGCCGGTAATGAAACGATGTAAGTATCAAGCGGTAATTGATATTTTTGTTTGAAGTCGGGCTTAATGGCTAAGCGTAGACTCGGCTTTTCAATACTGAGTAATAGTTGCAGATCGCGCTCGGTGACAAAGCAGGCGTTTTGCAATGCTTCAATGCTAGTAAAAACCATACGTTGTTGGTGCGGTTCAATATCTGTAAGTGGAAGCCAAGTTTCATTGACAATGTGACTGCCGTAGAGAGATTGAAGCGTCAGTGGTTTTTGCTCAACCAAGACCTCAGTCGATTGCAATAGCTGCTGGGTATCTGAAGGTATTACGGCCTGTTCATTGACTGTGATAGCGTTAATTATCGCGCTTTCACACACAGGGCAGAGGTGAGTAAAATCATCTTTACACTGCTCACAATAGTGCACGTAATCCACAGACTCACTAGTGGTCAGTAATTTACTGCTACCTTTGAATGACGGCACTGCGCTGATGTCTGTGCCGGTTATAGAGCAAGACAACGGAAAGCTTTGCCCTATAATATTAGCCAGTTCGGTGATCTCATCTTGGTCGCCATTGGCTTCAACATGATAGCCATTACTATCATGATAAATGGCATGCACTAACTTGCGTTGCAGTAATTCGTTGCATCGCCTAGCGTACAAATCAATCTGTTTAGTGGTAAAAAAGCTGAATCGAATAATCATGCCAAACCTTTTGCGGTCAAGATAAAATGGGCTTATAGCGCAGGGATATCTGTAATGGATAGGTCGTTGAGTTTTATTACCTCAACTTGCTGCTGCTGCAAGTGTGTAACAAGCGCCTGCTCCATGATTGGAACTGCGGCTTGGACTTGGTCCGATAATTCAAAACTCATAGATTCAAGTACAGTGGGGCTGACGCCAAGTACGTAAGTTTTAGGGCGATCGCCGACGATATCCATCATATTTAGGGTAGCTAACATTTCAACTTCGTGGGCACTACCTTGAAAGTCAATATGGCTTGGAACCGCATCAAAATCAAAGAAGTAAACCTTACCGGTCTCCTTTTCTGATGAGTTAATCGTATCGATGACCACGACCTGTTCATATCTACTTAGCAAAGGAATAAGCCCATGGGCAAGGGTGCCTCCATCAATAATATCGATGTTATATAGGCTGCTATTGAGCTGATATTTTTGTTCGATCAGTTTTGCAAACCTTACGCCGATACCTTCATCGGCGTAAAGAATGTTACCAATCCCTAAGATTAAGAGATTGCTCACTTATTGAAATCCCCGTGATCGTGATGATCGGGGTGATAGTAATCTAACCCTGAAATCATAGGGTCAACTGAGCTCACCTTAAAACGAACCGCAGTGAAGATCACCATATAAATATGAACAATGATAAACACCAAGAAAACCCAGGTGACTTCGTGATGCAGGGTGCGAATGAAGGCTAATCCACCAACATCCTCAAGCATACCTACAACCCAGTTTGCGATAGGCAAGATAGCGCCACCAAGGTTATCGTGATATACGTTTGCATATAAGATAAGTCCGGTTGCACACATCAGCATAATGACCAAAGTCAAAAAGAAATAGGTCATAAACTGCAATACATTGTAAGCGCCATTTTTTTCCTTTGGCCCTTGATATGTATAAGCCTTCATTACCGATATCCAAGCCTTGATCTTGAAAATATCTTTAAATGAACGGCGCTCAATATCGCTTCTACTAAAGAAGAATAAATAGGTTCTAATCATAGTAATGGCAACCAAAAGGAAGCCAAATATTTGATGTGTAAAACGAACCCAGCCCTGGACTAGATGGTCACTCGTTCCCATTGATACCAAAAACGGCCATGAGATGTAGAAACCAGTAATAGCCAGCATTCCGATAGCCACCAGTCTTAACCAGTGGCAGATTCGAATTGCAGCACTAAAGGTTACTTCACGAGCGTAACGTGCTTTGTTGTTAGCCATATGAATATCCTAATTATACCGCGGGTTTCACTTCAAACTGGCTGAGTTCATTGCCTTCGAAATCCATAACGTGTACAGCACATGCCATACATGGGTCAAACGAGTGAATGACACGAATAACCTCTAAAGGTTTCTTAGGATCTTCAAGTTTCAAGCCAATTAAATCCGCTTCGTATGGACCAATATTGCCATTTGCATCAACAGGGCCTGAGTTCCATGTCGATGGAACAACCGCTTGATAATTGGCAACCTTTCCGTCTTTAACACGGATCCAGTGACTGAGCATACCGCGTGGCGCCTCAATCATAGAGTAGCCCTCACTTTCGCTTGGAACCTTGCTCATATCAGGTTTACGATAGGTTTCGTCATCGACTAAAATATTATCGATTAGCGCTTGTAAGGTTTCGAATGCTGCGTTGGTTACGATACGTGTTTGCAGCATACGTGCCGCCGTACGGCCTAAGGTGGTAAATAGTGCTTCTACCGGTAATCCGGTTGTTTTTAAGAAGTCATTTACTTCATCGACAACAACTTGATTGCCTTTAGCGTAGTTCACCACCATAGATGCTAACGGTCCTACCTCAAACGGTTGACCATCATAGCGAGGTGATTTAACCCAGCTGTATTTACCGTCTTGGTCTAGGGTCGGTAGCTTACCGTATACGGTTTCGCGATCCTTCATCCCGGTATATTCCGGTTCAGTTTGACCATCAAATGGGTGCAGTGGTTCATCACCTTTGTACCAAGAGTGGGTCACGTCTTCCTTAATAAGGCTAGGGTCAAGGTCGAATACCTGACTGATGTCGCCGTTCTTAATTACACCGCTGTGCAGCAAGTGAGTCTCGCCTTTAGTGAAGAATTCTTGGGTAGTTAAGAAGTTTGGAACACCGACCTTGCCCAGTACTGAAGGCTCGGCTTTGTACGCTTCGGCTGCCATCAAGATATCAGGGTAGTAAGCGCGTTCGATAAAGTCTTGTACCGTTGCTAGCTTAGTCTTCCACTCTTGTAAACGTGCCGGGTTTAGCATGTCTCTAACTGAGGTAATCCCGCCGACAACCAATGATTGAGGGTGTGGGCTCTTACCGCCAAAGATAGCCATTAGCTCCGCGGCGATACGCTGAACATCTAGAGCCTTTAGGTAGTGAGACAAGGCAATTAAGTTCTGCTCTGGGGTGAATCTGTAGGTTTTGTTTCCCCAATACGCATTGGCAAATGGACCAAGCTTACCGGTATCAACCAGTTTTTGAACTTTTTGTTGAGCGGCTCGTAAATCACCCGCGCCAGCGGCAATAGGTACATCAGTATACTGCAATGCAACCTGAGCGGCTTTTTCAGGGCTTGCTGAAAGAGCGGCAACGACATCTACCCAATCCAGGGCATGCAGGTGGTAAAAGTGGACGATATGGTCGTGAATATTTAAAGATGCATGGATCAAGCTGCGAATGAACTTGGCATTTTTAGGGATCTCTACCCCCAATGCTTTCTCTACCGCTTCAGTACCACAACGATAGTGCGAATAGGTGCACACCCCACAAATACGCTGTACTAATAAGCCAACGTCAAATACCGAGCGGTCTTTTAGGATAACTTCAATACCACGCCATAATGACGAAGAAGAGTAGGCCTTCTGTACCACATTGTTTTCATCAACTTCTACTTCAATGCGTAGGTGACCTTCGATACGAGTGATCGGATCTATAACGACACGCTTGCTCATTACGCTTCCTCGTCCAGTTTTTTACCAAAAATACTTGCTACAGCATGGACAGTGATGCCCACAGCAGCAATACCTAATACAGCGGTACCAATATAATCTGAGGTCTTATCAAGGCTTGATGTAAAGTCTCGACGTCCTAGAGGTTTTTCAAATTCCGACATTGCATCCCAAAAGTTTGGTTCAGAGCAGCCAATACAACCATGCCCTGCGAGAACAGGCCAACTGGTGCCACCGTTGAAACGCTGAGTTGGACAGTTGTTGTAGGTATAAGGACCCTTACAGCCAACCTTAAATAAGCAGTAGCCTTGTTTAGCGCCTTCATCACCAAACTCTTCTACAAATTCACCAGCATCAAAGTGACCACGACGCTCACAGTTGTCGTGAACTCGTGCACCGTATGCCCAACGTGGGCGGTTGTAGATATCAAGAGGTGGCAGTTTGCCAAACATAATGAAGTACATCAGTGTGCCAACGATATTTCGCTCACTTGGAGGACAACCCCCAAGGTTCACCACTGGTTTATCAATTACCTTGTGAATACCTTTAGCGCCCGTTGGGTTGGGAGCGGCAGCTTGTACGCCACCAAAAGAAGCACAGGTACCAACTGCAACAATAGCCGCCGCGCCGTCTGCAGCTTCTTCTAGGATTTTCATCCCAGTTTTGCCTTTGGCTCCGACGGTTAAAAATGTGCCATTATTTGCCGTAGGTACTGCACCTTCAACAGCCAGTAGGTACTGGCCGTGGTAAGCACTTAGTGCATGCTCAAGGTTTTCTTCAGCTTGCCAGCCGGCAGCTGCCATTAATGTCTCATGGTATTCAAGAGATAAGTGGTCAAAGATCAGCGTATCTAGGGTAGGGGTATCGGCGCGAACCAGAGACTCAGAACACCCTGTACATTCAGCGAGGTGCAGCCATACCAAAGGAATACGGTCAGAGAGTTCCGCTGCTTTGGCGACCATAGGAGCAAATTCCATAGGCAATGCAAGCGCGGCGGCAGTCATCGATGACCATTTCATAAATTCACGACGATTAATGCCCGATTGGTCGATGTTTTCTACCAAAGGGGTCGTCTTCATCGCTGGCATAGCAGATAGCTTATCTAATCTGTTTTTACAGATGTCCATCAATGCTTGATAATTGAACATGGTGTTGCTCCGACAATTATAGTTTTTTATATAAAACGCAAAAAAGCACTAATGCTAATGCAATTGATGATGCGCTGAGCGGACCGTTAACATGGCTATGAATAAAGCCGGTGTTATGTGCAAAGGCCGTCATTGGTAAACATGCTACGACAGCAAGTAATTTTTTCATTGTTGTGATTCTCCAATTAGTGCTACACGGCTAACATATGCGAGGAAGCTGTTCACCGGTGGGCATAAATAGTTTTTTTTGTGCGCCATATAAACTCTCGATAAAGACACCATCAACAGAGTTAACAACGTTACCGATTATGGTTGCGTCTTGTCCAAAGGGGAGGCTTTTGATAGTCGCCAGCAGAGACTCAGCCTGCTTAGCGTCTACAAAAATTACCGCTTTCCCTTCGTTGGCCATTAACAGCGGGTCAAGGCCGAGTATTTCCGAAACCGCAGTCACTTCTGGATGAAGAGGCAAGGAGGCTTCGTTGATGATCATTCCAAGCTTGGATTGGTCTGCTATCTCATTACATACCGCAGCTACTCCACCACGAGTGGCATCGCGCATCGCGTGTACACCTGGGTGTTGCAATAGCGGTTGGGTTAATAAATTCAATGGTGCGCAGTCGCTCACAATTGAGCCAGATAAGGCTAATTCATTACGTGCTTGTAAAATAGCGACGGCGTGATCGCCTAAGGTACCGGTGACGATAATCTTGTCACCGTTTTGGATCTCAGTCGTAGCGACATTGCATTGGCTCGGTATGACGCCAATACCAGCAGTATTAATAAAAATCTTGTCACATGCCCCTCTAGCGACAACTTTGGTGTCACCCGTGACTATGCTAACCCCTGCCTCTTTTGCCGTTTGCGCCATAGCGATTACGATTTGCTCAAGGTCGGTCATAGGTAAACCTTCTTCAAGAACAAAACCGACGCTAAGGTACTTAGGAATTGCGCCACCTACAGCAAGGTCATTGACCGTGCCGCAGACTGCGAGTTTCCCAATATTGCCACCTGGGAAAAAAATTGGGTCAATCACAAAACTGTCAGTGGCAAATGCAAGGCGGTCGCCTTGTTGCGCTAATGCATCTAACGGGATACGAGCCTGATCTTCTAGGTTATTTAGCTGTTCATTATTAAAGTGGTGTAGAAACATCTCTTTGATAAGAGACTGCATCTTTTGACCACCACTTCCGTGTTCTAAGGTTATTAACTGAGACATAGTATTTAGTGAACACTTTTTTGAGCGAATGCGCGATAAAATCAAATTACGCGGGTGGGCGCAACAACTGTAAATGTAATTATAGATTCATTTAATGGAATGCTGACAATTTAACCAAAAGCGACTTTTTTAATGCACGCGGTTATGTATTAAAATCCGCCGGCCCAACGGTCAAATTCGTTGATTTTATGCCATTCCTTCTCTGTACGAGGTTTTGGAAAGTAGGGGAGTCTGAGGAGTTTTTCGTCTGGCAACAATACCCAATCAGGGGTAATTTTTAGCCGTTGAATGTGTTGGCTATTACTGGCTTTTACATACATGTAATAGCCATCACTGTGGGTATTTGCATAGCTGGCAACCTTGACTTTATCCCCGTTGGGGAGTTGAACCATGCGCCCGAGTGGAAAGAGTTGATGCAAAGCAAAGCTGACATGGGCGTCTTGGCAGATACCTTGCTTAAATCGTGATAAACCAATAACGGTCGAGGTAGTACGTAGGCTCCAACCCGCAAGAGACAATCCCTTAAGCGTGTCTTTGAAAGGGACACCCTTCTCCATACCTTCATTGGAAATAAATTGCACTATGACATCATCATTGTTTTGCTCTAGGATCTGCAAAAATTGTTCGCCAGTCTTGTCTGCGAGAAGTTTCATCTTTCACCCGATAGCTCATAGAGAGCGGTTGCCTTTGAGACCTTTTCGACTCAAGGGGCTATTGTCGAAATGCTATTTAGCTATGTCATTTGAGGATAACACCTGCGACAAGGGATATTTTAGGTGAAAGCTTAGATATAAAAAAATGCCCTAATAACCGGATGTCGGGTTATTAGGGCAAAGTTGCTTCACGAAGGTTATTAGATGTGCTGACTATAGTTGTTTCGAACAGGGCAAGTCGCAAGAATATCTCGGTGCCCTGATTCCTTCACCTCTTCCAAAATTACATCAAAACCCCATAACCTATATAGGTGCTTTAGAACATCTTCGTGATTATCGGCCAGTGGAATTCGCTGATGAGGCACATGTTGCAAAGTGAGTGAACGATTCCCTTTGACATCAACGTTCCACACCTGAATATTGGGCTCTAGGTTGCTTAGGTTGTATTGCGCCGCGAGGGATTCTCGTATTTGTTGGTAGCCGACTTCATCATGAATAGCGTCCACTTCGATATAATTCTTTCTATCGTCATCGCGAATGGAAAATAATCGAAAATCACGAATTAACTTAGGCGACAGATATTGGCTAATAAAGCTCTCATCCTTGAAGTTTTGCATTGCAAAATGTACCGATTCAAGCCAGTCACTACCGGCTAAATCAGGAAACCATTCTCGGTCTTCATCGGTGGGATGCTCACAAATTCTACGTATGTCTTGGAACATAGCAAAACCTAGAGCGTAGGGGTTGATGCCGTTGAAGTAGGGACTATTGTAAGCAGGTTGTGCTACAACACTGGTGTGGCTGTGTAAAAACTCAAGCATGAAGCGATCAGTGACTAAGCCCTCATCATATAGATGGTTTAAAATGGTGTAGTGCCAAAATGTGGCCCAGCCTTCATTCATTACTTGGGTCTGTTTTTGCGGATAAAAATATTGGCTTACCTTGCGTACGATACGCACGGTTTCGCGCTGCCATGACTCTAATAGCGGGGCATGCTTTTCTATGAAATAGAGGATGTTTTCCTGAGGTTCATTGGGGAATCGGATCTGTTCTTGATGCTCTTCACGCACACTCTTAGGTACGGTTCGCCATAATTCGTTGACCTGTGATTGCAGATATTTTTCGCGCTCTTCTTGCCTATGTGTCTCTTCGGCAATGGAGATTTTTTCAGGGCGCTTATATCTGTCTACCCCATAATTCATCAACGCGTGACACGAATCGAGTAGTTTTTCTACCTCTTCAACGCCGTACTTCTCTTCGCAGTTGGAGATATAATTTTTGGCAAACAGTAGGTAGTCGATAATTGAACCGGCGTCGGTCCAGGTTTTGAACAGATAATTGCCTTTGAAAAATGAGTTGTGTCCGTAACTTGCATGCGCAATAACGAGTGCCTGCATGGTGACGGTATTTTCTTCCATTAGATAGGCGATACAAGGATTAGAATTGATCACTATCTCGTAGGCAAGACCCATCTGACCGTGCTTGTAGTTCTGCTCAGTTTGAATGAATTTCTTACCAAATGACCAATGATTGTAGTTGATAGGCATACCGATACTGGAGTAGGCATCCATCATCTGTTCGGCGGTAATCACTTCTATTTGGTTGGGATAGGTATCTAGTTTGTAGTGCTGTGCGACACGCTTAATCTGCTGGTGGTACTCCTCAAGTAACCCAAATGTCCAATCGGGCCCATCGCAGAGCGGTTTAGTTTTAACATCCTTGGTCATAATACCTTCCTTAAGCGATCTCTTTTTTAAACAGTTCTCTAAATACAGGAAAGATGTCGTCTTGAGTACGAATGTTCTTCAATGCAAAATTGTCGAATTGTGAACTGACTTTTTCGTACTCATGCCATAAGGTTTGATGGCTACGACGGGTTATTTCTATATAGGAATAGAACTGACATTGCGGCAATAAAGCGTCCTTTAAAAGCGCACTACAACGTGGTGAGTCATCAGCCCAGTTATCGCCATCTGACGCTTGCGCCGCATAGATGTTCCATTGTGCGGTAGGGTAACGCTGTTTGACGATATCATTCATTAGATTGAGAGCGCTGGAAACTATAGTTCCGCCAGTCTCTTGTGAATAAAAGAACTCGTGTTCGTCGACTTCTTTGGCTTGAGTATGGTGACGGATAAATACCACCTCAACGTTTTCGTAGGTACGGTTCAAAAATAGGTATAGCAGTACGTAGAAACGCTTAGCAATATCCTTGGTTGCTTGGTCCATAGAGCCTGACACATCCATCAAACAGAACATGACTGCTTGGCTGGAAGGTATAGGGCGTTTTTCGTAATTCTTGAATCTCAGATCGAAGGTATCAATAAAAGGGATGTTTTTGATCTTGCTACGCAGTTCATCGATCTGCTGCTTTATTTCTTTTTCTTGAAAGGGTTGTGCCGGCTCTTGGATTTTTAGAGAGTCAAGCTCGCTTTCAAGATCCCGTAATCGACGTTTTTTACCTGCGGTTAGCGCGGTTCGTCTTGCCAAAGATTGTTGCAAGGAGCGAACTACCGATATATTGGCAGGAATACCCGCAGATTGATAACCAGAGCGATGGGTCTTCCACTCTGTGATTCGATTTACCTGCTTTTTTTGTAGATTGGGTAGAGCTAGGTCTTCAAATAGGATATCCAGATACTCTTCTTTGCTTATCTGAAACATGAAGTCGTCTTCACCTTCACCGTCAGGACTTGCATCGCCCTCTCCGGAACCGCTACCGCCTTTACCACTAGGCGGTCTTTCGACACGATCACCGCGAGTAAATTGGTCATTTCCAGGATGTACACGACCCCGATCTCCCCCTTGCCCTTGATGAAACATCGGTTCGGAGATGTCTTGTTTTGGGATCGTAATATCTTCACCGTTCTCAGTATCAGTAATAGAACGACGATTTACGGCATCGGAAACCGCTTCTTTGATTTTTTGTTTATGTCGGCGAATAAAGCGTTGTCGATTAACCGTACTCTTATTCTTACCGTTCAGTCTTCTGTCAATAAACTGAGCCATGTACCACCTCTAATTCGATAAACAGTGGGAACTCCCTGTTCGATAATATGGGTTAGGTGAGTGCCCTTTACTTTAAAGGGCACTGTCTTACCGATATCTAACTGGCTTTATGAGGATTTACGCACGCGTAAATACCATTCAGAAAGTAAGCGAACCTGTTTCTCGGTATAGCCTTTTTCCATCATACGAGCCACGAAATCATCGTGTTTACGTTGGTCTTCGGTGGATGTTTTCGCATTAAATGAGATGACAGGCAGTAACTCTTCAGTATTTGAGAACATCTTCTTCTCAATCACTGTGCGCAGTTTCTCATAGCTGGTCCAATTTGGATTTTGCCCGCTATTATTGGCGCGAGCGCGTAGTACAAAGTTTACGATTTCATTTCGGAAATCTTTCGGGTTACTAATACCAGCTGTTTTCTCGATTTTTTCTAGCTCATTGTTGAGCGATGAGCGATCAAACAGTTGTCCGGTTTCAGGATCGCGATACTCTTGGTCTTGGATCCAGAAATCGGCATAGGTGACATAGCGGTCGAAGATGTTCTGCCCATATTCAGAATAAGACTCAAGATAGGCGGTTTGTACTTCTTTACCGATAAACTCGACATAGCGAGGTACTAAATAGCCTTTTAAGAACTCTAGATAGCGCTCAGCGGTTTCTTGCGGGAATTGCTCGCGCTCTACCTGCTGTTCGATCACATAGAATAGGTGTACAGGGTTTGCTGCTACCTCAGTTTGGTCAAAGTTAAATACCCGCGAAAGGATCTTAAATGAGAAACGGGTAGAAAGCCCAGACATGCCTTCATCAACGCCAGCGAAGTCTTTGTATTCTTGATGGCTCTTGGCTTTTGGGTCTGTGTCTTTGAGGGTTTCGCCATCATAGACTCGCATCTTGCTATACAAAGATGAGTTTTCTGGATCTTTTAAACGCGACAAGATAGAGAACTGCGCTAGCATGTCCAGGGTGCTAGGAGCACAAGGGGCGTTACAAAGCTCACTGTTTTCAAGTAGCTTCTTGTAGATTTTGACCTCTTCAGAAACACGTAAACAATACGGTACTTTTACTATGTATACGCGGTCTAAAAACGCCTCATTGTTCTTGTTGTTTCTAAAGGTCTGCCACTCGGATTCGTTGGAGTGAGCGAGAATCATACCGTCAAATGGCAGCGCAGATAACCCTTCAGTACCGTTGAAGTTGCCTTCTTGAGTCGCAGTTAAAAGCGGGTGCAATACCTTAATCGGCGCCTTAAACATCTCAACGAATTCCATAAGCCCTTGGTTGGCTTTACATAATGCACCGGAGTAGCTATATGCGTCAGGATCGTCTTGTGAGTAGTGCTCAAGTTTACGAATATCGACTTTGCCGACTAACGTTGAAATGTCCTGGTTGTTTTCATCACCAGGTTCGGTTTTTGCAATGCCCACTTGATCCAAGATAGAAGGGCGAACCTTGACCACCTTAAATTTGGTGATGTCACCACCAAATTCATGCAGACGTTTTGCAGCCCAAGGGGACATGATGGAGCGTAAGTAGCGTGACTCTATGCCATACTCACTGCGCAGTAGTTCTGCATCTTCGCTTGGGTCGAATAAGCAAAATGGGTGATCATTCACCGGGCTTCGCTCACCGTTGGCACTCAGAATATAGATAGGCATTTGTTGCATTAAAGCTTTCAGCTTTTCTGCAATAGATGATTTACCACCGCCAACTGGACCTAGAAGATATAGAATTTGTTTTTTCTCTTCTAGACCTTGGGCGGCGTGTTTGAGATAGGATACTATCTGTTCTATCGCTTCTTCCATGCCATAGAAATCTTTGAATGTGTCATACCTTGCGATAACGCGATTTGAAAAAATACGGCTTAGATGTGGGTCTTGAGCCGTGTCGATAAGTGTCGGTTCCCCAATAGCATGAAGAAGACGCTCCGCAGAGTTAGCGTATGCGGTTTTGTCTTCTCTACACAGTGATAGAAACTCCTGAATAGATAACTCTTCTTCCTTGGAAGCCTCGTATCTAGATTGGAAATGGTCGAAAATACTCATAACAAAAATCCCCTTTAAAATGTTACAAGACCAGATGAAAGATAGCGTTCTCCCCCTAATATAATCCTAGTCAGAAATGCACAGATTTGCTTGAAATATAATAACTTTTTTCTCAAACTAACTACCTTGTTAGACCCAAATTATGTATATAATCAGCAATAACAATAGGCGCTATTGGATGCGCGTAGAACGAAAGGGATGTTGGGTGAAATTGTTAACAAGTATTGCAGTGAGCACCATGTTGGTCTCGGGTGGTGCATCCGCTGGTTGGTCTGTAGGTGTCGGTGCATCATATTCACCTGCTGTGTATAAAGGAACACCGTCAAATCGAGTCGTAATCCCTGTTATAGGTTATGAGGGAGAGCATGTTTATTTTCGCGGATTCTCAGCTGGTTATCGAATTTGGAAGCAACGCTCGCCACATAACATTGTGTTCAAATTAGCCTATGACCCGCGAACCTTAAAACCATCAGACTCTGACGATGCCTTTGTTAGGCAAGTGGACAAAAGAAAAAGTACTGCATTGGGTGGGGTGTCATACCAGTATATGAACCGTTCCTTAGGTATGTTTGAGTTAACACTTGCTGGTGACATGCTTGGCCGTAGTGATGGCGCATACGCAGAAACCGTATATCGCATCCCGTTTCGAGGAGAGCGATGGATGCTAACCCCTGCGCTGGGTTTGGCGTGGAACTCTTCGAAGCTTAACAATTACCTATATGGTATCTCGGATAGTGAGGCAGACCGTCTAAACGTCGATAGCTTTGCCCCAGCGGGAGACACTCAAGTGTTTGTTGGCTTGAGAGGTCTGTATAGCATAACCGATAATATTCGCTTCGTAGCTGGGGTGCGCTATACCCAATTACAAGGGGATCTAGAACACAGTCCATTACTTGGTAGTACCCACTCGACTGCGGCAAACATTGGCGTGGTATACGCTTTTTAGATAAAGTTTCTGGATAAAAAACACCCCAGTAATGGTGTAAATTACTGGGGTGTGAATTCTAATATTAGCAGAGATGGTTAGGCGTTGAATACCTGAGTGATTTCACTGGCAGACAAATGATACTGGCGAGGACAGTTGCGCCACGTAGTAAGCATGCGACGATATTTATCAAGCATTGGCACTTGGCTGTTAAAGTGATGGTCTGCTTTATCAAATTGAGGGTAAAGCCCTTCAGTGTCGGTAATAAAGCGAACGTAGTTAACAATATGTGCTTCGGTTGCAATATCAAAGCCCAAAAACATCAGACGACGCTTATCGACTTGGCTTTGATTGTTCGCATCAAGCATCTTGTAAGACTCTTGCATCGCATGATACATCTCCATAATGTCGATAATTTCACGACAATCGGATTCGCTTATATGACCAAAATCTTTGTCCAGCTCTCGCATTTGTAAGCCATAGCCGCGTTCAACGATTTTTTGTAGACGCTCATATTTGTCTTTATCCTCTGGAGAGAGTTTTGACATTAGATAGTATTGGTTTGAAAGGATCAAACGCTGTGCGTTAGTCATTTCCATAGTAGTATTTCCCTCGAGTCACAATAAAAAGCCTTCAAAAAGTGAAGGCTAAATCTATAGGCTTAATGCCTTAATATTTTACATTGTTGTTGTATTGGCTAAGAATTCCAGCGATCTTATCCATAGTTTCTTTTGATGGTGGTTCAACGTCGTGTAGTGGGTAATCAAAGCCCATAGCTTCCCATTTGTGCTCACCTAATCTATGGTAAGGAAGTAGCTCAACTTTCTCGATGTTGTCCATATCTTTAATGAACTCACCTAGCATATGAATCTCTTCTTCATCATCGGTATAGCCTGGAACTATAACGTGACGAATCCAGGTTTTTTGACCGATTTTTTGTAGATAACGAGCAAAGTCTAGGGTGCGACGGTTTGAAACTCCGATGAAGTCGTGATGAATCTCGTCTTTCATATGTTTTAGATCGAGCATCACAAGGTCAGTAGCCTCAAGAATTTCGTCAATGACTTCAGTATGGCGACGTACATAGCCATTGGTATCAAGGCAGGTATGAATGCCTTCAGCTTGTGCGGCGCGGAAAAAGTCACGAACGAATTCTGGTTGCATTAGAGCCTCACCACCTGAGCAGGTGATACCACCACCGGAAGCATTCATAAAGTGACGGTATGATTGTGCTTCTTTAACCAGCTCATCTACCGTGACTTCTTTTCCGCCGTGTGGATCCCATGTGTCTCTATTGTGGCAATACATGCAACGCATTAAGCAGCCTTGTAAGAATACAATAAAACGAATTCCTGGCCCGTCAACGGTACCGCATGATTCAAAGGAATGGATTTTACCTTTCATATTAGCTCTCAAACTGATTAAACGTTTGTCGCAGGCCTTGGATCAGACTTTGCGATTTGGATAGCTTCAGTGTATTACAAATAAGAGGCGAAACCTAGGTTAAGCGCTTTATATTCTTGGGTTTTTATAGCCAGATTTTAAGTAGGAAATATCCTGCAAATTGCTTCATAATTAGGAACTGTTGATGATTTAGTCAGATTAATTTGCAATTGGTGCGATTAATCTATAATTTTGTCGCCCCGTTATCGGTTTCCCAACACAAGGACTTCTCTTGAGCGATTCTCAATTTAAGCAACTATCACTGTCTCAGCCTTTACTAGACAACCTTGCAACCTTAGGGTATGCACAAATGACGCCTATTCAAGCACAAAGTTTACCTATGATGCTGGAAGGTAAGGATGTGATAGGTCAGGGCAAGACCGGCTCTGGTAAAACAGCCGCATTTGGTTTGTCACTGCTTAGCAATTTGAATGTTAAGCGCTTTCGAGTTCAATCTCTGGTGTTGTGTCCAACGCGAGAGTTGGCTGATCAGGTGGCTAAAGAGATCCGTAAGCTGGCACGTGCTATCCATAATATTAAGGTATTAACCTTGTGTGGTGGCATGCCAATGGGGCCGCAGATAGGCTCTCTTGAACATGGTTCACATATTTTAGTAGGCACGCCGGGGCGTATCTTAGATCACCTTGAAAGAGGTCGTATTAACCTCAGTGAGCTAAACACCTTAGTGCTGGATGAAGCAGACCGTATGCTAGATATGGGGTTCCAAGACGCGTTGGACGCCATCATTAGTGAAGCGCCTTCTGAGCGTCAAACCTTGCTGTTTAGTGCGACTTTCCCAGATAAGATCAAAGAGGTTGCCGCGCGTATCATGCAAAACCCACAGCATGTGAAGGTGGCGTCTACTCATGATAAAAGCAGCATTGTACAGCACTTCCACAAAGTCGGTAATGATGATGATCGTATGAATGCACTGGAGACTCTGCTTTTGGTGCATCAACCGGAGTCAGCGGTTATTTTTTGCAATACCAAGCGTGAAGTAAAAGATGTGGCGGATGAGCTTCATTATCGCGGCTTTAGCGTGATTGATATCCATGGTGACCTAGAACAACGAGACCGAAATCAAACCTTAGTGCAGTTCTCTAATAAAAGTGTCTCTATCTTAGTGGCAACCGATGTTGCAGCGCGTGGCCTTGATGTTGAAAACCTAGATGCAGTAATTAACTATCAGCTTTCACGTGACCCAGAAGTCCACGTTCACCGTATCGGTCGCACTGGGCGAGCTGGCAGTAAAGGCGTGGCTTGCAGCTTGTTTAGCGACAAAGAACATTATCGCGTCGCTATGATTGATGAGTATATGGATATTGCGATTGATGCAGAGCCATTGCCACAAGCCCAAGACAAATCACCACTTAGACCTAAAATGGTTACGATTGATATTGCTGGTGGTAAAAAGCAAAAAGTACGTGCAGGGGATATCTTAGGAGCGCTTACTGGACAAAACGGTGTTGATGGTAAATTGGTGGGCAAAATCAACCTATTCGATATGCGCTCATATGTGGCAGTCGATCGCTCCATTGCCTCTGCCGCCCTTAAAAAACTTGAAAACGGTAAGATGAAAGGGCGCAATTTTAGAGCGCGCTTGATGAAGTAAAAGACGAATATAAGATATTTAATCCCGGTAGCTACACACTACCGGGATTTTTTTTAGAATAACCAAAATAGGGCAAGAGAGCCGTTGGTATGAAACGAGCGCGGATCTTCTCGGTAATCACGGGTTTTGGTTGAAACAGCGAGGCTCGCCCCCCAACCTCGGTAATACCCCAACACACCGGCGGTAACGGTCGCTTGTAGGTGCTCGACCTCAGAGGCGGTAATTCCGTCATCTGGCCTGTCACCCTCGATAGTTATATCATTGAATCTAAATCGCCCTTCGAGACCACTGTACAGATACCATCCGCTTTTGCTGCGAATGATCAAACCTGGGTCGATGGAGGATTCGTTATTAACCTTAGCACTGCCAAAACTGGAGCCCAAGTTGCTCCCCCAACGCCACATTGCGCCTCCTGCTAACTCACTTCTGAAATTCCCTGCCATGATTCTACCCTGAGTACTTAGTTCATGAGTTGTGCTGCCACTTACAGAGCTTTCATACCACTTATCGTTTCGTTGATAGTTTAAATTCAAAACCACCTGATTGCTTATTTGGTTGTCCCAACCTTGGGGATCATCCGATTTAATAATACTGTGTACAAATTTCTGTCCTTGCTCGGCGTAGGAGTTCGGTCCCATAGTGCCAAACATTAGGCTATAAGAATTGATACTGTCAGGTTTGATGGCATATAGAGTCGATGATAGGTAGAGAAGGCCAGCATAGGGGCGCTCGCCTGGTACGGGATCGGGATTCTCTATATCCTTTGGCGTCCACATCTTCTGTCCAAGTTCAATATTAAACCGATGTAGGGTATCGCCATTGGGTGAAGCATCAAAATCTGTACCTGGTAAGGCGTTGAATATACTGTCGTGGCTGATATCAAAATCGTTGGTGTAGCTTATAAATACACCATTGGTATAGTCTTGATCCGTAGTAACTATGCTGTCGTTATCTATCCCGAAATAGATAGAGCTATTTTGGGCGAATGTAGGCGCTGTAAATAAAAGGGAGAGGATAAAAAGGGGGCGCGCTAGCGGTTGTGGGTAAGGTGACATATTGCTCCATGCTCATACTTCATGTCTTAATCCATTGACTTGAGTATGCCACATAAAGGTAAAAAAAAACCCCGCTAGTGCGGGGTTTAATTTGTAACTTTCAGTCTAGGTCAAATTTTGACTTATAGAGACTCAGTGAAAGTACGAGCGATAACGTCTTGTTGTTGCTCTTGAGTTAGAGAGTTAAAACGCACTGCGTAACCCGATACACGGATAGTTAGCTGTGGGTAGTTCTCAGGATGCTTAACTGCATCTTCAAGAGTTTCACGGTTTAGAACGTTAACGTTAAGGTGTTGACCACCTTCTACTGAAGTTTCATGGTGGAAGTAACCATCCATAAGACCAGCAAGGTTAGCACGTTGGCTATCTTCGTCTTTACCTAGAGCGTTAGGTACGATAGAGAAAGTATAAGAGATACCGTCTTGTGCATCAGCAAATGGTAGTTTACCAACTGAAGTTAGAGACGCTACAGCACCTTTCTCATCACGTCCGTGCATTGGGTTTGCACCTGGAGCAAATGGAGCACCAGCACGACGACCGTCAGGAGTGTTACCCGTTTTCTTACCATAAACCACGTTTGAAGTGATAGTAAGGATAGACTGAGTAGGGATAGCATTACGATACGTGTTAAGTTTACGGATCTTGTTCATGAATGTAGAAACAAGGTCACAAGCAATATCATCAACACGTGGGTCGTTGTTACCGAACTTAGGATAGTCACCCTCGATTTCGAAATCGACAGCGATGCCATTTTCGTCGCGAACTGGTTTAACAGTTGCGTATTTGATTGCAGATAGTGAGTCAGCTGCAACAGATAGACCAGCAATACCACAAGCCATTGTACGCTTAACGTCACGGTCATGAAGAGCCATTAGAGACGCTTCATAGCTGTATTTGTCGTGCATGAAGTGGATGCTGTTTAGAGCAGTTACGTATTGCTTAGCTAGCCAATCCATGAAGTGATCCATACGTTGCATTAGATCGTCGTAGTCTAGAACTGCGTCTTCGATCTTAGGCATGTTAGGGCCAACTTGGATCTTAAGTTTCTCATCCACACCACCGTTGATAGTGTAAAGCATAGTTTTAGCAAGGTTAGCACGAGCTCCGAAGAACTGCATTTGCTTACCAACAACCATTGGAGATACACAACAAGCGATAGCGTAGTCATCAGACTCAAGGTCAGGACGCATTAGGTCATCATTTTCGTACTGGATAGAAGAAGTATCGATAGATACTTTAGCACAGAACTTTTTGAAACCTTCAGGTAGTGCTTCAGACCAAAGAACAGTGATGTTCGGCTCTGGAGAAGGACCCATAGTGTATAGGCTGTTTAGGAAACGGAAGTTAGAACGAGTAACTAGTGTACGTCCGTCAAGACCCATACCACCCATTGACTCTGTAGCCCAGATTGGGTCACCAGAGAATAGTTCATCGTATTCAGGAGTACGTAGGAAACGAACCATACGTAGCTTCATTACGAAGTGGTCAATCATTTCTTGAGCTTGAACTTCAGTGATTTTGCCAGCAGCAATATCACGTTCGATGAAGATATCAAGGAAAGAAGAAGTACGACCAAGTGACATAGCCGCGCCGTTTTGAGATTTAACAGCAGCTAGGTAACCGAAGTAAGTCCATTGGATAGCTTCTTGAGCAGTTTCTGCAGGTTTAGAAATGTCTAAGCCGTAAGAAGCTGCCATAGCTTTGATTTGACCTAGAGCACGATGTTGCTCTGCAATTTCTTCACGAAGTTGCATAGTCATGTGTAGGTCTTCGCCGTTTTCAAATCTTTCTTGTAGAGAAGTGAATTGAGCTAGTTTGTCTTTAATTAGGAAGTCAATCCCGTAAAGAGCGATACGACGGTAGTCACCAATGATACGACCACGGCCATATGCATCAGGAAGACCTGTTAGAACGCCAGATTTACGACATTTTAGGATTTCTGGAGTGTAGATATCGAATACGCCAGCATTGTGCGTTTTACGGTATTCTGTGTAGATTTTCTTAACTTCAGGATCAAGTACGCGACCGTAAGCTTTAGCAGAACCCTCAACCATACGGATACCACCGTTAGGAATGATTGCACGCTTAAGTGGCGCATCAGTTTGAAGACCAACGATAGTTTCAAGGTCTTTTTCGATGTAACCAGCAGCATGAGATGTGATGGTAGAGATAACTGAAGTATCGAAATCAACAGGGGCGTGGGTGCTGTTCTCTTGTTTGATACCTACCATAACTTTAGCCCAAAGCGCGTCAGTTGCTTCAGTACCTTCAGTTACTAGGAAAGACTCATCGCCTTCATATGGCGTGTAGTTTTTCTGAATGAAATCACGAACGTTTACTTCATTTTGCCACTCGCCCGCAGCAAAATTTTCCCAAGCTTTAGCAAATTGCTCTGCCATGATGTACCTACCTTTTTAGTAGAAAAAAAACGTGCATTTTCTTATATCCAATGATGTAAGAGTGTCAGATTGACACCGCACACTAATAATTAATAACAATATGAGTAAATTACAAATCCTGATAACTCATTCGTATTGTTACTACGTAGTGCCTTCCGCCCTAACTCAAAAATAATTATAAATATTAAACTAAATCAATAAAAGCATTTTTTTGCAAACTATGTAGTCAAAACTGAATCTAGATATTTCACACCACCCATAATTTTGTCTCTTGCTAAGAAAAGGGTAGTGCATTCACACTACCCTGCAACCTTTATAAGAAAGCTTTGATGCCATATTGAGGCTCAAGCATGCCGACCGCTAACATAGCGACTAGACATATAACGAACACCCCAACAGGAATAACGATTTTATCGACAAAAGAGAGGCGTGCTGCGCGCTCTTTATCGCCAATAAGGCCATTATTATCTAAGAACATGGTTAATGCCCACGCGAGAACTGGGTTGGCAACAACTGCCGCAAAGATACAGATACCGGCAGCTTGTGAGTCCTTAGTTTCTTTTACCATCTGCATACCAGCCTCTAATAGAGGAAGGAATACACCTACTAGCAGTGCGATACGCATTACTGGAGGCCATACTGCGATATCCATAGGGAAGCCTAAAATCGCAACGATGATACAAAGGACGCCAAGCAGAATCGCGCCACCTGGAATAGGGCGCTTCGCAATCGCCGCGGGAATCATGTAAGTACCCCAAGAAGAAGTGATGTTACCACCACCAACCGCAGTACCAACCATCTGGCGGATAGAACACATGGTCATGGTGTCATCAACATCCATCAAAACTTTTTCAGTTTTCTTTGGATAGTTGAGTTCTTGGAATATACGGTGACCTAGGAAATCAGGAGACCACATGGCTACGGCAAGAATTGCAAAAGGAAGTGATGCAATAAACTGTGACAGGTTAGGTAGGCCAAGTTGCCAACCTTGCTCTGTGCTTCCCCACCAATATACAGGGTTTAGATTTGGAATTCCCATTTGGGTTTCAAAGGAAAGGTCGAATCCAGCACCTAAGGCTAGAGCAATTAACAGCCCTGCAATGGCACAAACTGGGATCGCTAACCAACGCATCCCTATTTTCGCAAGGTAGGCATATATGGCAATGTTAAGACCTAATACAACGAGGCCAACATAACCCATACTGCCGGCAACAACGTCAGCACTTTGTAGACCGCTTGCCCAAGACTGTATAGAACCAATCTGGCTCATTGTCCCGGTAAACCCAAGGAAGATAAGCAATCCACCAGCGGTCCCCTCGGATGTGAGGTTCACCAGCTTTGAGCCACCTTTAAAGTAACTTAATAGCAGGCCGAAAACACCAAGTAACACAGCCAATGCAAGAGGGTGAGCACCCGCTAATGCGATAGAGCCAATAAGTGGAATCATTGGGCCGTGGTTACCAGCAAGGTTTGCTCGAGGGTTAAAAAATCCAGAAGCTAAAACACAGAACAATAATGCAGGGATTAACATCTCAACACGAGCAACTTCAATAGCGAAGTCTTTACCTAGGTGAACATGGTCATATGCTTGGGTTAATCCGTCGGCCCACGACATCATCACCGCTGAGTACATCGCGATAATGCCAATGGTACCTGCTAGTGCTGGCACTAGGTCTTCAAGTTCGAAGCGGAAGTCACGGCCAGGTAGGTTTAAGCCAAAACGGCGTGGCTTCATGATTTGTAGTTCATGGTCTAGATATTCAGAGCGGCTAGAAAACTCTGATGCAGGGCGATGTAGTTCAGAATAACTTTTTTCTTCTGACTGTGCCTTATTCACTGCGTCGGACATAAATCCTCGTTAAATTAATGTAAAAATGAAAGATAGTTACGTTTCAAAAATACGCAAGCCAAAAGGGTGAGAAGCTCAAAATACCGTGACAAAACGATTTTTTGAGGTACACACCACAACTCCGCTTAAACTAAAATTTGAAAATTACTATTCATATTTGAATCTAGTGTGCGAGTTTAACAAGTTGTTACCCGATTTCTCTTGATCTTGATCAGGTAAAGAAATTACTGAAATAAAAATACAATTTTATTTTGCAAATAAAACCGGAAAACACCAGCAAATGTCATATCTAAGGTAAATGTTCAAGATTCAAAAGTGTGGGGTAGATCTCGATGTTACTTAATTGTTATTGCGAGGTGTTTTGTGATACAAAGGGTTTGTATAAGTTGAGTCTAATTTCGTTATTTATGTGGTTAAATTGAATGTTATTCGTTTATAGAAATAAATAGTCACAGTTTATTGGTATTTATGGTTATTAATTAGTGATTTGTAAGCGTTGATATTCGAAATTCATAATGGTAATTTGACCGGCTACCTATGGAAAATTACGCCTAGAGCCCATAACAAGGAGTATTGAGCGGATGAAAGATGTACCCGCATTGCAGATAAAAAATTTGCATAAAACCTTTGGACAAAACGAAGTATTAAAAGGGATCTCTTTAGATGCTCATAAGGGAGACGTTATCTCCATTATCGGTAGCTCTGGCTCAGGCAAAAGTACCTTTTTGCGCTGTATCAACCTTTTAGAAACGCCGACTGCGGGCGAAATTTGGGTTAACGGTGAGCTGATTCAGATGAAAAATGGGCGCAAGGGTATCGCCGAGCCAGCAAATGCAAAACAGGTTCAGCGTATTCGTTCTCGCCTGGCGATGGTATTTCAAGGATTTAATTTGTGGTCGCATATGACTGTTTTGGAGAATGTCGTTGAAGCTCCAATACATGTGTTAGGTGTACCAAAATCACAAGCTATTGAAAATGCAGAACTGATATTAAAGAAAGTGGGTCTGTACGATCGTAAAGATTACTATCCAGGTCACCTTTCCGGTGGTCAGCAGCAACGCGCCGCTATTGCCCGAGCGTTGGCGGTCGACCCTGAGGTTATGTTGTTCGATGAGCCAACATCGGCACTTGACCCTGAACTGGTTGGAGAAGTATTGGGGGTAATGCGTGATTTGGCCGAAGAAGGGCGAACCATGCTAGTTGTTACCCACGAAATGGCCTTTGCAAGAGATGTTTCTAATCATGTAATGTTTTTGCATCAAGGCTTAGTTGAAGAGCAAGGTAATCCTTCGAAGCTGTTCACCGATCCGGAGTCCGAGCGACTCAAACAATTTATCTCATCTATTTATTAACCGAAGTGCTCTTAAAGCACTCACACAACACAACATAAAACCGTAGATCACAGGAGTATGGATATGAAAAAGTGGTTAGTTGCAGCAACAATTGCTGTCACCGCATTGTCAGGTGTAGCACAAGCTAAAGAATGGAAGACAGTACGCTTTGGTATTGAGGGTGCGTACCCTCCATTTAACAAAACGGAAGCTGATGGCACTCTTAGTGGTTTTGATGTCGACATTGCTAATGCGCTTTGTAAAGAAATGGATGCTAAGTGCGTATTAGTTGCCCAAGATTGGGATGGTATGATTCCTTCACTGCTCGCACGTAAGTTTGACGGTATTATTGCGGCAATGTCGATTACCCCTGAGCGTCAAAAGCGTGTAGATTTTACTCATAAATACGCGCAGATCCCAAGTACCTTTGTGGCGAAGAAGGGCGCAAACCTGGACTTTTCTAAAGCAGGTCTAAACGGGGTTAAGATTGGTGTTCAGCGTGCAACAACGCATGATAAATACATCTCTGACAATTATAAAACGGCAGAGATTGTTCGCTACGGATCGTTTGACGAAGCATATTTAGACCTTGCCAATGGGCGCGTATCGGCGGTCATGGGTGAAGCATCTTCATTAGAAGAAGGCGTACTCAATGCAAAAGGTGGCGATCAGTATGAGCTTGTTGGGCCATCGTTAACAGATGCCAAATGGTTTGGTGAAGGTATGGGGATTGCGACACGTAAGCAAGACAAAGACCTGACTGAGCAGCTAAACAAAGCGATTGATTCGATTCGTGAAAAAGGTATCTATCAACAAATAGCGAAAAAATACTTTGATTATGACGTTTACGGTGATTAATCGAGTTTAAATAGGCCCGTTTGGCCTGATTAGTAGTGCCTCTGCTGTCATCGCAGAGGCACTGTTTTTATTGCGGTTATTTCCGCATCTACAAACCAATAGCGAAGTAACGTCTATAACCTTATAGGCAATGTTGGGAAAATATTATGTTTGATTTACAGGGATACGAAGCCACGATACTTAATGGTGCTTGGCTTACCGTACAGGTGGCACTGCTATCATTACTGCTAGCTATGGTCTTAGGTATGCTTGGTGCATTAGCGAAGTTATCCAATTCTTATATAGCTAAGGGGATAGCAACACTATATACCACAATAATTCGCGGGATCCCTGACCTTGTTTTAATGATGCTGATCTTCTTCGGTGGCCAGATATTATTGAACAATAGCCTATACGGCATTAATGAATGGTTAAATAATTATTTCACCTCCAGCGATCCTAATCATGAATGGGTATCTTATCTTCCTGATTATATTGATATAAGCCCCTATGCAGCAGGTATTTTGACCATTGGTTTCATCTTTGGTGCCTATATGGCAGAGACTTTTCGTGGTGCAATTATGGCCGTTGATGTCGGCGAAATGGAAGCCGCTAAGGCGTATGGCATGAGCCCAGTTCTAGCATTCAAACGGGTGTTATTTCCGCAAATGATTCGCCATGCCCTGCCAGGGTTTGGTAACAATTGGCTAGTGTTGCTTAAAACAACGGCACTTGTATCCCTGATCGGACTGGAAGATATGGTGCGTGTTGGTTCATTAGCCGCGGGTACTACTAAGATGCCATTCACTTTTTATATGGCGGTTTCTATTATCTTCCTTTTCTTCACTGCGGTATCGACAGGCATTTTGAAGCTTGTGGAACGTAAATTTAGCATTCAAGCGAGGTAGTCATGGATTTTTCTATCATAGGCGAGAGCTTGGATATCTACATTGATGGCTTATACACCACATTATGGTTGGTTGCGGCAGCACTGATTATTGGCTTAGCGTTTGCGATTCCGATTGCGATTGCGCGTAACAGTAAGAACTGGTTATTGGTCGCCCCGACTTGGTCGTTTATTTATTTCTTTAGAGGGACACCACTTCTGGTTCAGCTGTATCTTATTTACTATGGTATGGATCAGTTTATTCCGGTTAAAGATACCTTATGGGAGCACGCTTGGTTCTGTGCTTTAGTCGCGTTTGCTCTTAACACCTGTGCCTATACTTCCGAAATTATTCGTGGCGCAATTAATGGGTTATCAAAAGGTGAGATTGAGGCGGCAAAAGCGTACGGTATGAGTCCATTTTTGACTTACAAGCGTATTATTCTACCGAGTGCGCTGCGCCGAGCATTGCCTGCATATAGTAACGAAGTGATTTTCATGATTCATGGCTCAGCAGTAGCAGGTATAATTACCATCATGGATATTACGGGTGCCGCTCGTTTGGTGAATTCACGTTATTACGCTCCGTTCGAGTCATTTTTGACTGCTGGACTGTTTTATATGTGTTTAACCTTTACTGTGATCTGGTTATTCAAGAGGGCAGAGAAACGCTTCCTAGCCTATATGAGACCTCTAGAGTCGAAATAAGAAAACAAAATGCCGACAGATGTCGGCATTTTTTATATAGGTACTAAGAGCATGCATTCCTGCTATTTGAATGAGCTCCAAATTGGAGCGTGGTCGGAAGGCTTTTCTATTGCGCGCAATTCATAGTCAACGTCTGATTCTACACACTTAGCGGCTAGACTTGGGGTGGCAAGAATCACATCGATGCGTAATCCTCGGTTGTCAGGGAAGCCCTTAGAGCGATAATCAAACCAAGAAAAACGATCATTTACCTGCGGATGAAGTTTGCGAAAGGTGTCCTCAAAGCCCCAATCTGTAAGGGTTTTAAGCCATTCCCGCTCTTCTGGTTGAAATGAACATTTTCCGCTCTTTAACCAACGCTTGCGATTAGGTTCACCAATCCCAATATCATCATCTGTTGGGCTAATATTGATATCACCCATTACAATCACTTGTTCATCATTGCTATGGTGAGTATTGAGATAGCCCATCAAATCTTTATAAAACTGACGTTTATATGGGTACTTGGTCTCATGACTAATGTTATCACCTTGCGGGAAGTAGCCGTTGAGAATAGTAACCGGCTGACCTTGCTCATCCTCAACTGTGACCATAATCATACGCTTTTGGTGATCTTCGTTATCCGTTGGAAAGCCTTTAACAACACTGATGGGTTGTTTCTTGCATAACATAGCCACGCCGTAGTGCGCTTTTTGTCCGTGATGAAACACCTTGTAGCCCATAGCCTCAACGTCTTGCAATGGAAAGGCTTCGTCATGAACCTTGATCTCTTGCAGGCCAATAACGTCCGGTTGATGTTTATCGATGATGGCTTGCAGTTGATGTAATCTGGCACGTAAGCCATTAATATTGAAGCTAATTACCTTCATGTTTTTCCCAGTTTGGTTACCTTACATCCATTGTAACCATAAGCGAGGGTATCGAGTATGTCAGTTGATAACAATTTTCATCTTTGGCTATCGTTTGCTTGTTTTTTGCGCTGTAGATCTTGTTTTACTATCTCAAGCGCAGATAGTGCGATCTCTGGAGAGATGTCATTACTCTCTAGAAGATAGATCAGGTCTACCGCTAACTTAACATCGGACGGTGCGTTATCTAAAGGGGAGTTGTTGTCAGCCATTATTGATGTTGCTCTCGGTAGGTGATCTGTTTTTCAAGTTTGACGATTGCCTGCTTACATCGTTCTAAGCGCTGGTCTGTCTTTAGTACTTCTTGTTGGGCATGGCTGCGATTAAAACCGCTCGCTTGCTCCAAAGCGTTATTTTTATCGATAACTAATTCTTGTAGCCTACGTTCCCACTCTTTGTGTTGCGCCAATTCTTGATAGAGCTGATTTATTGGCTTTCGATAGTAGCTTGAGTGTTTGGGCTCATCTTTACGAAAATGGGAGGTAGAAATCTCTCGTTGTAGGGCGCTTATCTGAGATACAAGTCTTTCAGTAAGGTATTGGGCGCGAGGGGTCGTAAGTCGCTGGTGTCGTTGTTCAGAGCATATTGATTCAAAGGTGCGGCTAGCTTCATCTACGCACGGTACCAGAAGTTTTGCGCGACATTGAAAAAGCCCACTATCAAATAAAGGGAGATGGTGCTCTCCTCTCTTTTTATCCAATTGTGCGGCATAGTGTTTTAGTTGAGTGAGCTTCTCTGAAAGCCTTGAAAAATCCGCCATTAGGTGTCCTTATAAGGTAACAAACCACGCTTCGATAGCCAATTTAACTGCAAGTATAGTGACAACGGTGATGAAGACAGGACGTATAAATTTCGCTCCAAATCGTATCGCTGAATGCGCACCGATAAAGGCGCCTAGCATCAGGCATACACCCATAGTTAACCCCAACATCCAATTGATGTGTCCGAGTAATGCGAAGGTTATTAACGAGGTAACATTACTGGTAAAGTTCATCGCTTTTGAAAGACCGGATGCCAATAAGATATTGAGGCGATGTAACGCCATACTACTCACGGTCCAAAAGGCGCCAGTACCAGGTCCTGCGACCCCATCATAGAATCCTAGGCTAAGACCCTGTCCTATCTGAGTATAGGTATGCTTAGTCGTTGGCTCTGGCATATTGTTGGTGTTGGCATGAGGCGTTTTATGAAAGATGGTATACAGTGCCGCTGCCAAAATGATAAGAGGCAGCGCTTTATCGAGCCACTCGGTTGAAATGGCATCGACAACCAAGGTGCCGATGGTTGCGCCAATTAAGGTGGCAATAAAACACGGTAACCACAACTTTGGCTTAAAGAGCTTTTTCTTGTAATACGTAAGCGCGGCAGTAGATGAAGCAAAACTGGCTGCGAGCTTATTGGTACCTAAAGCTATATGAGGGGGAAGCCCCATTGACAGTAATGTTGGCACAGTTAGCATGCCGCCACCGCCGGCAACTGCATCAATAAATCCTGCCACAAAAGCGACTACGCCCAATAGTAGTAACATGGACGGTTCCAAATATTCCATCTGTATAATGCTGCCTATTTATTCAATTCGTCGTTTAAAGGGAGGTAATGAGTCGAGTAGGGCTTTACCATAGCGCTTTGATACTAAACGACGGTCGAAGATTACGACTCTACCAGAATCGTTCTCTTTTCGCAGTAGGCGCCCTACAGATTGAATCAATTTTTTACTCGCCTCTGGGACAGATATCTGCATAAACGGATTTCCTCCCCTTTGTTCTATATATTCTGCGTGTGCCTCTTCCACCGGTGAGGTGGGAACTGCGAATGGTATCTTGGTAATCACTAGGTTTTCTAGAAGCTTACCGGGCAAGTCTAAGCCTTCAGAAAAACTGCCAGTACCAAATAAAATACTTGTTTTTCCTTTATTGATCATCTTTTTATGGTTGCTGATGATCTCCATGCGGGACGCATCACCTTGAACTTGAAGGTACCATCCTTTTTTTTGCAGTTTAGGTTCTAGCTTTTGCGCTACTTGATTCATCTGCCAATAAGAGGCAAAAAGTACCAGATTGGCTTTGTCGGCTTCTAGCCAGTCAATAAGCTGCTCTGCAAGATAATCGGTAAACTGAGGCGCGGCCGGTTCGTATTTAAGTTTTGGGATAATAAGCTCAGCGTTATTTTGATAGTCAAATGGTGAAGCTAGAGCCAAAAACTGGGTAGCGTCTTCTCTGTCCATAGAGATCCCACTTTCAAAACAAAAATATTGGAATGAATTGAGTGCGCGTAGGGTGGCGGATACTGCCACTGCACCGACACATTTTTGCCACAGTTGTTTTTCTAAAACGCGGCCTACTTCCAGCGGTGAGACACTTACCGTGAAGTCATTCTCTCGTTCTTTGCTTATCTCAAACCAGCGCGCTAAAGGCGCACCTTTTTCTTTAATCGGCTCTGCCATTAAAGACCATACCTTGGCAAGATTTTCCAGTCGTTGTAAGAAGAAGCCACTTTCCGCTAATGCGGGTTCAGCAAGCTTGGCCGAGAGTTCGCCGTCTTTGACTCGTTCGCTAATGAGTTCGATAACCTTGGCTAACGCCAAGCTGGCTTTGTGGGTGGTCGTTTTGAGCTCTTTACTTACATTAGTTAGCCAGTCGGGAAGCTCGCCATTTTCAAAGCGATAGACCCCATCCTTGAATTGCTCTGGGTTAAGGGTGCGTGCCACCTGCAATAGGTTAGGGATGGTATCGGCAATTGATGACTGCAACTCAGATAAAAAGCGGTCGACCCGCGATGCTTCGGCCAGAGTACTTATTTTAGATGAGTTTTTATTTAGGGTTTCTAACCAAGCTGCGACGCCTTTTAGGCTTGCCGATGCCGAGGCGTGATCACGTGCTACCCGAGGAAGGTGATGGGCTTCGTCAAAAACATAAATGGTTTGTTCTGGTTCAAACAGAATAACGCCACCACCAAGGTCAAGGTCGGCCATCACCAGACTATGATTTGCAATTACAACATCTGCCTTGTCGAGCTCTGAGCGCGATTTTTGGAAAGGGCAGTTGCGGTGAGCGGGTAGCCCATTATTACAGCTGTGCTTGTCGCTGACGATACTTTGCCAAACTGAGTCCTTGATTGGTTTTGGCCAGGAGTCTCTATCGCCATCCCATTTGTTGTCAGATAGTGCCTTATATAGACGCTGTAACAGGTCGATATCACTCTTGTTTGGTTTTGTTTCAAACATCGCTATTTGGGAGTCTTCAGCGCCGGCGGCAATGGCTAATTTTTCGGCGCAGCAATAGCGTTGTCTCCCTTTTGCCAATATGAATGAAAATTCAAAGTCGACCAACCTTCGATATAAGGGCAAGTCTTTATTAATTAACTGCTCTTGTAGTGCAACGGTAGCGGTTGAGATGACCACTTTGCGGTTATTGAACTTTGCTACAGGGATAGTTGCCATTAAGTAAGCCAAAGACTTACCTATGCCTGTTCCAGCTTCAGCCACAATAGTACGTCGAGATTTATGGTATTCGCCGGTTAGGGTTTTTGCTATTTCTGCCACTAGATAATTTTGCGCACGACGCGGAATGAAATTGTCGAGTTGAGCATGCAAGTTTTTATAACTGCCACGAATGGCATCTTGGATTTTTCGGTTCATGGCTAGGCTATTGATAAGTGACAAAATTGATTATACCACAGCTTAACAATGTGGTTGTAAATGTGCGTTAAATCACATTTTGATCAATAAGTGGTGCGTAAGCATCAAAACTAGGAATTTTTTTTAAATTGCAGTGTCGCAAAATATTCAGTCTTTATATGCGCTCAATTGCGTCACTTTTGGAGTATTAGTCTGTATTTTATGTATTTTTATATTTTTTATATCGAGTTAATGATTGGTTTAGGTATGTTTTACTTTTGTTTCATTTGGTCGCATTTATGTGATCGCTATTTATTTATTTTATATAAGTCATTGTATTTAAAGTGTTTTATTTTTATAAAAACATATAACTCATGGATTTGACAATGTTTTATAAATTTCGCAATGTGTCTGCGGGTTCAGAACATTACAAATCTCAAACACTGATTTTTGAATTCTAATAAAAATTACAATTTTTCCGAGTCAACCATTTTAGATTCGAGTTACAAATAAAGGATGTGAGTTAACATGAAAAAAACACTATTAGCCCTAGCTGTAGCATCTCTAGCTGCAACTTCTGTAAACGCAGCAGAAATCTACAAGTCAGACGACGGTTCAGTAGACTTTTACGGTCAACTACGTCAAGAACTTCGTTTTGAAGAGAAAAATGACCACGATGCAACATTGAGCTCTGGTTCTTCTCGTACAGGTGTTAAGGGTCAATACGCAATCACAGATAGCGTAGATGTAGTAGGCCTTGTTGAGCTAGGCATTCGCGACAACACTGACGTTAACGTACGTCAGCACTATGTTGGTTTCGCTGGTGACTTCGGTACAATCAAATTTGGTAAGCAGTGGATTACTTCGGATGACGTGTACGGCGCTGATTACTCTTACTTCTTCGGTGGTTCTGCACTACGTCACGCAACACTTTCAGGCGCTCTACACGACTCACAAATCAAATACTCTTTTGATGGCGAAAACTTCTGGGTTAAAGGTGGTTGGGGTCTAAACGAAGGTGACTCGAACCAAGATCTTTACGAATTGTTTGTGGGTACATCTTTCGGTGATTTGGCATTGCACGTAGGTGCTGGTTACAACCGCGATCGCAATACTGAACTGGTTGATAATGTTACAGATCCAGATAACCCAACAACTCTAAATGCTGATCTTTCAAACACTTATGCAGAGTTTACTGCAGAGTACGGCCTTGGTGATAGCCTAATTGGTTTCACTTACTACTGGGCAACGTTAGAAAATGAAGCCAACGGCCATACTATCGATGAAAACGGTCTTTCTCTTGCAGGTATTTTCCAGATGATGGAAAAAACAGCACTTTACGGTGGTGTTGAATACACAATGCAAAAAGCTAACGACTTCGATTTCGACGAAGATGGTACAGTTGCATACGTTGGTATCGCGCACAAGTTTAACTCTTGGGCACGTGTATACGGTGAATACGGTTACGGCGACGGTACTACTCTAGGTTTCCACAACCAAGGTCAAGACGCTCAAGTTGCACCAACAACGGCTGATGCAGAAAGCAATTTCGCAATTGGCGCACGTTTCTACTGGTAATCACTAGTAAAACATAAGTACTTCAATGCCCAGCCTCAGTGCTGGGCATTTTCATTTCTGAAGACATAAAATCCCGCCTAAAAATGTTTTTTACCTTTTTTTATCTTCGTATTACCCCCTTTAAAACAGTGGCTTATAACTTGAATTGAAGCCTGAGAACATTTATCAAGATACGAGTTTTTAGCTGGCTGACTAATGCCGTGAAGCACTAGCGCAATCGTTTGTTTTTTATGTTAAAATCGCCTAGAAATGACGCGAGTCAAATCTATCAAAAACAGAAGCTGTCAACAGCTCTAATGAAAAACAGGATTTCCCCAAAATGTCACAATTAAAAGTTTGGTTTACAGTTTCCGAAGCTGAAGGACTGGTAAAAAGTGGTGGCTTGGCTGATGTAGGTAAGGCATTGCCAAAAGCACTACAAAATGCAGGTTCAGAGGTTGCGATTGCGATCCCAGGTTATGCCAAATTGCCTAATCTTGCTAATAGCCCGGTTATCTTAGAAACAGCACTTGAACATTGGCCACATACACCGTACGCGGTTCGTAAACTAGAGCTAGATGGTGTCGCTGTGTACGCATTCGAATGTGCGCAATATTTTAATCGTCCAGAAATGTATGCCGAGCGAAATCAAGCGTATGCGGACAATGGCGAACGCTTTGCTTTTTTTGCTGCGGCAAGCCTAGATGCGTTACCTAAACTGGGTTTCCAACCAGACATTATTCATGCTAATGATTGGCATACTGGTTTAGTACCGTTCTTGCTTAAAACGCGCTTTGTTCATGACGACTTTTTTAGTGCAACCAAGAGTGTAATTACTATCCATAATGCGTTGTTTAAAGGGAACTTCTCTTTAGATGAGGTGAATAACATCCCTGAACTTCGTGACGCACCAGCGGATAAGGTAGGCTATGGGTACAACGGTATTAGTACCCTGCGAGCAGGTATTCACTATGCTGATAAAGTGAATGCCGTAAGCCCAAATTATGCACAAGAGTTAAAGACTCCACTGGGCTCACATGGTTTGGTTCACGACTTTGTAGCTCGCTCTGAAGACTTCTGTGGCATTGTTAATGGTTGTGACTATAGTGAATGGTCCCCGTCAGCAGACCCATATTTGGCTAAGAAATACAAAGCAACCAAAGCCAGCCTTAAAACGGGCAAAGCGGCCAATAAAGCGGCTTTGCAAGAGCTAGTGCAATTGCCTGCTGCTAAGGTTCCTATGTATGGCATGGTGTGTCGTTTAACCCATCAAAAAGGCTTTCACTATTTACTACCGATATTAGAGAAGGTATTACACAATGATGTTCAGTTGGTGATTGTGGGTACTGGTGACCCTGAGATTGCAGCTCAACTTCATGCTGTATCTGAGCAATTTGGTGATAAATTTGCCTTTGTTGAAGCATACGATAACAAACTCGCTCACCTTGTAGAGGCGGGGGCTGACTTCTTCCTTATGCCTTCAGAATTCGAAGCGTGTGGACTAAATCAAATCTATTCTATGGCTTATGGCACCTTACCTATTGTACGCGCGGTTGGTGGACTAAAAGACACGGTTAATGATTATGATAGCGACCCCCAAACAGCGACTGGATTTGCATTTGATGAGCCGCAAGCGAGTGATTTGTTAGCTATTATGCAGCGTGCATTGATCCTGTACCTGCAAGACCCAGCGGAGTTTGCTAATTTGCAGCTACGCGCTATGAAGCAAGATTTCGGATGGAATATTGCCGCTGAACGTTATGTAGAGATGTATCGCAGCGCTTTATAATTAACTGAATAATCAATAATTTTATCAAAGCCTAGTTCGGATTTTTTCTGAACTAGGCTTTATTTATATATAAGACCACAAAAATGGGATTTAACTTTTAACCCAAATAGGCAGTAAAGTGTTTGGGAAATAGCGTGCATAAACTTACCCTATGCATGGAGGTGCAAGATATGGATTGGTCAAAGCGCTATGCATTGCTATTTATTACCCTAGTTATCGGTATAACTTGGGGATTTAATTATTATATATTTGAAAACCAGAATCATCTGGATATGTATACGTTGAGTATGATTATTCCAGGGGTTGTGGCGGTTTTGTTGAATCTTATACGCTATCAAAATATACAGGGTGTGATATCGCCTTTTAATAAACCTATATCGAGACAAATCATCGGTTTCTCTGTGGTTTATCCGGTGCTTTTCATTACTGTGTTGGCTGTATTAGATGTGCTGTGTTTGATAGGAACTATCGATTATCAAAGGCTAGAAACCTTACAGTGGTTCCCGTCACTATCGGTCGTAGTTACTGGCTTGTTGATTGTTTGCGCCGAAGAGTATGGATGGCGCGGATTTTTACTCCCTAATTTAGCTAAATGTTATGGAGAGCTATCCGCAACCATAGTGGTTGGGGTTGTATGGGCAGTATGGCATGTACCCGCTATTTTGTTTGTAGCCAAGCTCACTCAAGTTGGCAACGTATTTACCCTAGTTGGCGTACAAATATGCGCAATGTTCGTATTTTCACTGCCGTTTGCTTATTGCTACTTTAAGTCAGGCAGCATAGTGCCGCCGATACTGCTCCACTTTATATGGAACTATTACAATCCATTAATATTGGGGAGTATTTACAATAATCGACACGGTATTATTGATGGTGACATATTGGTAATTAACGGGGAAGGGGTCGCAGGCGTCGTGCTAGGTTCGCTATTTCTGCTTTGGTTTATTCCGCGATTGATGAAACGCAGATTGCCACCGATTTACTCGATATAGATATAAAAAAACGGCTACCTAATAGGTAGCCGTTTTTATAAGGGTATGATTATAATTTGTCAGTTAGCTCAACTGCTTGCCCGATATAGTTAGCAGGTGTCATCTGTTTAAGACGTACTTTTTCTGCTTCAGGAAGCTCTAGGCCGTCGATAAAGTTGCGCATTGCTTCACCATCCACGCGCTTACCACGAGTAAGCTCTTTTAGCTTCTCATAAGGCTTCTCAATGCCGTAACGACGCATAACGGTTTGTACCGGTTCAGCTAGTACTTCCCAGTTTTTATCTAGCTCAGCAAGTAGCGCCTCGTTGTTGATCTCAAGCTTGCTAATACCTTTAAGGGTTGAAGTATAAGCAATGATTGCATAGCCAACACCAACACCTAGGTTACGAAGTACTGTAGAGTCGGTCAGGTCACGCTGCCAGCGAGAGACAGGCAGTTTTTGTGCTAGGTGGCTAAATACAGCGTTCGCTAGACCTAGGTTACCTTCCGAGTTTTCAAAGTCGATTGGGTTAACCTTGTGTGGCATGGTTGAAGAACCAATTTCACCGGCAATCGTCTTCTGTTTGAAGTGACCTAGTGCAATGTAACCCCAGATATCGCGATCGAAATCGATCAAGATAGTGTTGAAACGTGCAATTGCATCAAATAGCTCTGCAATGTAATCGTGTGGTTCGATTTGAGTTGTGTAAGGGTTCCACGTAACACCAAGAGACTCAGTGATGAACTCTTCAGCGAATTGATGCCAATCTACTTCAGGGTAAGCGGATAGGTGAGCGTTGTAGTTACCTACTGCACCATTCACTTTACCTAGAATCTCAACCGCTTCGATCTGCTTGTATTGACGCTCCATACGGTACGCTACGTTTGCCATTTCTTTACCCATAGTGGATGGAGAAGCTGGTTGTCCGTGTGTACGAGATAGAAGTGGAATATCACGGTATTCAACAGAAAGTGCTTTTAGAGCATCAATGATATTCTTGATCTCAGGAAGAATCACAGTCTCACGGGCTTCTTTAAGCATCAGTGCGTGAGAGGTATTGTTGATATCTTCAGAGGTACATGCGAAGTGAATAAATTCATTTACTGCATGAAGCTCAGTAACATCGGCTACTTTCTCTTTTAGGAAATACTCAACCGCTTTAACGTCATGGTTAGTGGTGCGTTCGATTTCTTTAATACGGGCAGCGTCTTCTTCATTGAAGTTTGCAGCAAGGTTATCTAGAAATTGATTCGCTTCAGCGCTAAATGCAGGTACTTCTGCGATTTCCGCAGTTGCCGCTAGTTTTTGCAACCAACGGATTTCAACGATAGTACGGTACTTTAGGAGACCATATTCACTAAAGATGCTACGTAGGGCAATGGTTTTGCTTCCGTAACGGCCGTCTACTGGTGAAACAGCAGTTAATGCTGACAGTTCCATGATTTTCTCCTGAATTGAGTTTTCAAATTTTGTGAGGTTTATACCAGTAACAGCGAGCGTTGTCACTAATATTGCGCAATCGTTTGCGTTAAATTTATTGGTGGTAAATAGTGGCCCGCAAAAACAGCGAGCCAATCAATTAGATTCGAGCTAATAGGATTTCAGCTTGCTCTACCATCTTCTTGCGACTGAAGATAAGATGACGACGTTTTCCGCCAACCTGACGCCATAGAACAGCACTACGAATACCAGAAAGTAGTAGGGCTCTTACCTTATTTTGAACGCTGGTTTGTTGCAGCATGCTTGGGTTGCCGGTAACCTGAATGCGTGGCCCAATAGGGCTAACAACATCCAGGTAAATGCTGGCAAGATTGGATACCATTTGGTCATTAAATAGATCAAAGTGACCCGCTTGACGATCAGCTAGTTGAATGCGATCGCCCAGTTGCGCCATAGCGTCAGGACGTTGGCTGAGCTTACGCTCTAAAGCCATTAAACTGATGATGTAGCGAGTTAGGTCGTTGCCAGTTGCCGAGCTATCAATATTACGACTTAAGGTTTCTAATCCAAGCTGCAGGTCACGCTCGTGACCGAAAACAGCAAGGGTATTAGCAGGGGACATATTGATAATTGAACTAACAGAGGTTTCATACGCAGCTGAGTCACATTGTCCGGTTTGCGCCACCTTCTGTACTAGAGCGACGGCTTGGCAGATGCCGGCAAAAGCGATGGTACGGTCGTAATTTGTGTTTGCCACGTAAAAACTCCTAATTAGGTTAGATTCGTTTCTCTATGATGCCGCCACCTAGGCATACATCATCTTTATAAAATACCGCGGATTGCCCTGGTGTAACAGCAACTTGCGCTTCATCGAAGATAACTTTGATGTTGTCATCATCCATCGGAATAATGGTACATGCAATATCTTGTTGGCGATAGCGTGTTTTAACAGTACATGTCATTGGCTCACGAATTGGGGTGCGATCTACCCAATGTAATTGCGATGCCAGTAATCCCTCTGATTTCAGTAGTGGATGATCACCACCTTGTACCGCAATGAGTACGTTACGCTTTAGGTCTTTTTCTGCAACATACCATGGGTCTTCGTTACCACCGCCGCCTTTTTGGCCACCGATGTGCAAGCCTTTGCGTTGTCCAAGGGTATGGTACATTAGACCCATATGTTCGCCAATTTCTTTACCTTCAGGCGTTTCAATTTTACCCGGTTGAGCGGGCAAATAGCGAGAAAGGAAGTCCGTAAATTTGCGCTCACCAATAAAACAGATACCGGTTGAATCTTTTTTCTTAGCTGTAATTAAATCTTGCTCTTCGGCGATGCGGCGCACCTCTGGCTTTTCTAGATCACCAACTGGGAACAGGCTACGAGCGACTTGCTCATGGCTCAATGTATAGAGAAAATAGCTTTGGTCCTTATTGCTGTCTAAACCACGTAGCATTTTAGGCAATTCACCGTCCGCTTGTTGCTGTGCTGTAGGGAAAGTGCGACGCACGTAGTGACCCATAGCAATATAGTCAGCATCCAAAACCTCATCGGCAAACTCTAGGAATGCCTTAAACTTGATCTCTTTGTTGCACAAGATATCTGGGTTAGGAGTGCGACCTGCTTTGTATTCTTCGAGGAAGTATTCAAAAACATTGTCCCAGTATTCAGCAGCAAAGTTGATCTTATGGAGATGAATGCCAAGTTTGTCACACACCGCTTGTGCATCGGCAAGGTCATCAGCTGCTGTGCAGTACTCTTCGTTATCATCTTCTTCCCAGTTCTTCATGAACAGGCCTTCAACTTGGTAACCCTGCTGCTGAAGTAGATAAGCTGATACTGATGAGTCCACACCGCCTGACATACCGACGATAACTTTCTTTTGGCTATTGTTTGACATCCAAATTACACCACTGAATAAACACGGAGACGAATTCTAACAGAAACAAATTGACTGTGACAGTTCCGAGAGATAAATCACACTTCAATCTATCGTAAAAAGTGTGGTGAACAATCCATGCATTGTGATCAATAATAGCGGCTACATTTACACAAGTTATTAAGACTATGACCGAACAAAACGAAACTGAGCAACAGATCCTAGAAATTGTCGCTAATCAAATTGAGTCAGGTGAACCTAAAAAGGTCACTGAAACACTGATGCGCCTTATGATGACAGGCAATAGTCGCGAAGATGCCATGGCGTTGATTGGGTGCGCATTAGGTATTGAGCTATTTGATGTGGTTAACAATGGCGCTGAGTTTAATCTAAAGCGTTATAGTGAACATTTAGATCGCTTACCCGATATTGGATTTATGGAAGGGGAGTAAGGGCGCTACCATAAGCGACTAAAACAGGGCAATCGCTCGCCCCGGTAGCTTTTTGAACCGGGGCCAGTTGCAATGCCTGGCGTCAATTTCATATCGCAAACCCAATCAATAGCTGAGTATGTACAGATCCCACCGGCGCAGGTACGAAAAATTGGCTACATCCGGTGTCTAATAGCCAATCTTTTACCGCCGAACCTCGTTACTCCGCTTCTCTCCATTCACCATTTGGTAAATCGCCTAAGGTATATTTACCAACCGAGTAACGAATTAACCTAAGGGTGGGATATCCGATATTGGCCGTCATGCGCCTTACTTGCCTATTACGCCCTTCGATTATGGTAATGGACAACCAAGTTGTTGGGATGGCTGCGCGAAATCGTACTGGAGGGGTTCTGTCCCATAGGTGCGGTTCAGCGATGACTTCTATCGTGGCAGGGAGTGTCATACCATCTTTTAACTTTACACCTTGACGCAACTTATCTAGGTCACTTTCACTTGGTGTCCCTTCAACTTGAGCCCAATAGGTTTTAGGTGATTTAGAGTTGGGTTGAGTTAATCTCGCTTGCAATATCCCATCGTTCGTAAGCAGGAGTAATCCCTCACTGTCTCGGTCTAAACGACCAGCCGCGTAAACATCTTTCACTTTAACGAAGTCCGCTAGGGTTTGCCGACCGTCGCCATCAGTAAACTGGCTGAGTACGTCAAATGGTTTATTGAACAAGATCACCTTTCTATCCTCGGGTGACACCCTTGGTTTTGATCTATTGCTATAGGATGTACGACCTTTAGATTTTGCCACTGGCGTGCCCGATGGCTTACTTTTGGGATGAGAAAAATGGCGTGGCCTTTGAGACATGTTAACTACCTTGCAAAATTGTAAACAAACTGTGCGAGTAATTTCTAATGGATTAAGAATTGTTTTATGATGCGCACTGCACTGGTTATTTTAATCAATATCGTAATAGATTGATATTATGCGCCACTTTTTGTTAGGTTAGGGTGGCATTTTATAAAAAAGTGGCCTATGAATCCGCACTTTAGTGCGTCGAATTGCATATTGAGCCACACCAAGCAAGATTATCGCATGAAGCGATTTATTAATATTGTAAGCAATTGATCTTCTATTCACAGCAGTGAAGAGACAGAAAAATTATAAAAATAGGGAAATTTCATGTCTGTACAAAAGCCCACGATTATTTATACCATTACTGATGAAGCGCCAGCACTAGCAACATACTCGTTATTGCCTATGATTCAAGCGTTCACTGCTTCGTCTGGTATTGCCGTAGATACACGGGATATCTCTCTAGCAGGGCGTATCCTTGCTAACTTTTCTGAATACGTAAAACCTGAACAGCGAATTAATGATGCACTTTCTGAGCTTGGTGAGTTAGCCAAAAAACCAGAAGCGAACATTATTAAACTGCCAAATATTTCCGCTTCTGTTCCCCAGTTAAAGGTTGCTATCGCTGAATTGCAAGCCAAGGGATACGCTTTACCTGACTATCCAGAAGAGCCAAGCACAGACGAAGAAAAAGTGGTTCAGGCAATCTACGATAAAATCAAAGGGAGCGCCGTAAACCCAGTGCTTCGTGAGGGCAATTCAGATCGCAGAGCGCCAACCTCAGTTAAAAATTACGCTAAGAAAAACCCCCATTCTATGGGCAAATGGGAAACGAGCTCTAAAACTCATGTCTCTAGTATGCAAAGTGGTGACTTCTTTGGCAGTGAGACATCGACGACTGTTGAGGGCGACAAGCAAGTTAAAATTGAATTACGCGCAGCTGATGGTAGCGTCAAGACCCTAAAATCAGAACTCCCACTGCTTGATAAAGAGATCATAGATACTGCGGTAATGAATAAGGCGTCATTAGTGCAGTTCTTTGAACAGCAGATTGAAGATGCTAAGCAGAATGACGTTTTGCTTTCTCTGCATATGAAAGCAACCATGATGAAGGTGTCAGACCCTGTCATTTTTGGTATTGCGGTTAAGGTATACTACAAAGCTGTATTTGATAAGCATTCACAAGTATTTGAACAGCTGGGTGTTGATGTAAATAACGGTATTGGTGATGTATATGCCAAGATAGAAACCTTACCAGAACAGCAAAAACAACAAATTTTAGATGATTTAGACGCGGTCTATAATACCCGTCCAGCCCTTGCTATGGTTGATTCTGATCGCGGTATTACTAACTTGCATGTACCTTCAGATGTGATTGTGGATGCATCAATGCCTGCTATGATTCGCTCTTCTGGTCAAATGTGGGGACCTGACGGTAAGCAAAAAGATACCAAAGCAATGATCCCAGATCGTTGTTATTCTGAGGTTTACCAAGCGGTTATCAGCTTTTGTAAACAGCATGGTGCATTTGACCCGACAACAATGGGAAGTGTGCCTAACGTAGGCTTGATGGCGCAAAAGGCAGAAGAGTACGGTTCGCACGATAAAACCTTCGTTATATCCAAGGCGGGTAGTGTAGTCGTTACTGATGCCAACGGAACTGTTGTTCTTGAGCAGTCAGTTGAAGAGGGTGATATTTTCCGTATGTGTCAGGTAAAAGACGCTCCGATCCAAGATTGGGTGAAACTGGCCGTAAACCGCGCTCGCTTATCAAATACCCCAGCGGTATTTTGGTTAGACAGCAATCGAGCTCATGATGCTGAGCTTATCAAAAAAGTAGAAGTTTACTTAGCTGAGCATGATACTGCTGGCCTAGACATCCAAATATTATCTCCAGTGGATGCGACCCTGTTTTCATTAGAGCGCATTGCCAAAGGAGAAGATACCATCTCAGTTACGGGCAATGTGCTACGTGATTATTTGACGGACTTATTCCCTATTTTGGAGTTGGGTACATCGGCGAAGATGCTATCTATTGTACCGCTGATGAACGGTGGTGGCTTGTTTGAAACCGGTGCTGGTGGCTCTGCTCCAAAACATGTTCAGCAAGTAGAGAAAGAGAATCACCTACGTTGGGATTCATTGGGTGAGTTCTTGGCGCTTGCAGCATCACTTGAACATTTAAGCGAAGTTACAGGCAATACGAAAGCGAAAGTACTGGCTACGACACTAGATGCCGCAACTGGACGTTTCTTGGATGAAAATAAATCCCCTTCGCGACGTGTTGGGGAGCTTGATAATCGTGGTAGCCATTATTATCTTGCAAGCTACTGGGCTGAGGCCTTGTCATTGCAGAATAAAGATTCAGAACTGGCAGCACACTTTGAATCTATCGCTAAGCAACTTCAAGCAAATGAAAGTGCAATTGTTGCTGAGTTAAATGAGGCTCAAGGCGTTGCTGGAGAATTAGGCGGGTATTATCTTCTTGATACTGAAAAAACGGAAAAGTTAATGCGCCCGAGCAAAACCCTGAATGCGATTATAAACGACTCGCTATAAAGTATTAAGGTTGCCACATGAGATTAAGCCCTGATTTTATAATCAGGGTTTTTTTTCTTTAACGAACAGTATCACGATATTTGATGGCTTATTTTGCTTGTGTTCTACAAAAAATGTGAGTTGAACCATAGTTTAGTTATATTTGTATTATTATAATCCCATTTCGTTTTTTGAGTGATATTAGGTATTGCGTTTGTCTTGGGCTGTCGTTTCAGATCTGTTAAGTATTATATTATTGGTCATCTTGGCAGTGGCACTACTACGTGCAAAAAACTCACTTATTAGGTTGATTGCCATAACTCAAAAAACAGAAGGGGGGGAAGAGGAAACCCGTAAGCAGCTTGCCAAGTTAAGTATGAACCGTTTTATTGTGGTGATAACTGTCGCCACCATTGCGGTAAAGACCGCGCTTCTACTAGGGGCGCTTGTGGATTTAGATGCCATAGATAAGAATGGTTTATTGGATGATTCGATTGTCCAATATGTTCAAGATTAAAAATAAAAAGGCCGCTCACTGAGCGGCCTTTTTGGTTCTGTATTAAACAGGTTATGCTTGCATTTGCCCTGTTATCAATAGATATATCGAAACTACAGCTAAAATTAAAAGCGCAGCTTCAATACACTTATCTAGGTTAGAGTAAACCTTTTCACCTGCTTTCATCCGAGCTCTATGAGTGAAACGGAAAAATGGGATACCAATGGCATATAAGATGGTTGCCAGCAATTGATAATTAAGTCCTGCGGCGGTGATAAGCCATAAACAAAATAGGGCAGTGGTAGCAGATAATGCTACGTAGCCATAGTTACGCTTACTAAGTCCAAGCTCTTTATAGTTGATTGATAACTTAAGTAGATATAAGCAACTAAGTAGGTAGCAAGGCAGTACAATAACCGAAGCGATATTGATTGCTGCAAGGTATACGTTTTCGAACATCACAACCATTAATACACACAATTGCATAAATGCGGTTGATACATTGAGTGCTATGATTGGGGCGTCATTTTTATTGGTACGAGCGAATACTTTAGGAAACTCGCCAGTCTTGCCTGCTTCATAAGGAACCTCTGCTACCAATATAGTCCAAGCAACTAGAGCACCAAATACAGAAACCAACACACAAAGGTTAACCAGTAGACGACCATTAGAACCGATAGCAGCTTCTAGCAATGATGCTGCGGAAGGGTTAGGGAGTTGCGCTAATTCGGCTTGTGGCAAGATGCCAAAAGATAGGATTGAAATCAGGCTATACATAGTAATTGCAACTAAGAACCCAATTAGAGTCGCTTTGCCAACATCTGATTTGTTGCGCGCTCGTCCAGATAATACAACCGCACCCTCAATTCCAACGAAACACCACAGGGTTACCATCATGGTACTCTGAATCTGTCCAAAAACAGAACCCAATTGGTTTTCATTACCCCATACATCAACTGAAAGCATACTGCTATCATAGCTATAGAGAACGATACCAATAATCACTAATAGACCAATCAGTTTCACCACTGTTGATATGATGTTTACGAAAGATGAGCTGTTGGTTCCACGTAACGCTAAGGTGTTCATACCCCATAGTAGTACAGAGCATAAAATCACGGTTTCAATACCATGATTGAGTAGTATTGGGAAAAATAATCCAAGAGAATCGTTGAGCATAACCGCAAGGGCAACGTTGCCCATACATGTCATCAGCCAATAGCCCCAAGCAGAATGGAAGCCTATATACTCACCAAAGCCTGCCTTTGCATAAGAGAAAATGCCTGAGTTAAGGTGGGGTTTATGCTGGGCAAGGATTTTAAATGTTTGGACCAACAATAGCATGCCGATACCGGTTATGAGCCAAGCGAGGCCGACCGCCCCAATTGAGGCTTGCTCTGCCATATTTTGTGGAATGCTAAAGATACCACTTCCTATCATAGAGCTAAATACGATAGCAATCAGGCCGATGAGGCCAACAGTGTTTTTTTTACTCATTGATTTAATTCAACCGTAAATAAAGCAAATTAGCTTGCTTTTAATTTAATTCGGCCAAATCCGTCTAGCCATACAAGCGCGCTAATATGGAGCTAAAGCTCATTACATGCGCAACTGAGAGCAGATATTATAACTGCTTATAGTTAGCATAAATATTGCGTGGCTCAACAATCTATCATTGCGATTATGATCAGTTTCACAGCTAGGGTAAATCGTGGTTCACTAGCATATCCCGATACCCTTGTTGGATTTTCATACAAAATGAAAAGTTAGGTTTCGTGCAACTTATTGCAGAATAATGCTAGAGTGGTCTAACCACTACTTTAGGAACGCGCCATGGCTAAGTGGATATTGTCGTTATCACTTTGTATGTTTATCGTCGGATGTACTAAATCAGAACCAGACATGGGGCTAAATTATGATCCGAGTAATCACAATCAACAGGTTGTATTAGTACACGGTCTAGCTCGCAGCGGTGAATCTATGCAAGCCATGTCCAATATGATCAAGAAACTGGGTTATCAGGTTTGTGTGGTTGATTACCCTACTTTAGTGATGTCGGTCGAAACCACTCTCGAGAAAAGCGCCGCTCAGATAGAACATTGTGTCACTCAATTTAAGCTGCAACCCACTCAAGCCCATCAATTAAGAGAGATCCACTTTGTGGGACATTCACTTGGTGGATTGATGATCCGTAATTATTTGGGAACTCATCCTAATTTTGTGAACTCTAAAATGATGGGCAAAGTGGTGTTTGTTGGTACACCCAATCATGGGAGTGATGTGGCGGATTTTTTTGCGAAGTTTTGGCTGTTACCCTTGGCTGGCGATACTGCAAAATCATTAACGAGTCAGCCCAATAGCTTGCCAAACTCCCTTCCTAAACCAAACTATGAGTTTGGTGTGATTGCGGGAATACACAGTTATCCAATCCTTAAGTATATGTTCAATAACGAAAATGATGGTTTAGTATCGGTTAAATCGGCAAGGTTGGAGGGCATGCAAGATTTTATTGAGGTAGATGTTAAGCATGATAGTTTGCGTAGCGATCCACATGTAACGCAACTCATTACACGCTATATATCTCATGGTCAATTTCTGGATAAGGGAACGGAAACGTACAGTGTCCATTAGTTGATGTCGAGGGCATATAATTTGGACATAAAAAAAGAGGCGTTAGCCTCTATTTCTATATGGTACGACGTTATTTCGATGCGTCGGCTTCTAATGGAGTAATAGCACTGGCGTGGTAGCCCTTAGGACCTTGCTCAACTTCATAGGTTACGGTTTGACCTGCTTTAAGTGTCCGATACCCGTCCATTTGGATTGTTGAGTAGTGTGCAAATACATCTGAATCTTCATCTTCTGAGCAAATAAACCCAAATCCTTTGGCATTGTTAAACCATTTAACTGTACCTGTTGCCATGCTTTACATCCTTTTGCATAAAAATTGTGTCGCTGAGTATTAGTCGCCTCGCAGGCGTGATGTCTAATAAGAAAGTGACGAGATTTTCATATTAGACAATTTCAAATTTAGACAAAGAACGGCTTTCGTCAATAAATAAGCAATAAAAAATGCATTATGGGGTGGTTAAGTTGAGCTAGAAGCTGATATGAATCATGTAAAGAGCAAAGTGGTGTGGCTGGTCTGATTTTTCATAATTGATTAACTATCATTCAGATAGCAATCTTTTATTTGCAGGGATACAATTGCTCTATTAGTCTCTTAAGTAGTAGGAAAGATTTCTGCTATTAAGGTAATTGTTTTTTCTACTATAAGTCGTAAAAATGAGTAAGAATTTTGAATGGGTGACTCCAGATAGCGATCTCTTGGAAAAAGAGAAAACTGAGTTGAAGCCGCCGTCTTTATATCACGTTATGTTGAATAACGATGATTACACACCGATGGATTTTGTAATTGAGATCCTAGGGCGTTTCTTTGGCATGGACGAAGACAAAGCGACGCAAACCATGCTACAGGTGCACTATCAAGGGAAAGCTTGCTGTGGCACCTTCACCGCTGAGGTTGCAGAGACCAAGGTAGTACAGGTGACAGCTTACGCAAAAGAATGTGAGCATCCATTGCTTTGCACTATGGAAAGAGCATAGCTATAGCCAACGAGTAAAAAATTGGCATGGCTGTATTAGATGTTTATGGGAGGCCTGTATGCTAAATAAAGAACTTGAAACCAGTTTGAACAACGCGTTTGCGCAAGCACGCGACAAACGTCACGAATTTATGACCGTCGAGCATTTGTTGCTGGCGCTTCTAGATAACCAATCCGCTCAAGAAGCACTAAAAGCTTGTGGCGCAAATCTTGATATCATTCGTCAAGATTTGGATGTATTTATTGAGCAGACGACGCCACTAATTGCAGTAGATGACTCAACTCGTGAAACGCAGCCAACATTGAGCTTTCAACGTGTACTGCAGCGGGCAGTATTTCATGTGCAGTCTTCAGGGCGTAACGAAGTTTCTGGTGCTAACGTGCTGGTGGCTATTTTTAGTGAGCAAGAATCACACGCCGCGTACCTTCTGAAGAAGAATGACGTTAGCCGTCTTGATATTGTTAACTACATTTCTCATGGAATCACTAAAATATCTAAAGATGAACCTTCTGAGTTGTTTGGCAGTAGCGAAACGGCCGAGGACGTAAATCAAGAAGATAAGCTAGAGAACTTTGCAACCAACCTCAATCAAGTCGCTCGCGCGGGCAAGATTGACCCATTGATTGGCCGTGACCAAGAACTGGAGCGCACGATACAGGTTTTGTGTCGACGCCGTAAAAACAACCCATTATTGGTAGGTGAAGCCGGGGTTGGTAAAACCGCAATTGCCGAAGGACTTGCATGGCGTATCGTTGAGGGTGATGTCCCTGAAGTGATTGCCAATAGCATTATATATTCTCTGGATATTGGTTCCCTACTTGCGGGTACTAAATATCGAGGCGATTTTGAAAAGCGCTTTAAAAACATCTTAAAACAGCTTGAGAAAGAGGATGATGCGGTACTATTTATCGATGAAATTCATACGATTATCGGTGCTGGTGCAGCTTCTGGTGGGCAGGTGGATGCCGCAAACCTGATCAAACCTCTGCTGAGTAGCGGTAAACTGCGTTGTATTGGTTCCACAACATATCAAGAGTACAGCACTATCTTTGAGAAAGAGCGCGCCTTGTCTCGCCGCTTCCAAAAGATTGATGTAATCGAGCCCTCATTGGATGATACAACTAAGATCTTGATGGGGCTGAAATCGAAGTACGAGCAGCACCATGAGGTACGCTATACCAACAAAGCGCTACGAGCAGCTGTAGAGTTATCCGCTAAATATATTAATGAGCGTCATCTTCCTGATAAAGCCATTGATGTGATTGATGAGGCGGGAGCGAAGAGCCGCTTGGTTCCAAGTAGTCGTCGTAAGAAGACCGTTGGAGTAGGGGATATCGAAGCCATGGTGGCTAAGATGGCTCGTATTCCTGAAAAGTCGGTATCCTCTTCTGATAAAGATATTTTGCAAAAGCTTGATAGCAAAATGAAGATGCTGGTGTTTGGACAAGACCAAGCGATTGATGTATTGAGTGAATCGATCAAGCTGTCTCGTGCTGGACTTGGTGCTGAGAACAAGCCTGTGGGTTCTTTCTTGTTTGCAGGCCCAACTGGGGTAGGTAAAACAGAGGTGACGGTTCAACTATCCAAATTAATGGGGATTGAGCTACTTCGCTTTGATATGTCTGAATACGGTGAAAGGCACTCTATCTCACGCCTTATTGGTGCGCCTCCAGGTTATGTTGGCTATGATCAAGGTGGCTTGCTGACCGATTCTGTTATTAAGCATCCCCATTCCGTAGTGTTGCTTGATGAGATAGAGAAAGCGCACCCAGATATCTTTAACCTGCTGTTGCAGGTAATGGATAACGGTACGTTAACGGACAACAATGGGCGCAAGGCTGACTTCCGTAATGTGATTTTGGTCATGACAACGAATGCAGGTGTTGTTGAAACTGAGAAGAACTCTATTGGCCTAATCCAACAAGATCACGCTCCTGATGCAATGGCAGAGATTAAGAAGATATTTACGCCTGAGTTTAGAAACAGGTTAGATAACACGATTTGGTTTAACAGCCTTGATGAGCATGTTATTCATCAGGTTGTCGACAAGTTCATTGTTGAGTTACAAGCTCAGTTGGACTCGCGTGGGGTTTCTCTTGAGGTAACTGAAGATGCTCGTCATTGGTTAGCAACGCGCGGTTATGATAAGGCTATGGGCGCTCGTCCAATGTCTAGAGTTATTCAAGAAAAATTGAAAAAGCCGTTGGCAAATGAGCTGTTATTTGGTTCTTTGGTAAATGGTGGGTCTGTTGTGGTTAACTTAGATGGAGAGCAGCTGAAATTTAAGTATCTAGGTACGGAAGAAGAAGCGCTTAATCATTGATAAAGAGCGAGGCCAAGTGTCTCGCTAATGGTAGATATAAAAAAACGGAGCATAAGGCTCCGTTTTTTTTGCTCATTATTAATTCAAGCCTAACTTGAATTAGAGATTATTAACGAGCGCGGAAGACGATGCGACCTTTGCTTAGATCGTATGGAGTCATCTCTACAGTCACTTTGTCACCCGTTAGGATACGGATATAGTTTTTACGCATCTTTCCAGAGATGTGCGCAGTCACAACGTGACCGTTTTCTAGTTCTACGCGGAACATAGTGTTTGGTAGAGTGTCTAGGACAGTGCCCTGCAGCTCAATTACGTCTTCTTTAGCCATTTAATCCTCTTTAAAATTGGACAATTCATTAGGTGCTGTTTTGTCTGACTGCAAAATGATCTTTTGTAGTATGAGCAACCAATTAAACGTTGGGCGGTATTCTACCCTTGCCACCGGTGATTTACTAGCCTTTGATGCGAATCAAAGCGGACTTTATAGCTCATTGCGGGACATTCATCGATCTGATACCCCAAATAGAGCCATCTTTTGCCTTGTTTACGGGTTAACTCTAGTTGATATAACACAGACAGAGTCCCGATAGAAAGTTTGATATCTGGGTCATAAAAGGTATAGAAGGCGCTATTTGCGTCCTGCATTTGGTCGGTCACTGCTACTGAGATCAATTGATTGTCAGCGTATATTTGCAGATACGATGTGGCAAAATGGGATGAATTGACGAATTTAGTAAAGTCTTGCTGGCTTGGTGGGTACATGCTGCCATCTTTGTGTCGCTTGGTGATGTAACGCTCATATATGGAAAACCAATCTGGGTCGATGGTGTTACTGATGGTCCAGGTTAAATGCTTCCCTTTATTTATTAACCGTTTTTGGCTTTTAGATGCGGTAAAAGTTTGTGCATCTACGCGAATTGGAATGCATTTGTGGCAGGTTTCACAATAGGGGCGGTAGATGATGTCACCGCTGCGTCTAAACCCATTGGCAAGCAGTAGCTCGTAGCCATCTGCATCTTGTAGGTTGTCGTCCAACGCAACAGCTACTCGCTCTTGTTGGTCTTTTAGGTAGCTACAGGGATGGTTTTTAGTAAAACCCACGCGAATCTCTTGATTGTCTGGTTGCATATTTATATTAAAGCCATTGCGGTTGAAAACAATTTGTTGATAGTTGCTGCTGTCTGCCTTGGACAAGGTGCTCTAAGAATGCATCTCTGCTTAACTCGCTTGCACCGAGCGACTCAAGGTGTGGATTCATAATTTGGCAATCGATCAAAGTACCGTGGTGCTTAACAAAGTGTAGGCAAAAATGCCAAAGGGCGACTTTAGAAGCGTTGGTTTTTAACGAGACCATTGATTCGCCGCAAAAAACAGTGCCAACGCTTATACCATATAGACCACCAATTAATGCATCATCCTCCCACACTTCAACAGAGTGGCACCGGCCGTATTTAGCCAGTTCAACATAGGCTTGTTTCATTTCTGCTGTGATCCACGTTTCAGACTCTGAACGTGAATCTGCGCACAGATTAATTATTTGCTCGGTTGCGTGGTTAATGCTGATCTTGTATTGATGCTTACGCTGGAATTTTTGTAAACTTTTAGCTGGTTTAAATGTCTTAGGATCGAATACTGCTCTAGGCGCAGGGCTCCACCAAAGAATGGGCTCATTGTGGCTAAACCAAGGAAAAATCCCTTGCTGGTATGCCATGATAAGGCGCTCTTTAGAGAGATCCCCGCCAAAGGCGAGTAAGCCATTGGGCTCGTCTAATGCTAAACTGATATCAGGGAATTCAAGGTTGTCAGCATCTAGCTGCGGTAAATATAGAGTCATTGAGGTGCGATAATGAGAAACGTATTTTTGTTGCTACTAATAGTTCCATTTTTAGCACAAGCTGGATACCAAAGGAATACAGCAAGGCCAGTAAACGAGGTGGTTTATGGCAAGGTTGAGACCGTCCGCTATATTTCTCAGCAAGAAATTGTCGATTCCGAAGCTAAAGGGTGGCATACCTTACTTGGCGCTGTTGTTGGCGGAGTAATAGGCAATCAATTTGGTGACGGAACAGGTAGAGAGGTCGCGACAGCGGTTGGTGCCGTTGCCGGTGCAGGTTTAACTCGACATTATGGACATCAAACTTACCGTGTTGAACATCGCTTGGTGGAGTTGTTAATCAAAACAGACAAAGGCAAGTTAATTGATGTGATTCAAGATGTTGACCCTAATATGCTGTTTTCTGCTCAAGATGAGGTGCGTATCTTGTATTTTGATCGCGGTGTAAGAGTCGATATTGCCTTATAAACGAGTGGAAATTACTAGATTTAATGTGATTTATTGGGATCTGATCTTCTTTTCTTAGAGGATTTTCGATAGTCTGACTTTATGTTTGATTTATTGGCCTGTGTGCCAAGTAGCTTTCAAGGAAATTAAGTCAGTGGAAAGCCTTACCCTTCAACCAATAGCCAAGGTAAATGGTGTTATAAACCTACCCGGCTCAAAAAGTGTTTCTAACCGTGCGTTATTATTAGCGGCACTTGCATCGGGAACAACCCGCCTTACCAACTTGTTAGATAGTGACGATATTCGTCATATGCTCAATGCCCTGCAATCTATGGGGGTTAAGTTTAACCTATCTGAAAGTAAAACCGAGTGTGAAATCCACGGCTTGGGTGGCGTGTTTAATGTCGAAGATACCTTAGAGCTGTTTTTGGGTAATGCAGGTACTGCAATGCGCCCATTAGCGGCCGCTTTATGTGCTAGTCGTGGTGAGTTTGTTCTTACCGGCGAACCGCGCATGAAAGAACGTCCGATTGGCCACTTAGTTACTGCACTTCGTGAGGCTGGGGCTGATGTGACCTATCTAGAGAACGACGGTTTTCCACCCCTACAGATTAAAGGGACAGGCCTTAAATCTGGAACGGTATCAATTGATGGTTCAATATCGAGTCAGTTCTTAACTGCGTTCTTGATGATAGCGCCACTGGCCGAAGGTGATATCGTTATTAATATCGAAGGTGACTTGGTGTCTAAGCCGTATATCGATATCACGCTGGATATTATGCAGAAATTCGGTGTTGAGGTAGATAACCAAGATTATCAACGCTTCTTAGTGAAAGGCGGCCAGACATATATTGCCCCTGGAGATTTTCTGGTAGAGGGCGATGCGTCATCCGCTTCTTACTTTCTTGCTGCCGCAGCCATTCGTGGTGGCGAGATTAAGGTAACGGGAATTGGTAAAGATTCTATTCAAGGGGATGTTCAATTTGCCGAAGCGTTAGAAAAAATGGGCGCAGAGATAGAGTGGGGTAAAGACTACATTATCGCTCGTGGTGGAGAGTTGAAAGCAATCGATATGGATTTCAATCACATTCCAGATGCCGCTATGACCATTGCGACTACCGCACTTTTTGCTAAGGGCACTACTGCCATTCGTAATGTTTACAACTGGCGTGTGAAAGAGACGGATCGCTTAGCTGCGATGGCGATTGAACTGCGTAAAGTTGGCGCAACAATTGAAGAGGGTGACGATTACATTGTGGTTACGCCACCTGAGACTCTTACTCATGCGGCTATTGATACCTATGATGACCACCGTATGGCAATGTGCTTCTCGTTGGTTGCACTTAGCGATACGCCTGTGACTATCAATGACCCTAAGTGTACATCTAAAACCTTCCCTGATTACTTTGAGAAGCTTCAAGGCCTAGTCAGTGAATAAGCTCAAGCTTTACTAAGGTTGAATGTAAAAAGGCTCCATTAATATGGAGCCTTTTTTATGCTGCTGTGACTTAGTGTCAAATTAGCTTTTAGTCAGAAATTTCTTATTGTGACGAAGCATAGCTAGAATATCGTTGATATATGCGTCGGCACGTTCAGAGTAGTTATCTAGACCGTGGATCAATTGCTCAGCAGTTGGTTCTTTATGTTGAGCACGAACTTGAGCACGGATCTGTCTGAAGTGAACATACGCTGAGTTGGTGTTTAGGTTCTTAACATAAGATGCTACAGAATCACCAACGTTATCAAACTTAGCCACTTCATGGGTTTTACCGCTTGCACGACGGCTTGGTACAACACCACAACCTTTAGTAAAGCACCACTCACCAAAGAAGTTATTGGCAGTACGTGCAAAGCGAGATGTACCCCAGCCACTTTCATTAGCGGCTTGAATTAGAACTAGGTTTTCTGGAATAGTGTCTACGCGAGATAGCAGTTCTTTTAGCTCTTTGTGGCCAAATTGTTTTGGCGTATAGCGATAATTTTGAGCGATATCTTGAACATCACTAAGGTCAGAACCTGAAAGAGTTTTACCTGAAAAACCTTTAGAGATATCTAATAACTCTTTACGTTGTTCTGTAATGATTTGGTTTTCGTGTTGTACGTGAGGACGAATAAAATCAAAGAAGGCTTGTTTCTTTTGGTTTACATCAGTGTAGCTATTAAAATCCGGTACCGCTTGGGATACCTGCTGCTTTTTAGCAATATGCGCGACACTGCATCCGACAAGTAAAGTAACAATGCCTAAGGCAATCAATAATGGTTTTTTGTTGGTAATAGACTTCACCAAGCTCTCCTCAATGTATAGATTTTTGGTATTCTTTTGCCTGATATTAAGGGCTATTTCTTAGAAAAGACCTTGAATAGCTAGGATTCAATTTGAGTCAAACCGTGATGTAGATCACGTGACTTGGGCGGGAGTGTAAGCGGTTAATGTCAGAAAAAGGTCAACTGGTTTTAAGTTTTCATATTACAATGAAGGTTCTAGGCTTTAGAGCCCAGAACCCAGTGCCTTTTATTTCTTCTCAAGGCTGAATTGTTTAGATAGCTCGATTGCTAACAATTTAAACATATTAAATACGGCAGTAGTGTTGGGTGTAGGAAGTCCTTTTTCGTCTAGAAAATATTCGCCCTTGAAGATCAGAATGTCGTCTTTTTCTTCGACTGCGGTTGCGCGCATTCCTTCAATATAACTGTCGTGCTGTTGAATAATGTTATTTGCGATAAGAAGTAGATCAAACTCTGAGATGATTTTTTTGTCGGTCATAATTTACTCGATGTCATTTAACTGCTGATTTCGCAATAGTCTATCTTAGTCTTGGATGTGATCCAAATCATAAACTCACGGTAATTTGTCATAAAATAGTCGAGTAAAACTTAGGTTTAATGGCAAATTGTGTTGGCTAAATCCCATGCGATTAGAAATAAAACACTAAAAATGGGTTGATTTTCAGAAAATCTCGCTCAATAGTAAAAAAAGAATTTTGTAGAGCACGGCGTGGTCGTGCCTAATATATAGGACAAAGCATTCAGTTATGGGTAAGTCTCTCGTTATCGTGGAGTCACCAGCCAAGGCGAAAACTATTAATAAGTATCTTGGTAAAGACTACATCGTAAAATCCAGTGTCGGTCACGTTCGTGATTTACCGACGGCTGGGCAGTCCAGTGGTGAGAAAGCAAAACCAATCTCCACAAAAGGACTGAGTGCTGAAGAAAAAGCACGACTTAAAAAAGAAAAAGATCGCAAGTCCTTGATCAAGAAAATGGGTATCAATCCATATAATGAATGGGAAGCGAATTATAAAATCCTACCTGGTAAAGAGAAGGTAGTATCAGAACTACAGAAATTGGCCAAAGATGCTGATCATGTCTATCTCGCAACCGATTTAGACCGCGAGGGAGAAGCCATCGCTTGGCACCTTCGTGAGATCATCGGTGGCGATGAAAAGCGATATAAGCGAGTGGTCTTTAACGAGATCACTAAAAATGCAATTCAGCAAGCCTTTGAAAGTCCTGGCGAGCTTAATATGGATGGCGTTAACGCTCAGCAAGCGCGACGTTTCCTTGACCGCGTAGTAGGCTTTATGGTCTCTCCGCTGCTATGGAAAAAAGTGGCACGTGGTTTGTCAGCAGGGCGAGTACAGTCAGTCGCGGTTAAGCTGGTGGTTGAGCGCGAACGTGAGATAAAAGCGTTTATCCCAGAAGAGTATTGGGACATCCATGCTGATACCCTGACGCAATCGGCATCAGACTTCCGTTTGATGGTTGCACAGCACAATGGGACAAGCTTTAAACCGACCAACGAAGCGGACACCAAAGCGGCGCTGTCTATTCTTGAAAATGCCGAATATGAAGTATGTAAGCGTGAAGATCGTCCAACTAAGAGTAAACCATCTGCACCTTACATCACCTCAACGTTGCAGCAAGCGGCGAGTACGCGCTTAGGCTATGGGGTGAAAAAGACCATGATGCTAGCTCAGCGCTTATATGAGGCCGGTTACATCACTTACATGCGTACTGACTCAACTAACCTAAGTAAAGAAGCTGTTGAGGCCGCCCGTGGATATATAGGTAGTGAATACGGTGAAGCGTATTTACCAGCAAAACCACTGGTTTATGGTAGCAAGCAAGGTGCTCAAGAGGCGCACGAAGCGGTTCGCCCTTCTAATGTTGAAGTTAAGTCTGAAGATCTCGTAGGCGTGGATGCCGATGCGCATAAACTCTATACCCTGATTTGGAATCAATTTGTGGCATGTCAAATGACACCTGCTCAATATGATTCAACCACTATTAGCGTAAAAGCCGATGAATTTACCCTTAAAGCGAAAGGACGTATCCTTAAGTTTGATGGTTGGACTCGCGTTCAACGTCCAATGGGGAAAAATGAAGACCAGATTTTACCGGAAGTAAAACTGGGCGATAAATTAGCGCTTAAGCAACTGGATCCTAAACAGCACTTCACTAAGCCACCGGCACGCTTTACTGAAGCGGCTTTGGTTAAAGAATTGGAGAAAAAAGGTATTGGTCGTCCTTCAACGTACGCATCGATAATCTCAACGATTCAAGACCGTGGCTATGTGAAGATAGATCAACGCCGTTTCTATGCTGAGAAAATGGGTGAGATTGTTTCTGATCGATTAAACAACAGTTTTAGCGATCTGATGAACTACGATTTTACCGCTCGAATGGAACAAAAATTAGATCAGGTTGCTGAAGGTGATGCGGCATGGACTAACGTGTTGGATAACTTCTTCAACGACTTTACGACTGAATTGGAAAAGGCGGAGCTTGATTCAGAGCATGGCGGTATGGAACAAAACCATATCGTTATGACCGATATTGAGTGTCCAACCTGTTCACGCCCAATGGGGATACGCACCGCTTCAACAGGTGTATTCTTAGGCTGTTCAGGCTATGCACTGCCACCGAAAGAGCGTTGTAAAACCACCATTAACTTAGGGGATGAAGAGGGTATTATTAATATCCTTGAAGAAGACCCTGAAACAGCAGCCTTACGCGCTAAGAAACGTTGTCCAGTGTGCGAAACCGCAATGGATGCGTATCTTATTGATGAAAAACGCAAGCTACACGTGTGTGGTAACAACCCTAATTGTGATGGTTACGTTATTGAACACGGTGAGTTTAAGGTTAAAGGCTATGATGGTCCACTGGTCGAATGCGACAAGTGTGGTTCAGATATGGTGCTTAAAAATGGTCGCTTTGGTAAGTATATGGACTGCACCAATGACGATTGTAAGAACACTCGTAAGATATTAAGAAACGGTGAAGTCGCGCCTCCTAAAGAGGACCCAGTACATTTCCCTGAACTGCCTTGTACTCAATCGGATGCGTATTTTGTGTTGCGTGATGGTGCTTCTGGTCTGTTTATGGCAGCGAGTAACTTCCCGAAATCACGTGAAACACGGGCACCATTGGTTGAAGAATTAGCTAAGTTTAAAGATCGTATTTCACCAAAATTCCAATATCTAGCCGATGCTCCAACGCATGATCCTGATGGTCGTCCTGCGGTTGTTCGCTTTAGTCGTAAGAGTAAAGAGAACTATGTGCGCAGTGAAAATGACGGTAAGCCAACGGGATGGACCGGTCTATTTATAGATGGTAAATGGGAAATTACCGATAAACGCAAAAAGCCGAAGGCCTAAATAAATAGCGTTCAGTAAATCAAAACCGTGGCTTATGCCGCGGTTTTTGTTTATTTAGTGTCCAGTTGATAGATTAAGTTATCGAGCCAACCGTTTGCGTTATTTTGATATATTGCTCTGTGAAAACTCTAAGTCTACTATTATCAAATCGAATCCTTTGAATGTAATAGTGGCATGAAATTTCCTGGCCAACGTAAGTCTAAACATTACTTTCCCGTTAATAGTCGCGATCCCTTAGTTGCAAAATCAACACCGAATACCACAAAGCAAACCTATGTAATTGGAATTGACCAAACCTTGGTTGATATCGAAGCTAAGGTGAGCGACGAGTTTATTCAAAAGTTTGGTCTGAGCAAGGGGCACTCATTAGTTATTGATGACGATACAGCGGAATCTTTATACAACGAATTAAAGCAGGCTCAGCTGATTTCCAATGAGTATGCTGGCGGTACTATTGGCAATACCTTGCACAACTATTCTGTTCTGGCTGATGACAAATCTATTTTATTGGGTGTCATGAGTGAAGATATTAAGATCGGTAGCTACGGTTTTCGCTATTTATGTAATACTTCAAGCCGCGTTGATCTGAATCATCTACAAGGTGTAAATGGTGCGATAGGACGCTGCTTTACTTTGATCTCGGACGATGGCGAACGTACCTTTGCTATTAGCGAAGGTCAAATGAACCAACTAGATGCCAGCAACGTGCCTGAAAGCATCTTTGAGGGGGCATCGGCGTTAGTTCTGACCTCATACTTGTTGCGTTGCAAGCAAGGTGAGCCTATGCCTGAAGCGACTATGCAGGCGATAGAGTACGCTAAAAAATATAAGGTACCGGTGGTTTTAACACTAGGTACCAAGTTTGTGATTCAAGATTGCCCAGACTTTTGGCAAAAGTTTATTGCAGAGCATGTATCTATCGTCGCGATGAATGAAGATGAAGCTGAGGCACTTACTGGTTTATCTGATCCTCTGTTAGCGACGGATAAAACCCTTGATTGGGCAGATGTAGTACTGTGCACAACCGGACCGATTGGCTTGTTTATGGCAGGTTATACAGAAGATAGCGCAAAGCGTGAAACGACGCTGCCTTTATTGCCTGGTGAAATCGCCGAATTTAATCGCTATGAATTTAGTCGACCTGCTCTTAGACAAAACTGTGTTAACCCAGTAAAGGCTTTTTCGCATATTGCACCATATATGGGCGGCCCTGAAAAAATCAAAAATACCAACGGCGCTGGAGATGCGGCATTATCCGCGTTATTGCATGATCTGTCAGCAAATAGATATCATAAGTTAAATGTGCCTAATTCTAGCAAGCACAATTATGAATTCTTGACCTATTCTTCTTTTTCTCAGGTGTGCAGATACGCTAATAGAGCGAGTTATGAGGTATTAGTACAACACTCTCCTCGCTTATCAAAAGGTTTGCCAGAGCGTGAAGATAGCCTTGAGGAGGCTTATTGGGAACGTTAGGAAATATCTAGTTAAATAAAAAGCTCCCCAGGGAGCTTTTTATTTATTGCGGGAATTAGATGAGTTAGATTAAGAAATCTTCTAATTGAGCACCCGCTTCTAATTGAGTTTGGATAGCTGAAGGTGTACGACCTTGACCTGTCCAAGTTTTCTCTTCGCCTTGCTCATTTACATATTTGTATTTTGCTGGGCGAGGAGCGCGTTTCTGTTTTTGCTTGTTAGTTTTAGTTGAGCCTTCACCTGCCATAGCAGCAATTAGGTCTTCTAAATCGATACCTTGTTCGCGGATTTGCGCAGCATATTCAGCAAGTTTCTTTTCTTTCTCTTCACGAACCGCACGTTCTTCGGCTTCAGCTTCGCGGCGTTCTTCTACAACGATAGTCAGTTTGTCTAATGCTTCCTCTAATTGCTCAAGAGTCAGTTCACGGCCAAATGCGCGAAGGCTACGAATATTAAGAAGAGTTTTTGTTAGTTCAGACATTATACATTCCTGTTGATTGAAAATGGTCTTTATATAGCGAGTATAAGATAGCTTTATTACAAAAGATATAGGATGGCAAATCTTTTAATATATAAATGAGATTTAGTTATTTCAATTTGTAACTGTCCATCAATATGATACGTATTAATATGATAATGGTGTTAATAATAAGTTTATCTTTATATAAGATAGCTGAATGTCTTTATTTTGAAACGCTGGTTTAAATAATAGAATATTTGTGCTTCTTCACTAATTGCTCAAAGGCTACGTCGCAAAGTACTGCAAATAGTAAATCTTTCATTGCATTTTTCTATGCCTACAGTAAAATCCGTGCACCTGATTCGCCGTTGCATAATCAATCGTGATTTATGCTGTGGTGAGGTAGAGGAGCGATTTGCATAATTAGCCATCAATAGGGTGATGCCGTTGTAATTGGTGGTGAAAGGGCATGTCGCCGAAGTGAAAGAGGATATCTAACTCTTTTGCTGGGGTTGTTTTCGAAAGGGGCAACACTGCCATAGTCTATTGTCGTTAAACTATGGAGCGCTACTGTGGGGTAATCGGGAACCGACCTGATTGCTTTTTTATATAGATATTAATAACTATCTGCAGTAGATCTCTTATTAATTTGGTTATAAGAAGATCATGAATTTAATTGATTTTGCATCATCTCCTATATCGCTATTACCCGCCATTTTGGCATTGGGCATGGCGATCGTTACTCGTCGTGTATTACTTTCCCTAGGCGCAGGTATTATTGTTGGCGCTCTACTTCTTGCTGATTTTTCCGCGTCAGGCGCAACGGGTTATATCTTTAATAAAGGACTGGCAGTTTTTATTGAAGATGGTGGTATTAATACCTGGAATATGAGTATTGTCGGCTTTTTATTGCTGTTGGGTATGATGACAGCCTTGCTGACTCTATCGGGCGGCACAAAGGCGTTTGCTATCTGGGCGCAAGCTCGGGTAAAGAGTAAGCGTGGTTCCCAGTTATTAGCCGCGCTCTTAGGCGTATTTATCTTTATCGATGATTATTTCAATAGCCTTGCGGTTGGAGCAGTATCGCGTCCAGTGACTGACCGCTTTTATGTGTCGCGAGCAAAGCTTGCATATATTTTAGACTCCACGGCTGCGCCTATGTGCGTATTAACTCCGGCTTCGAGTTGGGGCGCATATATAATGACTATCGTCAGTGGCATTTTAGTGTCACATGGGATTACAGAGTACTCACCATTGGGGGCCTATGTTCGCCTTATCCCGATGAATTTTTACGCGGTGTTTGCGCTGTTGATGGTGTTTGTGGTGGCTTGGTTTCGCATTGATATTGGTTCCATGCGTCGACATGAAATTGAAGCGACTCAAGGGTATGGGTTTGATACAAAATCAGACGATGATAGTGCCAGTCATGATGAGCTAAATATTGTAGAAAGCGATAGTGGGCATATGTTGGATCTACTACTGCCTATATTGTCACTAATTATCGCAACCGTTGCTGCAATGATGTACACCGGGGCACAAGCATTATCTGGGTCTGGAATAACATTCACTATGCTTGGAGCGTTTGAGAATACCGATGTAGGGGTATCACTTATATATGGAGCGAGTGTCGGCCTCATTGTTGCTCTCGCCACCGTATTTAAACAAAAGATAGCCTCACTGGAGATTATTCGCACCTTGTGGATTGGTGCGAGATCTATGTTCGGTGCCATCCTTATTTTAGTGTTTGCATGGACAATTGGTAGCGTTATTGGTGATATGAAGACGGGGACTTATTTGTCGAGCTTAGTGCAAGGTAATATTGATACCTCTTGGTTACCCGTTATATTATTCTTGCTAGCTGGACTTATGGCATTCTCTACCGGGACATCATGGGGCACATTTGGCATTATGTTGCCGATTGCCGGTGATATGGCTGGGGCGACAGATATAGCCTTAATGTTACCTATGCTAAGTGCTGTATTAGCAGGTTCGGTATTTGGTGATCATTGTTCTCCGATCTCAGATACAACTATTTTGTCATCAACTGGTGCGCGCTGTAATCATATTGATCATGTGCAAACACAACTTCCATATGCATTGGCGGTAGCAAGTATTTCTTGTATCGGATTTATTGTATTGGGCATTACAGCCTCAGTATTGCTTTCATTTATAGCAACCTCAATTGCATTTGTAATGTTATGTGTCGTGCTATCAATGTTGTCACGCGCCAAAATGAAGGTGTGTCCAGTTGCATAGGTAGCGTTTGCTTATCATTTAGCGAATAAGAATATTTATTTATAGGAATCGATATTTTTCCTGTTTTAACTATTGCAAAGTTTAACTGGCTTAGTTAGTGTGTATTTAACAAAACAAATTGAGACCACAATTATGCGTACAATTGGTATTAATCACCACCATCATCATCACCCAATCTAGTCTTTCGGGCGATGTACGCATATCCGGGAGACAAGCTCCCGGAGGTTAAATCAAAAAAATTTACGATTTAAACCCTTGGAGCCTAGCCCCAAGGGTTTTTTCGTATTAATTTAAAGTAATAAATTGCTAACCTCTGTAATAGGGAGATCACAATGCAAACACAACGTTTAAGAATTGCAATTCAAAAGAAAGGTCGTTTAAGTAAAGAGTGCCAACAACTTCTTAAAAAGTGCGGTGTACAGTTTAATATTATGGGCGAACGCCTTGTTGCTCATTCTTTAAATACGCCAATCGATCTTCTACTAGTGCGTGATGATGATATCCCCGGCCTAATCATGGATGGCGTGGTTGACTTAGGTTTTATCGGAGAAAATGAATTAGAAGAGGTGCGTTTGGAGCGTAAGGCGATTGGTCAGCCAAACAGCTTTAAAGCGCTTCGTCGCTTGGACTTTGGTGGATGTCACCTGTCTATTGCTGTTGATAAAGAGATGGATTATAACGGTCCTCAAGACTTAGCTGGTAAGCGTATTGCCACAAGTTACCCTCAGCTATTGAAAGCATATATGGATAAGCAAGGCATTGAGTTTAGTACGTGTATGCTTGCTGGGTCGGTTGAAGTAGCACCGCGCGCAGGTCTTGCTGATGGCATCGCTGATCTTGTTTCTACAGGTGCGACCTTAGAAGCAAACGGCCTCAAAGAAGCCGAGGTTATCTTCCGTTCAAAAGCAACGCTTATTCAACGCGATGGTATTCAAGAGCAAGAAAAATTAGACCTTATCGACAAGATGCTGACACGTATCCAAGGCGTTCAGCAAGCGAAAGAATCTAAATACATCATGTTGCACGCGCCCCTTGAAAAGCTGGAAGCGGTCAAGTCACTGCTTCCAGGTGCAGAAGATCCAACAGTTCTTCCTTTAGCATCAGATGATTCAAAGGTTGCCGTACACCTAGTGAGCTCAGAGAATCTGTTTTGGGAAACTATGGAGCAACTTAAAGCGTTAGGTGCAAGCTCTATTCTTGTACTACCGATTGAAAAAATGATGGAGTAAGTCATGAGAACGGTTACATGGCAAACATTAAGTGAAGAGCAACAGAATTCTGTTTTGCAACGCCCGGCGATTACTGAAGGCGCAAATATTACGGCTGCAGTTTCAGATGTCGTTGGATTGGTTAAAAAAGACGGTGATGCGGCGCTTAAAACCCTAACAGCTAAGTTCGACGGGGTTGAGCTAGATAATATTCGCGTATCTCAGTCCGAAATCGATACCGCTGCACAGCGCCTTTCTCAAGAGATGAAAGATGCTCTTGAGCAGGCCTATCGCAACATTTCGACCTTCCATACTGCGCAGAAATTGCCGCCACTCATGGTGGAAACTCAACCTGGGGTCGTGTGTGAGCAAGTAACGCGCCCGATTAACACGGTTGGTCTTTATATCCCAGGTGGCAGTGCGCCATTGCCTTCTACCGTTTTAATGCTGGGTGTTCCGGCACAAATTGCGGGCTGTCGCAAGGTTGTATTGTGTTCACCACCACCTATTGCAGATGAAATTCTGTATGTGGCTAAGCTGTGTAACATCGATGAAGTATATAATCTTGGTGGTGGTCAAGCGGTTGCGGCTATGGCATATGGCACCGAGAGCGTTGCTAAAGTCGATAAGATTTTTGGCCCAGGCAATGCTTATGTAACCGAGGCGAAGCGCCAAATTAGTAATGACTTTAAAGGTGCTGCCATTGATATGCCTGCGGGTCCTTCTGAGGTGCTGGTTATTGCTGATGAGACGGCAGATGCAGATTTTGTTGCGGCCGACCTTTTAAGCCAAGCAGAGCACGGTCCTGATTCACAAGTGGTATTAGTGACGCCGTCAGTGATGATTGCAGATCAAGTAACAGACGCTGTACAGCGCCAGCTCAAAGAGTTGTCCCGTAGTGAGATTGCACAGCAAGCACTTGCATCTAGCCTAATCATAATAGCCGAGTCCATAACTCAAGCGGTTTCTATCTCTAACTACTATGGTCCGGAACATTTGATTGTTCAGACTAAAAACCCTCGTGAACTGCTGCCTCTATTAGATAACGCGGGCTCTATTTTCTTGGGAGAATGGTCTCCAGAGTCTGCTGGTGATTATGCATCAGGTACTAACCATGTGTTGCCGACCTACGGTTACACTCGCACTTATTCGAGCTTAGGCCTGGCTGATTTTAGCAAGCGTATGACGGTACAAGAACTGAGTTCGCAAGGGCTTGCTACGTTAGCGCCAACGGTGGTAACTATGGCCGATGCCGAAGGGTTAGATGCGCATAAACGTGCTGTAACTATCCGTGTTGAAAAACTGCAAGCCAAGTAAGGAGTGTTGACATGGAAAAGTTAGCTCGTAAACAAGTTCAGGCATTGACTCCTTATCTTTCTGCTCGCCGTATTGGGGGGAGCGGGGATGTATGGCTCAATGCCAATGAATCCCCATTTAACAATCAATATCAAATTGAAGCCTCTCGTCTTAACCGCTATAGCGAGTGCCAACCAGAAGCGTTAATTAACGCATATGCCAGTTATGCAGGAGTGACACCATCACAGGTGCTAACATCTCGTGGCGCTGACGAAGGCATTGAGCTGTTGATTCGCGCCTTCTGCGAACCGGGCGAAGACGCGATTCTTTATTGCCCACCAACCTATGGTATGTACTCTATTAGTGCTGAGACAATAGGGGTAGAGCGGAAACTGGTTCCGTTGACGCCGCAGTGGCAGCTTGATCTAGATTCGATTGCACAAAATCTTGATAACGTAAAACTGGTTTTTGTTTGTTCACCGAATAACCCAACTGGAAACCTTATCAAGCGTGAAGACATTGTTTCATTATTAGAAATGACCAAAGACCGTGCTATCGTGGTGATGGATGAGGCCTATATCGATTTTTGTCCAGAAGCGTCGACAGTAGACCTATTATCCGAGTACCCAAATTTGGCAATTTTGCGTACCTTATCTAAGGCATTTGCCTTAGCTGGTTTGCGCTGCGGTTTTACCCTGGCTAATGAAGAGCTGATTAATGTTCTGTTGAAGGTGATAGCGCCATACCCTGTGCCAATCCCAGTATCAGACATTGCAGTCCAAGCACTTTCCGCATCAGGACTGGCGCGAGCTGCCAAACAGGTGACGAATATCACTCAAAGTCGTACCAAGCTTGAGCAAGCTTTGGCGGCCTTACCCGGCGTTGAGGTGTTTCCCGGCTATGGTAATTACCTACTAGTAAAATTTCCAGACGGTGATGCGCTATTTAAAGCAGCTTGGGATGCAGGTATTATTTTACGTAATTCGCCGATACAAGACTGCGTGCGCATCAGCGTTGGCGATGAGACGGAATGCAGTAAAACGATTGAATTTATTACGCAACAGTTCACTACGGTTGCGTAGGACGCTCTAGAAAAAGGAACAGTGATGAGCAATCCACAGAAGATTTTATTTATTGACCGTGATGGAACCTTAATTGTTGAGCCACCGGTTGATTTCCAAGTTGATAGATTAGATAAATTGGTATTTGAACCATTGGTTATACCGAGTCTATTAAAGCTACAAGATGCAGGTTATCGCTTAGTGATGGTAACTAACCAAGATGGTTTAGGCACTGACAGCTACCCTCAGGCGGATTTTGACGCGCCGCACAACATGATGATGCACATCTTTGAGTCTCAAGGTGTGATATTTGATGAGGTACTGATTTGCCCACACTTTAACGAAGATAACTGCTCGTGCCGTAAGCCAAAATTAGGTTTGGTTAAACCGTATCTGCAGCAGGGCAAAGTGGATTTCAAAACCTCAGCGGTTATTGGAGATAGAGTTACCGATCTGCAACTCGCTGAAAACATGGCTATCGAGGGGATTCAATATAACCCTGAAACTATGAATTGGCCGGCGATTGTTAAAAAACTGACGACCAATCCGCGTGTTGCCGAGGTGATACGTACCACTAAAGAGACCGACATCCGAGTTGCGGTAAACCTTGATGAAGCGGGTGGAAACGAGATCAATACCGGTATGGGCTTCTTTGATCATATGCTTGATCAGATAGCGACCCACGGCGGATTCCAAATGAAGGTTGATGTAAAAGGCGACCTGCATATTGATGACCATCACTCAATTGAAGATACAGCGCTAGCGTTAGGCCAAGCCCTGAAAGAAGCATTGGGTGATAAACGTGGTATTGGCCGTTTTGGCTTCTCGTTGCCGATGGATGAATGTCTTGCTCAGTGCGGATTAGATTTATCTGGTCGTGCATATCTCAAATTTGATGCTACCTTCCAGCGTGAAACTGTAGGGGAGTTCTCTACTGAGATGGTGGAGCACTTCTTCCGCTCATTAACCGATGCACTAGCTTGCACATTACACCTTTCCTCAACAGGTGAGAATGATCACCATATCATCGAAAGCCTATTTAAGGTATTTGGTCGTACCTTGCGTCAAGCGATAAAGGTTGAAGGAAATGAACTGCCAAGCAGCAAAGGCATGTTGTAAGGGAACAATAGATGACATCTAAAAATGTAGTAATTATTGATACTGGCTGTGCCAATGTCTCTTCGGTACGCTTTGCCATCGAACGCTTAGGTTACCCAGTGACTATATCTAAGCTGCCAGAGGTGGTGCTTGGTGCTGATAAATTATTTCTACCAGGGGTAGGCACGGCAAGTGAAGCCATGCAAAACCTTGAGCAGAGAAACCTGATTGAACTGGTTAAACAGATAGAGAAACCGGTACTTGGTATCTGCCTTGGTATGCAGCTTCTCGGTCAGTTTTCCGAAGAGAAAGGGCAAAAGGCTGATGAAATCGTGCCTTGCCTAGGTCTTTGTGAGGGCGAGGTTCGCAAACTGGACAGTAAGCAGTATCCGTTACCACATATGGGGTGGAATACCGTAACTGCCAAAGCTGGCCATCCTTTATTTAAAGGAATAGAGAGTGACGAGTATTTTTACTTCGTACACAGCTTCGCTATGCCTGTTGGCAGCTATACCATTGCCAGTTGTGATTATGGCTCGTCTTTTAGTGCAGCCGTGCAAAGTGGCAACTATTATGGGGTGCAATTTCACCCTGAACGCTCGTCAAAAGCGGGCTCTCAATTGATCAAAAATTTCCTGGAGCTGTAGTGATTATTCCAGCATTAGATTTAATAGAAGGACAGGTAGTCCGTTTGTATCAAGGCGACTACGGTCAAGTAACTGAATATAAAGTAGACCCAGCGCAGCAGTTCAATCTCTATCACCAAGCTGGCGCAAATTGGCTGCACCTTGTGGATCTGACCGGAGCAAAAGACACTAATGCCCGCCAGTTAGACCTGATTGCCAAATTGCTTGCGAGCACACCGGCTAACATTCAAATTGGTGGCGGAGTTCGCACCGAGCAAGACGTACAAGACCTGCGTAATGCAGGCGCCGAGCGCGTAGTTGTTGGCTCCACAGCGGTTAAAAACCCAGCCATGGTTAAAGAGTGGATGGTTAAATACGGGCCAGAGCATATCGTATTGGCATTAGATGTAAATATTGATGAGCTTGGCAATCGTAAGGTTGCTATCTCAGGTTGGCAAGAAGACTCAGGGGTAACGATTGAAGCCTTGATTGAGGACTTTCTGACCGTTGGTCTTAAGCATGTACTGTGTACTGATATCTCCAAAGATGGCACGTTAACTGGCTCTAATGTCGAGCTTTATACGGATCTTTGTAAGCTGTATCCACAGGTTCACTTCCAGTCTTCAGGCGGCATTGGTTCCCTTGACGATATCAGCGCTCTAAAGGATACGGGTGTGAAAGGCGTTATTGTCGGCCGAGCACTTCTGGATGGAAAATTCACTGCTGAGGAGGCTTTCTCATGCTGGCAAAACGCATAATACCTTGCCTTGATGTTCGTGATGGGCAAGTGGTTAAAGGGGTTCAGTTTCGCAACCATGAAATAATTGGCGATATTGTTCCTCTAGCTCAGCGTTATGCACAAGAAGGTGCTGATGAGTTAGTGTTTTACGATATTACAGCATCTAGTGATGGTCGTGTAGTCGATAAGAGCTGGGTAGCTCGCGTGGCTGAAGTTATCGATATCCCTTTTTGTGTTGCTGGCGGTATTAAATCGGCTGAAGATGCATCACGTATTCTTGAGTTTGGTGCAGATAAGGTATCTATCAACTCCCCAGCGTTAGCCAATCCAGACCTGATTACCCGTCTTGCTGATAAGTTTGGCGTACAGTGCATCGTAGTGGGTATTGATTCGTACTTCGACCAACAAACTGGCCTGTATCAGGTACATCAGTTTACTGGTGATGAAGCGCGCACTAAAGTGACCTCATGGCAGACTCGTGACTGGGTACAAGAGGTTCAAAAGCGTGGCGCTGGTGAAATCGTACTTAATATGATGAACCAAGATGGTGTTCGAAATGGCTATGACCTTACACAGCTCAATATGGTGCGTGAGGTTTGTCAGGTGCCATTGATCGCATCTGGTGGTGCAGGCGCAATGGCCCACTTTGCAGAGGCCTTCCAAAAGACCAATGTCGATGGTGCATTAGCGGCATCGGTATTTCATAAGCAAGTCATCAATATTGGTGAACTAAAACAGTATTTAAAATCTCAATCCATAGAGGTCAGACTATGAGCTTTTCAGTAGGTGCTCAACCCGAAGATATTCAAGCGTTAATTGAGCGCGTTGATTGGCAAAAAATAGATGGCTTAGTGCCAGCTATCATTCAAGACTATAGCTCTAGCCAAGTGTTGATGATGGGATACATGAACCAAGATGCGCTATTAGAAACAGCCAAAACTGGACTAGTAACCTTTTTCTCGCGCTCTAAGCAGCGCTTATGGACTAAAGGCGAAACCTCAGGAAATACACTGGGATTAAAAAGTATCGCATTAGATTGTGATCAAGATACGCTGCTCGTAAAGGTTTTGCCGATTGGCCCAACCTGTCACACCGGAACGACGACTTGTTGGGACGGCGATGCGAGCGAGGAGTCACAATTGGTGTGGCTGTCTCAACTTGAAACCCTTTTAGCCGAACGAAAAAATGCAGACCCAGATTCTTCTTACACAGCAAGCTTATATGCTCGCGGTACCAAGCGTATATCGCAGAAAGTGGGCGAAGAAGGCGTTGAAGTCGCGCTTGCGGCGACGTCGGGCGATAAGGCGGAATTAGTTTGTGAATCTGCCGATCTGATTTATCACTTGCTTGTGCTTCTAAATGATCAAGGGTTGTCACTTAGCGATGTTATTGACAAGCTAAAAGAGCGCCATAAATAATTTCAATGGTTCTCACAACCAAAAGGCCCTTACGGGCCTTTTTTACTTTCTGCTGATAGCATTATTTGGCGCAGCACTTCTTATATTTTTTACCGCTACCACAAACACAAGGGTCGTTACGCCCGAGCTGAGGCTTTTTGATAGGCAGTGGAAAATCGTACATTTCACCATCTAGGTAATACCATAAGCCACCTTCTTTTTTAAAGCGTGACTTCTCAGTCATGCTATAACGTCTTTTATCTTCGTTGAAATAGGCATTAAAGGTAACAAACCCCTCGCTATCAGAGCTACCTTGTTGAGATTCAACCACCTCCAATAAACACCAGTCTCCGGCAATGGATTCTGCGATAGCATCACGCTCAAGGTGTGCATTGCAACTGGGGTGATAGGTACTCACTACAAAATCAACCAGTTCTAATTCATGGGCGCAATATCTTGCACGCATAAGTTGCTCGGGGGTAAGGGCTCGTTTAGGGTCTTGGTGTATCGGATAGCAGCAATCTTGATAAGTCTTACCGCTGTGACAGCGACAGGCGTGGGTAGTGATTAAGCTCATGTGGACTTATAGGTTCTATGGGTAATCAGTTATTATATTCTGAAGCCCTTATTTTACACAAATTTGATTAACCATTGTCTGGTCACTCATAAAACCAATTACTGGGTTTTTATGACTAGTTGGCAAGGGATTGTGAGTTGCAGATGTGTTGCATGTTAACGTTTGATAGTGGGCTATAAATGCATGCCGATAATTGTGGTTCAAAGGTAATTTATATAATAACTCCGGTCGGGATAAATAGTAGCCTTGGAAGAGGTTAAACCCTTGTTGCTTAGCCTGTAGATAAGCGCGTTTAGTTTCGATCTTTTCTGCAATAAACTGAATATGTTGATGTTCAAGTTGTGAGATAAAATATCCCGCATCTGCGATCGAGAACTGTTGGAGGTCAAATTTAATATATGAGATATAGGGGTAGCACTCCGCCCAACTTTGATGTGGGATATAGTCATCAAGAGCTAGGGTATAACCCTTGTGGTGAAGCTTTTGTAGCGCTTGAATAAGCCCTAAGCTTGGAGTCGTTGATTCGAGAACCTCAATGACAACCTTAGTTGGGTCTAGGGCGTATGGAAGACCTTGTATGATGGCTTGCTGTGTGAAATTAATAAACGCCTTAGTGTCACCGACTAACTGCTGTTTAATATCTAGATGAAAATCGGTAATAATTGAGCGTGTGGCATGCTCTTGGCAAATGTCAGGAAAGTGGTTTACGTGATTGTGACGATACAATAACTCATAGGCTTTAATGACCATATTTTGATTAAAAATGGGCTGGCGAGTAATAAAGTCACTGATCATTAAATGGCTATTCCTAATAAATACTTATATTAGATAATAGACACTATTGAATTGATTGATATGTTATAGCCAACACTTGTTTGATTATTGAACAAATATACCCAAATTCATGGGTATATGAAGGTATTTGTAAGATTAAAGTGGTCGGTTTATGAGCTCAATATCGTGCTCAGTCACTTGTAAAATAGAGCTTTGGCTATACCAATCACCTAGAACGATGCGCTGTTTATTATCATTAAGTTGATGGAAATTAGGACGGTGGGTATGACCATGAATAAGCAGTTCGACACCGTTACGTGTGATAGCCTCGGCTACGGCGTCTGGATTCACATCCATGATCTGAGAGGATTTAGTTTCTTTCTCACTACTGGCACCGGTTTGAACTTTTTTTACCAGTTTTCGACGCCATACTAATGGAATGCGGTTGTAAACCCATTGCAGCCATGGTTGATGTACCTTAGCGCGAAACTCCTGATACTTTACATCATCGGTACACAAGGTATCGCCGTGCATAATGAGGGTTTTTCTACCATAGAGATCGATGACGGTTTCATCACCAAGCAATATAGCGCCGGTTTTTTTCACAAAGCGTTTACCCACCAGAAAATCGCGATTACCCTGGACAAAGAAACAGGGAACGCCAGAGTCCACTAAGCGACGAATAATGGATACGACTTGTTGATTGAAGGGGGAATTATCATCATCGCCTACCCAAAACTCAAACAGGTCTCCTAGGATATAAACCGCATCAGCACCAAGAGCATCTTGGCTCATAAAAGCGTCGAACGCTCGGGTGATGTCTTCACGTTCCGCGGTCAGGTGCAAATCGGATATAAATAGAGTGCGCATGGTATGGTCTCAAAATGGAAAAATACCCAAGTATTACCGCAGGGTATACGGCAATGAACTTGGGTATATAAGGTATAGACTAGATTAAGCGATAGTTGTGCTAGTAATAATCACTTCTTCTAGAGGAACGTCTTGGTGCATGCCCATGCTACCAGTGCTAACGCCCTTGATCTTGTTTACAACGTCCATGCCTTCAACAACTTTAGCAAATACACAGTAACCCCAGCCTTGCATATCTTCTGATTTGAAGTCTAGGAAGGTGTTGTTATTTACGTTAATGAAGAATTGAGAACTTGCAGAGTGCGGTTCCATTGTACGCGCCATTGCGAGCGTACCAACTTCATTACTTAGGCCGTTGTTTGCTTCGTTTTTGATGGTATCGCGTGTTGCTTTTTCACGAAGACCAGATGTCATACCACCGCCTTGAATCATGAAACCATCAATGACGCGGTGGAATAGCGTGTTATCGTAGAAGCCATCTTTACAATACTGCTCAAAGTTAGCTGCTGTGATAGGTGCTTGTTCGTGATTCAGTTCAATCTTAATATCACCGTGATTAGTGTGAAGGGTGATCATAGGTATGTCCTTTAATTGGATGGATAAATCGAACCAAATTCTAACCAAACTCTCAGGACATTCAACTGTAATCGGTGTTTTCTGTTAGTTAATGTCGTATAATGGCGGTCTATTTCCCTAATTAAAATAATCTCAGAGCCGATGTTAAAGATATACAACACACTTACTCGTCAAAAAGAAGAATTCAAACCAATTCATGCTGGAAAGATAGGCATGTATGTGTGTGGAGTTACCATTTATGACCTATGCCACATTGGCCATGGTCGTACCTTTGTTTCTTTTGATGTGGTGTCGCGTTATCTACGTTACCTCGGTTATGACCTAACATTTGTGCGTAATATTACCGATATTGATGACAAGATCATCAAGCGTGCTAATGAAAATGGTGAGAGTTGTGAGGCCTTAACTGAGCGCCTTATTAGTGACATGCATGCCGATTTTGATGCACTTAATATGAAGCGTCCTGATGTTGAACCGCGTGCAACTCAGTTTATTGATGAGATCATTGCGCTGGTTGAAAGACTCATTCAACGTGGTTTCGCTTATGTTGCTGATAATGGCGATGTGATGTTTGAAGTGAGCAAGTTTGATGAATATGGCAAGCTATCTGGCCAAGACCTTGAGCAACTGCAAGCCGGCGCTCGCGTTGATATCGAGACTGCTAAGCGTAGCCCATTAGATTTTGTACTGTGGAAGATGTCTAAACCGGGTGAACCGACTTGGGAATCACCTTGGGGGGATGGCCGCCCTGGTTGGCACATTGAGTGTTCTGCCATGAACTCTTCTATCTTAGGTGATCACTTTGATATCCACGGTGGTGGTTCAGATCTTCAATTCCCACACCATGAAAATGAAATCGCTCAATCTTGCTGCGCGCACAGTACCCAGTATGTAAATACATGGATGCACAGCGGTATGGTGATGGTTGACCGTGAAAAAATGTCTAAATCTCTTGGTAACTTCTTCACGATCCGTGATGTGCTGGGCCACTATGATGCTGAAACGGTACGCTACTTCTTGATGTCCGGTCACTATCGCAGCCAATTAAACTATAGCGAAGAAAACCTCAATCAAGCGCGTGCTTCACTTGAGCGTTTGTATACCTCTCTACGCGGTTTGGATTTGAGTGCCGAGCCTGCTGGTGGCGAGGAGTATGTATCTCGCTTTGCTGCGGCTATGAACGATGATTTTAATACCCCCGAAGCCTATTCAGTACTGTTTGATATGGCCCGTGAGATCAACCGTATTAAAGGTAATGACCTAGAAGCTGCGAGCCAACTTGGTAGCCTAATGCGCGAACTAGCTGAGGTGATTGGTATTTTACACCAAGACCCAGAGGCCTTCTTACAAGGCGGCCAAGCGGATGATGAAGTAGCAGAAATCGAAGCGCTTATTAAACTGCGTAATGATTCTCGCGCAGCTAAAGATTGGGCGAATGCCGATCTTGCTCGCGATAAGCTAAATGAAATGGGTATTGAATTGGAAGATGGCGCCCAAGGCACAAGTTGGCGACGCAAATAGTACATTGAATATTTAATCTATTACCTCGGGGCTGATATTCAGCCCCTTGTTTTTACTTTTTTTAGGACCTAGTTTTGGCACAACTTTACTTTTACTACTCGGCGATGAATGCAGGCAAATCAACCACTTTGTTGCAATCAGCATTTAACTATCAAGAGCGTGGCATGAATCCCATCGTATTTACTGCGGCCTTGGATAATCGTTATGGAGTAGGGAAGGTGACCTCTCGTATAGGGTTACAGTCGGATGCTCATCTATTTGATACTGAGTCTGATTTGCATGCCATGATGGAGACCTTTAGTCAGGACAAGAAATATCATTGTGTATTGGTCGATGAGTGTCAGTTTCTGACCAAAGAGCAGGTATACCAACTTACAGAAGTGGTAGATAAGCTTGGCGTCCCAGTATTGTGTTATGGGCTGCGTACCGACTTTTTGGGTGAGTTATTTGAAGGGAGTCTGCATCTACTCGCATGGGCAGATAAGCTGGTTGAATTAAAGACCATCTGTCATTGCGGACGCAAAGCGAATATGGTGATGCGCACCGATGAGCATGGAAACCCTATCTCAGAGGGGGATCAAGTCGCCATCGGTGGTAATGATAAGTACGTTTCGGTATGCCGCGTTCACTACAAACAAGCACTCAATAAATAACCCAAGGGCTCCTAGATAGGAGCCCTTTTAGATCCTGTCGCTACATTACTCACTATAGCAACCGAGAATGCTCCTTTGATAGAACAGCGGTTACCATACGTATGGCAAGTAGCTAACTATTACAGGGAATAGCCCTTCGAAAAATTAATGGTGAGCAGTATGCATTTACCTAGTAGTTAGCTGCACAATATCAATCTTTTGCTACATAGTATGGTTCTAGATTAAGCTTGGGTTATCTATTTCGATTTTAAGAGGCTACGATGACAAATCAACGTAAAGCGAACAAACAAAACGCGATAGCTTTTTATCGTACAGCATATATGGGTGAGCCGACAAAAGCGGTTGAGCTGTATGTGGGTGATGATTACGTTCAGCACAACCCGATGGTTGCTGATGGCAAGCAAGGTTTTATTGAGTATTTTACCCAGATGTCACAACAGTACCCAAAAAAGGATATTGAGTTCTTACGAGTCATAGCTGAAGGTGATCTTGTCGCTTTGCATACAAGGCAAACCTGGCCTGAGGGTGATGAGTACGTCACCATGGATTTTTTCCGTTTCGATGTAAACGGAAAAATAGTTGAGCACTGGGACTCAATTCAATTAGTGCCTAACGAGTCAGCCAATAATAACTCGATGTTTTAAATTTAATACAGTCGAAATTCCATAGCGATGGACAACACCAGATTCATTCTAGGAAACAGCGAAGCATTACTTTTGTTCCATTTTCGGTATTTATACCCATCACCTCAGGCGCTCTAGTCCGAATGAATATGGTTTTAATGTGGGTTATCTGATGGTGTAAATCCGTTTGAAATTGGGATGTGGTTATCAATGATGGCGTAAACCACCCGGCTGATAGGTAAGTTAAAACATGAGGAATTTTAGGAAATTATGTGCAAAGTTATATTAAAAGGACACATTGTTGTTCCAGAGCGTGAACTTTCAATAATACTTAAAGAGCTTGAAATACATAAAAATCTCACCCTTAAAGAGCAAGGCTGTATTGTTTTTGAGGTAACGCAGAGCGCTGCTGAAGTAGCTCGATTTGAGGTTTATGAAGAGTTCATCAATAGGGCGGCATTCGACTACCATCAACAGCGCGTTGCTATCTCACATTGGGGATCTGTATCTAAAAATGTACAAAGGTTCTATCAAATCGTTGAGGAACAATAATTTGATAGTTAATGGGGAGGCGTGACAAAGGCGTTTCTCCCTTTGTTCAATAGTTAGGTCGTGTTAGTGACAGGCTTACTATATACTTGTTTGTTTCAAAGGACAGTCAGTAATGGAAATGCTCATCGTTTCATCAGAGCAACAAAAGCGACTTATTATGATCTTTAGTCGTACAACAGCAAAAATGTCAGATAAGGCACTTCTTCAAGACCTTAACTCTCATCCAATTAAATCTTCAGTTTACCCTGCGTTTAAAACTGCTCGCGATCTGCGTGTTGAGCGGATTAAGTTGCCGGTTGGTGATGATAAAACAGCGTCTCTAAATGGTGGTGATTTTCTATATCGTTACTTAGCCAAAGGGTATATTTGCCTAGGTGACTTTACCGGTCAGCCTAAACCTGATTTATCACCTTGGGGCGTTCGTTCGGTGCGTAAATTACCAAAAATAGGTTTTGGATTGTAGATAGCAGTTTACTGACCCTTGTGATTGAAAGTGGCTTGCACTGTGTACTAGATAGCACCACAAGTGGATGCCACTTTCATCACGTAAAGCGTGAGCTTTGCTAGGGGGTTAACTATTGGGTGTCAGCCCAATTAAACTTGCTTTCGTCGATACCTTCTTTTTGTTCCTTAATGCGCTCTTTGCGATTTTGCTCTTCAATTCGAGCCGCATCGATCTCTTGCATTATTGAGTCAAGATCCGCCAACGAGTTATCGTCTTCAAATTGTCCAGTCAACTCAGTGTCAGGTTTTAAATCACCTTTCTCATAGATGGACCAGATTTCCTTAGCGTATTCAGTGGAAAGAAGCTCAGGGGCAAATTGACCATAATAGTCGCGAATATTGTTGATATCACGAGCGAGCATCCATTGTGCATTATTATTGGCCGCTGCATTTACCGCTTGTGGTAAGTCAATAATTACCGGGCCGTATTCATCAACTAGCACGTTGAATTCAGATAAATCACCATGGATTATGCCCGCGCACAGCATTTTAACTACATAGCCCATCATTACTTGATGGTCTTTAATAGCTTGTTGCTGGTTCATTACCACGTCATTTAGCCGTGGAGCAACGTAACCTTCTTCATCGGTGACAAGCTCCATGAGTAGCACGCCATCAAAGCAACCAAAAGGCTTTGGTACTCTAACGCCTGCTTGTGCAAGCTTATACAAGGCATCAACTTCAGCACTTTGCCACACCTTTTCTTGCTGGTCTCGACCAAAGCCAGAGCCTTTTTCCATTGCTCTAGCGCGGCGGCTATTACGTACTTTTCGGCCTTCTCGATAGGCGACGGCCTTTTTAAAGTTACGTTGATTTATTTCCTTGTAGACTTTGGCGCAACGGGTCTCTTCCCCGCAGCGTACAATGTACACCGAGGCTTCTTTGCCACTCATTAATTGGCTTTGCACTTCGTCAACTAAACCATCGTCAACTAAGGGTTGTATTCTTTTAGGTATCTTCATAGCGTCTTTATACATTAGTTGTGTTGCAGATGAAATATTAATCAGGAAAATATGTGCCATGGTGTAAGGCGTATACAAGCAACTATTGGCGATGATGTAAAAAAGCCAGCAACTTTCGTTACTGGCTTAAGATCCATCATGACTAAGATAGTGTTAGTAAATTACTTAAATGCCGTCCCAAATTGCTTAGCTGCGTAGGCAACGCGCTCTGCTGGTTTTGGATATTCTATTGGTGTTGCTAAATTTTCTATATGATGAAGACGAGGTAGCAACCCAGCCCCATTGGCTATTTGTATTGCCAGCCCTGGTCTAGCATTAAGCTCTAATACCATAGGCCCTTCTTCTTGGTCTAGAACCATATCTGTACCCATATAGCCAAGCCCAGTCATTTCCCAAGCACTAGAGGCGAGGGTAAGTAACCTTTCCCAGTGCGGTACTTGCAAAGACATAAGATCTTTACCTGTATCAGGGTGGTGAGTGACGGGTAGGTCATATTGTACCGCTCTTACTGCCTTACCTGTCGCAATGTCTATACCGACCCCAACCGCGCCTTGGTGAAGGTTGGCTTTGCCGTCTGAGTTGGAGGTCGATAAACGCATCATTGCCATCACTGGGTAGCCCTTAAATACGATAATCCGTACATCGGGAACCCCTTCATAACTGAAGCCTTTAAAGCAGTCATCAAACTTGATGAGGTTTTCTACTACAGCGACATCATTTTTCCCCCCAAGAGAGAACAACCCAGCGAGGGTATTACTGATATGCCGCTCAACATCTTGTTCATTTACCGTATCGCCAGATGGCTTGGTATAGACGCCATCTTTGTGAGAAAGGATAACTAAAATACCCTTACCGCCACTACCTTGCGCCGGCTTTATACAAAAGCCAGGCCAGTTTTTCACCATGTTATGGATGCGCTTTACTTCAGCTTGTTGGCTAATTACCCCAATAAGCGCTGGCGTTGTGGCACCGTGTAACTTTGCGATTTCCTTAGTCTTTAGTTTGTCATCAACTAATGGGAATTTACTGCGATCATTATACTTACTGATATAACTGTGATTGCGTTGATTCATCCCCATAATGCCTTTGGAGCGGATCTTCGATGGCGAAGTAAATTGACTAAACATAATCTAGTCCTCCGCTAAAGGCTTGAAGCGACGCAGTTCGGTTAGGCGATAGCCTGTATAGTTGCCTAGCATCAGAATCATCGCCAATACAATCAGCTGAACACCAATAAAGTTAAACGTTAGGTGCTGGATATAGATGTTGGTCATTGCTAGGTAAACAAGTACCGCGGTAAGCAGTGAACCACCACCTTGTAGCATAACTTCTTTGGCACCTTCCTCTTCCCACAGTATCGACATACGTTCGATAGTCCAAGACAGGATAATCATAGGGAAGAAGGTGATTGAAAGTCCCTCAATTAAGCCGATGTTAAATGCCACTATGGTAAATACTGAGATAATCAGTATTACGGTTATTATCACCGCGGATATTCGTGCTACCAGTAACAGGTTGAGTTTGGATAGATAACTTCGAATTACCAGACCTGTACCTACAATCAATAGGAAGCCGACGATGCCGGTTAATAATTGAGTTTGAACAAAGGCAACCGCAATTAACACTGGCATGAAGGTACCAGATGTTTTCAGGCCAATAAGTATTCTTAAGAACACCACGATAAATGCCCCAATAGGAATTAGCATGATGGTCTTAAACATCGATTGCTCTTCTAGGGGTAAGCTGTGGATTGAAAAGTTCAGCAGGTCGTCAGAGCGAACCTTGCTATTGGTCGCGGCACGTGGGGTTATATCTTGCGCAATCATAGAGAACAGTACTTGGCTATTACGTCCTCCCGTAACGTCGAGCAGTGATACGTTCGACTCATCCCAGATCAGGGTATTTGCGTCTTGTCCTTGTTCGCCGGTTTCTGCATTAAATAGTGACCAATGATCTCCGTTCCAAACATCAACCATAGGCTGTATTGTTTGGCGGCGGCGTCCATCTTCTAATTGAATTACGCCAACGGTTTTATTGGGTACTTTAGCGTAAGAGAGCAGGGCAGCTAATGCCTCAGGCTTAGTGTACTGATTCAATAGTAGTGCTGCGTTTTGGCTATTCTCATCATTAAGTTTGCGAATAATCTCACGAGCAAGGGTTTCATCGTTAGCACTGCGCTCAGTTGCCTGTGAAATAATAGCCTGTGCCGCAGCCTCTTGAGGCCCATCAAATGTTGGAGGTACAATATCGCCATCGGGAGCGATTTGTTTCACCTTAGCTTGAGGGTCTACAAGAAATTGAGCCTTATAATAGATGGTTTGTGGGCCTTGTGCGTGGCGTACACTCCACTCTGCTCGTCTGCCTATGTCAGAGGACACAAATGCGACCCCATAACCTGGAGATGAGGTGGATTCATCTACTAAGGTATAACCATTTTGTGTACTAGGAGCGGCTAAAGAAACCGTAACTGGTTCACCCTGCGCAACGAGCTCGACTCGTGCTTCTACATCCCATAATTCACGACTATCACCTGGGGTCCAAGGTACCCCGTAAGAGTCGTGTCGCATGTACATTAATGTTGCACCCGCGACAACCAACAAGGCAATAAATATATAAAACGGCACTCGTGAAGTCATAACAATCCTTATTCTCGATGCGACCTAAAATGTCACTTTAGTGGTTTGGTTTGAACGTAAGTTTTACTTACATCTACTAATGCGATGTCTTTGATAAATTCCCTTCCTAAAAGAACATCATGATCCATATGGGTACGGTCGGCTAATGTAAACAGGGTGTCCTGTCGTATGTTACCAACGGTAATCCAAAGCTTAATTACTGGGCGGCGTAGGGCCTTATCGGTATTGGATTGGCGAACCTTGGCATAACGCACAAATTTGGCCTCCATCCATACCGGTTCAGCGTTGTCACTGCTGTCGTTTGATACATCAAAGCGAACCCATTTTTTGCCATTTCGTTCGAACATTTGAACCTGTTTTGCATTGAGCGATGAGGTTTCAGCTCCAGTATCAATGCGCGCCTCAAAACTGATCTTGTTTTGTTCAAACTCCACGGTCTCAATGGCACCTAATACGGTCTGAGTATCTGCAATAGGCTTAGATGGGATGATAATAGGTTTCGGTGCTTCCTCAGTTTTTGCGAGTAGTTGTCTAGCGTTCTGTTTTGCAAGGTTATCAACTCGGTATGAAAGCCTACCCACATTAGTGTGCAGCTTCTTAATCGTTGAGTTTTGAGTCTCAATGGTGGCTCTTAGAGCAGCAATTTGGGTGTTTATATTTTGCTCTGATTGCTCAACCGCTTGTATTGACTCCTGTCTAAATTGTCGTTCTTCCTCTTGCGCTTGCTTGGAGGTGACACATCCGGAAAGTAACAAAGCGCCGGATAAAGTGACAATATACTTGAGCATTATGAACTTATACCTATTAGTTATATTTTATAATCGCCAAGTTACTAGATTTTATGCAACCAGTGGCTTTTCTAGTCTTCTTGTTCGAGTGTAGCCTATATTGAATTCTTCGTGAAGTATCAACGTGTTATATCACAAATAACTCATTTTTTCGTTTGAGGGTTGGTTGAACTATTGAGGGTTTTCGCCAATCAATATTGCCCTTCTTGGAGCCGGATACCCTTCAACTGTTTTACTTGGATCTGTCGGATCTAAGTATTCAGGAAGAGAGTTGTGCGTCATCCAATCTGTGCTGCGCTGTTCACCTAAGGATGTAACGTTCTCATCGACAATTCGCACGTTCACTAGTCCACATTTTTCCATCCAAACCTTTAATGCTTTAGCGGAAGGGAAAAAATAGACATTACGCATCTGGGCATAGCGATCAGCTGGAACTAAGACTGCGTTCTCATCTCCGTCGATAACCAAGGTCTCAAGAACCAATTCGCCGCCAGGCAGCAGTTGGTTTTTGAGCTGCATTATGTGGTCAAGGGGAGAGCGGCGATGATAAAGCACGCCCATACTAAATACGGTATCGAAGGCCTTAAGCTCTGGCAGTTGTTCTATTCCAAGTGGTAGCAGATGAACTCGCTGATCGTTGTTCATCAATTTACGCACTGCTTCAAACTGAACGAGGAATAGATGTGAAGGGTCAATTCCCACACAAAGGCGTGCACCTTCACCGAGCATACGCCACATATGGTAGCCATTGCCACATCCGACATCCAATACTGAGCGTCCTTTCAAAGGTGTAATATGTGGAAGTAATCGATCCCATTTCCAGTCAGAACGCCACTCGGTGTCGATATGAATGTCATGCAGGGTAAATGGACCTTTGCGCCAAGGATGGAAGGTCTTGAGCAGGTTCTCTAGCTTCTTTTTCTCACCTTCAATCAATGGCTGAGAATTAGAAACGCTAACCTCATATTTTAGCTCTATATTATCGGGTGTTAGCTCGGGGATCTTATTGAGCGCTCGTATCCAGCGATCAAAATCACCGTGTTCAGCTCGCTGCCAGTCAATCAGCTGCTTGGGTAATATTTCTAGCCAAGAGTGCAAGCGCGTGTCTTGGGCAATGAGTTGGTAAAAATTGGCGAAATTAAACATGTATTTCAACTTGTTAGTCAACGAATCTTAAGCGTCGAAAACCTTACACCGCAGTGACCAAAATTGATAGAGGTTCTGTGCTTATTGATGTCAAATTTGAGTTAAATGATGAATGTTTGTTGGCTTAGCAGCGTGATTCACCATCAAAGCGTGGTTTATGCAACTAATCTAGCCAATCTCTGACTATGTTTAGCAAGACAATAGAGGAATAAATTGTCGCTATGCATCTCATATGCAATTGCTAGTAACTTGTGGTTGATTGGGTATAATAGTGACATTACCACGTTTAATAATAGACGTAACATTAGATAAACCATTATAGGATTAGTGATGATTTTAGTTGTTGGTCATAAAAACCCAGATAGCGATAGCATTTGCGCGGCACTTGCTGCAACGGAACTTCTCAAAGCGCGTGGCTTAGATGCAAAGCCTGTTCGCCAAGGAGAAATCAACCGTGAGACTCAACATATTCTAGAGCAAGCGGGCCTTGAACAACCTGAATTTCGTGACTCTGTAGCGGGTGAAAAGATCTGGCTAGTTGACTATAGCGATCTTGCTCAAGCTCCGGATGATGTGGAGCAAGCTGAGATCTTAGGCATTGTCGATCACCACCGCCTTGGTGATGTAATGACAGTTAACCCATTAGAAGCATGGATCTGGCCAGTAGGCTGTTCTTGTACAGTATTGTTTAATATGTTCAATATCGAAGGCACTGAAATTGCTCCTGCAATTGCAAAAGCAATGATGTCTGCAATCCTGTCTGATACGGTAGGCTTTGCATCTCCAACGTGTACTCAAAAAGATAAAGATGCGGTTGAAGCGCTAGCGAAAATTGCAGGTGTTGAAGACCTAGAAGGGTTTATTAAGGCACTTCTTATTGCAAAAACTGATATTGAAGGTTTGTCTCCAGCAGAGCTAGTAGAAAAAGACCTAAAAGCATACCCATTTAATGGTCGTGATGTTGTTGTTGGTCAGATTGAACTTGCGACTCTTGAGCAAGTAGATGGTCAAATTGAAGCGTTAGAGCAAGACTTAGAGCGTCGTTGTGCAGAGCAAGATTTAGCGTTTGCAGCAGTAATGTTAACCGACATCACCACGGCAACAACTCGTCTATTGTTTAAAGGCGAGTGGGCTGAAAAACTGAATAAGCATGCCGATAATGGTGTGCTAATGATGGAAAACACCCTTAGCCGTAAGAAGCAAGGCTGGCCATGGTTGCAAGCTGAACTGGTTTAATTGTTCAGTGTCGATTTAGCCTAGTGTGCTAATTCAAATTTAGAAAAAGCCCCATATGATATAAATGTATGGGGCTTTTTTTTGTCTGTTATAAACACTTATGAGTGTTTTAAGCTAATGATTTAGGGCTAGCACCATATTGATTACTGTCTGAATCGCTATCTAGTGCCATGAAAATCAGCAGCGCGATAATTCCGATAATTGGAATTAGAACAATCAACATCCACCATCCAGAGCGGTTTGTATCATGCAGTCTGCGCACGCCAACTGCAATATAGGGAATAAACATAAACAGTGTATAGATCCCGCTTAATAACCCACGACCAGTTTCTGGGTTTAAATTGCCCATTAATTGATCAGCAAATGCCAGTGAAAATCCAACTAACATATTGATTAAAAAGAAGTACCAAAACTCTTTTCTACGCGCACGCCCGCTAAATGTAGCGTATTTCTTTAACGCCATGATGTACCAATTCATATACTCTTCCTTATTACACTTACAAGCAGTTATGCCTAACAGCGATTGTAGTTTCGGTTCTTATAAAAATGATTGTCGACTAATTTTTGCGTAATAGAATGCTGAGGCTCACTTAGTACCTGCAATGTATCACCAGATTCAACCACATCACCTTGCGCCATGACCATGACTTTATCGGAGATATGTTTAATGATTCCAATTTGTTGTGACACATAGATAAAGGAAACGCCCATCTCATCTTGCAGCTCTAATAACAGGTTGATGATCTGTGAGCGCATTGCCATATCTAAGCCATTAAGAGCCTCATCCGCTATTATTATAGAAGGCTGCAGGATAAGAGCGCGTGCAATACAGACTCTCTGTTTTTGCCCAGCAGCGAGCATCTGAGGATAGAAATAGGCATGCTCTGGTAGCAGTCCAACGCGGCGCAATGTGTCATGGACGCGCTTCTTTCTCGCCTCAGGCGGCATATTTGTGTTTCTTTTTAGTGGCCCCTCTAAGATTTTCCCTATCTGAATTCGAGGATTGAGCGATAAGTTAGGGTCTTGAAATATGACTCGAATCAATTTGCAGCGGGTAGAATAATCTTTATGTTCCAGTTTTTCACCGTTAACAAATATCTCCCCTGACGTAGGCTCGATAACCCCAGCTAGCATTCTGGCTAAGGTAGACTTTCCTGAGGAGTTTTGTCCTATCAGAGCCAAGGTTTGCCCCGGCTCAAGAGAAAAGCTAACCGGCTTTACCGCTTCAAGGTGTTGCTTACGAAATAGTCCGTATCGATTGACAAACGTTTTACTGAGGTTGCGCACCTCTAACAGCGAACTCATGCTTTCACCTTAGTGTTTAGGGGGAAGTGGCAGTTGTATTTGTGGTCTTTCTCTTTTTTAGATTGTGGCGCTTTTACACAACGGTGTTGGGCATAAGGACAGCGTGGCCCCAATCTGCATCCAATAGGAAGGTGCTGAAGGGGAGGGATACTACCAGACAGCGATTGCAGCTTTTGTTTATGTGGTAACCAACCATTAAAATCGGGCACCGCTTCAAGCAGTGCTTGGGTGTAAGGGTGCTTAGGTGCGTTTAAAAGCTTCTCGGTTGGCGCCGATTCGACACTTTGACCGCAATACATAACCGTGATCTTAGTTGCCCACTGGGTAATAGTGGCAAGATCATGGCCTATTAACAGTAACGTCGTATTGTTAACCTGATTCATGCGGCTCAACAACTTAAGGATTTGTGTTTGAGTGATAGGATCAAGGTCATTGGTCGGCTCATCGGCAATCAATATTTTAGGCTTGGCCGCAATCGCCATTGCAATCATCACCTTCTGACACTCACCATCGGTAAGCTCATAGGGATAACTGCGCATAACGCGGGAGTGGTTTTTGATACCGACTTTGTGCAGCAGGGCAATCGATGTTTTTTTGCGCCATCCCCAACGTTGCCAAATTTTACCCTTGAATGTTCTTGATGGAATAGATTCAGCTAATTGCTGACCAACCGGCTCACTCGGGTCTAAGCAGGTAGATGGCTCTTGAAATATCATGCCAATTTGCTCGGCGATAACCTTTCTACGCTCCCTACGGTTGAGGGATAAAAGGTCGATATCACCTAGCCGCATTCTATCTGCGGTAACCCGCCAGTTGTGTTTGCTTAGGCCAACGATAGCCTTTGCTATCAAGCTCTTTCCTGAACCCGATTCACCTACTAGCCCGCGAATTTCACCTTCATTTAGGGTGATACTCATTCGGTCAACGGCCTTTACTAGGCCATGAGGCGTTTCAATTTCTATCGTAACGTGTCGAAAGTCTAAAACTGGCATCTATTCAACTCCCGCATTAAGTGCGTCACGCATGCCTTCACCGACAAGGTTAATCGTAATAACGGTATACATAATAACTAAACCAGGTAATACAACGGTCCAAGGGGCAAGATAGATGAGCTCTACCGAGTCACCTAATATCGCTCCCCATTCTGGGCTTGGGGCTTGTGCACCAAGACCAAGAAAACCAAGCGCAGTGATATCCAAAATGGCGATAGTTAATGCAAAGGTAAACTCAGCCACAAATGCGGTCAAAACATTAGGTAAGATAGAAACTGTCAACAAATACCAATTATCGGCACCATCCAACTTCGCCGACATAATGTAATCCTTGTCGACTTCAGCATGGATATTTTGATAGGCAGAGCGAATAAATCGCGGTATAAGCGCAAGGCCGATTGCCAACATAATAGGTACCAATCCAGTCCCTAAGAAGGCCACAAAAATCAGTGCTAGTAATAAGGATGGAATAGACATCACCACATCAAGCAGGTGATTTAATATGCTAGATAGTAACCCGCGAGTCATGCCTGCAAGTGCACCGATAGTACTGCCGACGATTGCGGCAATAAAGGTAATCAATAATGCAGAGCCAATCGTAAGCTGCGAACCCATCAATAGTCTAGATAAAATATCGCGGCCAAGGTCGTCCGTTCCTAAGAAGTATTCGATGCTACCTTCTCTTGCCCAAGAGGGGGGTTGTAGCAGAACCGAAGACTGAACAATTGGGTCATGGGGTGATATTAGGGTTGCGGTTAGAGTGATAATCGCAATAACACCGAGATTCCATAGCCCAAACATAGCCAAATTGTTGCTACGAAAATGTCGCCAAAAGCGCTCTCTTTGGGTTGGAATGTTCTCTTCCAGATACACACTAGTGTTTAGCATACCATTCCTTACGAGCTAGTGGGTTGATAAGAGTGCCGACCAATTCGGACAGGATTTGTGTTGCTAGAACGAAGGTAGCAACCACCATAACCCCAGCTTGTATCGCCACGTAGTCGCGAGTCGCAAGGGCATCTAATAGATAGCGCCCAATTCCAGGCCAGTTAAAAATAGACTCGGTGATAATAGCAAAGGTCAGCATACTGGAAAGCTGTACTCCAATCATAGGTAACAGCGGTGGAATCGCATTTCGCAATACATGTTGAAACATGATCTCTGCGCGGGATAAGCCTTTTATTTTAGCTACCCGGATATAGTTTTGCCCAATCACATCTGCTACGGAGGCGCGCATGAGTCGAATAAACTGCGTAGTAGGGGCGAGTGCTAGCACGAATGCAGGTAAGATAAGGTGCTTAAGAACACTACTAAACGCAGCTTTGCGATCAGGAGAGTCACTTAGCCACGCATCGACTAATGAGAAGCCAGTGACATGGTCGATATCGTACAAAAGGTTATAGCGACCTGATATAGGTAACCACTCCAACTGTAGGGAGAAAAGCATCACTAAAAGCAAAGCGACCCAAAATAGTGGCGCTGAATATCCCGCCATCGAAATGAAAGAAATAATTCTATCCGACCATTTATTCATACGAACGCCGGCTATCGTTCCCAAAGGGAGACCGATACACAGAGCAAGTACGAAGGCCAGGGTGCAAAGCTCAAGTGTCGCACTAAATACAATACGTACATCATTAAACACAGGCTCGCCATTGGCATTGTTACCTAGATTTAGGTGTGACAATTGTGTCAGGTACTCCTGCCAGCCAGGCCAGAAGTCGTTGATAGCCCAAGGCGATGTCGGATCGAGTCGTAAAATCGAATACCCAATCAAAGATAAAATGAGTAGGGTAATGATGAAGAGATTGAGACGGCGTATGGTGTAGATAAACACTTATTGTTCCCTCTCTACATTCTCAAAACTCAAGGTATTAAAGGCACTGGTATCAAAGCCCTTAAGTGAATTATGTTTGGCTTGAAACTGCATGCCGTGCGCTATAGGCACAATAGGCACCTCTTGATTTAATATATTCTGAGCCTGTCGGTAGAGATTCAAACGATATCGTTGTTCGGTGGTTTCCTTTGCCAGATCGAGTAAAAAATCAAAATCGGAATTGCACCAAGTGGATATGTTTAGTCCTGCATTTTGCGCATCACATGATAACAGTGGCCTGAAAAAGTTATCTGGGTCCATTGTATCTGCGCTCCAACCCGTAAGAACCATGTCTGCCGATGTTCGCTCGCGAATTTGTGTTCTTGTTAGGCGCTCATCAAGCAATATATTTAGCTTAATGCCAATATCCGCAAAGTTTGATTGCAGTAATTCAGCGACTTTTCGAGGGCTTGGATTGTATACCGTAGGCTCAACTTGAACCCAAATGGAAAGCTCTAAACCCTTGCTATAACCTGCTTCGCGCAATAGTGCTCGAGCATAGTTCCGGTCATATCGTATCGATGTGGTGTCATTGTTATATGCCCAAGATTCTGGCGGTAGAATAGAGTAGGCCGGTGTACCATAGCCATAATATACGGACTCGATAATCGCTTCACGGTTAACCGCAAGGCTTATTGCCTTTCTTACTCTTGGGTCGCTAAGGGCGGGATGAAAGGCATGTAATGCAATAAACGACACATTCATGCTTGGGTGAGCTTGCAACACAAGACTTGGGTTACGTTGAATGGTCGGTATTTGACTTGATTTAGGAGCATATAAGACATCACATTTATTGCGTAATAACTTGGCTAGAGTGCCTGTGCCGCGTGAGGAGATATCAAATACTACCTGTTTCATTTTAGGCATGCCACGCCAGTAATTTTCGTTGCGGCGCAGGCGAATATAGTCATTAACACTAAAACCATCCAAATAAAAGGGGCCAGTACCCACAGGATGACTATCAATGTAGCCTTTTAGGTCGGATTTTATCAATAAATCGCCGTACTCTTTGGACTGGATACCTGTATAGATAGTTGATAGATTGGCTAAAAATGTATTGTCAGGGTGATTAAGGGTAAACCTAACGTGGCTGTCATCTAGGGCCTCAATGCTTTTAACTGTTTCGCCAAATCCGATCCCAGTAAACCACGGATACTGAGCACTGCCAACATAGTGAAAGGGGTGTCGGCTATCTAAGATTCGATTAAACGTAAACACAACATCACTGGCATTCATTGTGCGTGTTGGTGTAAACCATTTTGTGTGCTGAAAGCTTACATTGTGACGAAGGGTAAAGGTGTATACCGTCTTGTCATCGCTTATTTGCCAACTGCTAGCAAGCATTGGTTTGGGTTTTTGGTCGTCTTTAGATAACTCAACTAAGGTATTGAACAGTTGAGGGGCAAGCGCTTCTGCAGCAATATCATTGTCCACTCGCTGCGGGTTCAATGATTGTGGTGTACCTTGACCACAGAAGATAAAACCATCTTGTTTGATCTGATTATTATCCGCTGTATCGTCGCAGCCCATAAGGACTATGCCTGTAATCAACAGGACCGCGGTTTTAGTTACTCGCCAAAAGTCAGCTTTCATATGGTGAAACACCAAAGATTTTTCTTGAATTGATCTAGCTAATTTAGCATTTATCCTAGATAACCTCCAATATCAAAGGCGTGTTTAATTGTTGATCCTAAACCATTTTATATTTTCTCAACATTCCTCTAAATTGATGGTAACTCAAACCTAATAATTGCGCGGCTTGTTTCTGGTTATGTTTAGCTTGTGCTAAGGCTTGGGTAAGTATTTGGCTCTCTTGCTGATAAAGCCACTGTTTATAGTTAAGCGGAAGAGTGATTGAGGTAGAGGTGTGGTGCTCTTGAGTGGGCTTAGCACAAGTAAAAGGGTCAAATACCAGTGTATCAATGGCCAACTCAGGGTTAGGGTTTTGATATACAGCCCGCTCCACAACATTTTTAAGCTCTCGTACGTTACCTGGCCACGGGTAGGCGATCAGACTTTGTAGGGTGCGAGTACTGAATCCTGCAAAGAGTTCATAGCCCAATTCTTGGCACATCTTGATGGCAAAGTGCTCGGCTAATAGTGGAATGTCTTGCTGCCTATCTCTTAAGGGTGGCAGAACTAAAACATCAAATGCTAACCTATCAAGGAGATCGGCTCGAAATTCTCCTTGTTGAGCCAACTCAGGCAGGTTGGCGTTGGTTGCACAGATTAGGCGCACATTACACTCGAGTTTTTGGGTGCCCCCGACGCGTTCATATTCGCCGTATTCAATGACTCTCAGTAGTTTCTCTTGTACATATAAAGGGGCGGTTGCCAGTTCATCTAAAAACAGGCTTCCTCCTTCTGCACGCTCAAAGCGTCCTTGATGGCGCCCTTTGGCACCAGTAAACGAGCCAGCTTCGTGTCCAAACAACTCCGAATCAACCACGCCCTCATTGAGGGTTGCACAATTGAGGTTAATTAACGGTTTATCCCAACGTTGAGACAGATAATGCAGCCGTCGAGCAATCAACTCTTTACCTGTGCCACGTTCTCCAATGATAAGCACTGGCCGGTTAATTGCGGCTACACGCGACACCTTATCTAATACACTTAAAAAAGCACTGGACTGTCCCAAAAGGGTTTGTTGTTTCATGTTATTAGCCAAATTAACCATAATATGGTTAATATTTTGCCATCCTTGAGATTAGTCAAGTGCAAATGATTGACTAATGTGAATTCTGTAACGCAGTTCCTGTTTTTAACTTATTGTTTAAAAACAAGTTTCAGGATTATCTGTTGAGTATGTAAAAACTTGGCACTCGATTTGAATGTAAAATGGAGGAATAAACTGATTTAGGTTGGAGAAACAATGGGTATTTTTTCGCGCTTTGCAGACATCGTCAACTCAAATATCAATGCCTTATTGGATAAAGCAGAAGATCCTGAAAAGATGATTCGTCTTATTATTCAAGAGATGGAAGATACCTTGGTTGAGGTGCGTACTAATTCGGCCAAGGCGTTAGCTGAAAGAAAAGATCTATCCCGACGCGTTGAACAGGTTGAAACTCAAATTGAAGAATGGCAACACAAAGCCAATCTTGCGTTAAGTAAAGGTAGAGAAGAACTTGCAAGAGCTGCGTTAATTGAAAAGCAGCGGGTCGCCAAATTACTGCAGGGTTTGCATGCAGAGCAAAGCTTAGTCGAGGAAACAATCTCTAAGCTTACCGGTGAGGTGAGTAAACTCGAGAACAAAATCACTGAAACGCGCTCTAGGCAGTCGGCACTGGTGATGCGTCAAAATGCGGCTAACAGTCGTAAGCAGGTTCAACAACACTTACACAGTGGTCGTACCGAAGATACACTGGCAAAATTTGAAGAGTATCAAAAGAAAATTGACCGTCTAGAGGCCGATGCTGAAAGCTATGAGCTAAACGATGAACACAAATCATTGGATAGAGAGTTCGCTGAACTTAGCGCTGATGATGAAATAGAAAAAGAGCTTCAAAAAATGAAGCAAAATATCAATAAAGACCAATAGGGGGCGCAATGTCGACAGCATTGATTGCAATACCACTCGCTATATTTTTAATCTTCGTTGCGCCTTTATGGCTAATTTTACATTATCGTAGCCAACGTAAGCTTGACCGAGGATTGACTGACCAGCAAAGAGAGCAGCTGCAACAGCTTTCTACTCAAGCGATACAGATGAAGCAACGGATAGACATTTTAGAGAGTCTGCTTGATGCGCAAACGCCTGAGTGGAGAAATAAATCATGAATGGATTGTATCGGGATACTCATAATGGAAAACTCTCTGGGGTGTGCGCGGGCGTCGCTGCGCGCTTTGGGTTAGAAGTATGGGTGGTACGCATTTTAGTGGTATCGGCAACCTTGTTAGGTGGTGGTTTTTTAATGGTATTGGTGTATTTTGCAGCCAGCCTAATGTTAGAAAAACAAACCCCACAGATTTTTCAATCAAATCAACAGCAGTTTGACCATCAGATGAAGCAAAAAAGTTGGCAATCAGGACGTTCAGCGCAGGATTTACTAAATATACTGGATACGGATTTCAAGCACATGGAAGGCTCCCTACGGTCACTAGAGGCTTATGTAACCTCGGACACCTATAAAACCAACAAGGCTTTTCGCGATCTGTAGTGCGCATCAGAAAGGCTTTTCGTTTTCACTATCACAATCAAATATACCGATACTTTCAATGCTCACCATAAAGTATTGCTAACCTACCGCTTTCTACCCAACTCATTGATCGTTAATTAGTTGATATTTTATGTAATAAAAATGGCGTTAACATATTGATACATCTATGTTTAATAGAAGTAATTAAACAAGGATGAGTTATGCGCCTCCATTGGATTGCATTATCAGTGTGCGCTTTAGGGATATCAGCGTGTTCGAAAGAAAAAGACACCATCCCAGAGCCTGAATCTCGGCCAGCAAAATTTTTTACCGTATCGGTGGGAGACAAGCCTTTTGAACGGGTTTTCCCAGCAACTTCCAGCGCGGGAGACCGTGCGGTTTTGGCTTTTCGCGTTCCAGGGGAGTTAATAGACCTGCCTGTTAATGCGGGTCAACAGGTGAGACAAGGTGAGGTATTAGCGCGCCTTGATGATGAAGAATATAAGCTGCTTCGCTCGCAAGCCAAAGCCAATTTTACTCTGGCAAATGTTCAGTTTAAGCGTATGCAAACCCTGATCAAAGATAAGGTGGTGTCAGAGCAAGAATTTGATCAAGCTGTTGCGAATCAAAAATCTGCGCGGGCGGCGTTTGAACAAGCGGATGCGAATTACAGCTATGCAAAGCTGATAGCGCCGTTTGAGGGGACTATCTCAATTATCAATATTGATAATTTTGAATATGTTTCCGCCAAACACGGGGTGATGAATATTCAATCTGATGCGTTATTAAAAGTGATTTTTCAGCTACCAGATTCACTCTTTAGCCGCTTTAGCAATAGTGGTGGTGTGCATTCTAAAATGGTGTTTGACTCCTTTCCCGACCGTGAATTCCCCCTTACTTTCCAAGAAATTGATACCGAATCTGATCCCGCAACCGGCAGTTATAAAGTAACTATGATAATGCAGCGTCCCAAAGACATTGGCATTTTACCCGGTATGTCTGGCCATATTCATACCTTGATCCCGCGTTCTAGCGCATCTGTATTACCTACTACTTCGTTATACCAATGCGGTGAAAAGCAATGTGTATGGCGTATTGATGAGCAATCTCAGGTAGAGCAAGTCGCGGTGTCGACCGATGATAAAGGTGCTGTCACCAGTGGTTTACTTGATGGCGACCAGATTGTTGTGTCGGGGGTCACCGAGCTTGAATCTGGAATGAAGGTCAGAGAGTGGATTAAGGAGCGCGGACTATGATGGTTCAATTAATGAAACCCTTGCTGATTGTAACGCTTTTTATGGGGCTTTTGGGGTGCGAGCGTAAGGCAGTAGAGCCGATTTCCCATATTGCAAATGTTGAGGTCATGGCATTAGGAAAGCATACAGTAACAGATCGCTTATTTTTCCCCGCGGTCGCACATGCGGCGCACCGCTCTCATTTAAGCTTTAGGGTTGCAGGAGAGGTGGTAGAGCTAGTCGTAAATGAAGGTGATATCGTAAAGAAGGGCGACCTTATTGCGCGGCTTGATACCCGTGATTTTAATATTAATGTCGATACCGCGCGTGCTTCATATAACGCCATTAACAGTCAGTATCGTCGCTCGCGACCTCTGGTTAAAAAAGGATTACTTGCACAATCCCAATTTGATGAATTGGCTGCCAAGCGTCAGATTGCACTTGTGCAGCTGCAACTCGCTAAGATGCATCTAAAATTTACCTCATTACAGGCTCCTATTGATGGCGTAATTTCCCGGGTGAATATTGACCGATTCGAGAATATCCAAGTTGGACAACAGATTGTAAACATCCATAGTGTCGAAGAGATTGAGGTGTTGATCCAAATTCCCGACCGTCTGTTTATTCATCAGCCTACTCAAAGAGACCTTCGAAAGGTAGTGGCGAAGGTTAAAGTACAAAGTGGCAATGTGTATGAGGCGACAATCAAGGAATTTACTACAGAACCGGACCCTAAATCGGGAACTTACAACGTAACCTTAACTATGCCGATGCCTGAAAAAGAACTGATTTTAGATGGGATGGCAGTTGAGGTGACAGCCAAGAGTAGTGACGCAGGCCTAAATGTCAGTATTGGTACTCAGGTTCCATTTAGCGCCGTAGTGAATATGGATGGAGACAGCCTAGATAGAACCGAGAAATACGTATGGTTATTAGAGGGCGATAAGGTACGCAAACAGCAAATAGAACTGGGTAATATAAATAATAATACGGTTCAGGTAATAAGCGGACTGGTGGGAGAGGAAACCCTAGTTGTTAAGGGATTAGCGCAACTGAGAGAGGGAGCGTCAGTGAAGGTGATTAAACAGGAGACTGCACAATGAGCAAGGAAGTCGCTGAGCAGTCTAACGATGAAGATATCAAAGGTATTGCGGCATACTTTATTCATAATAGAGTAATTAGCTGGATGATATCCCTTATATTCTTGATAGGTGGTACCTTCGCTTTCTTTGGATTAGGAAGACTCGAAGACCCCGCATTTACCATCAAGGATGCTATGGTCGTTACCTCATACCCCGGAGCTACCCCGCAGCAAGTTGAAGAAGAGGTGACCTATCCAATTGAGAAAGCCATTCAACAGTTAACCTATGTGGATGAGGTTAATTCTATTTCTAGCCGCGGTTTATCACAGATAACCGTCACCATGAAGAACAACTATGGCCCGGATGATCTTCCGCAAATATGGGATGAACTGCGTCGCAAAGTGAATGATATTCAAGGCTCACTACCTCCAGGGGTAAATCCGCCTTCGGTTATTGACGATTTTGGTGATGTGTATGGGATATTACTCGCGGTTACCGGGGAAGGTTATTCCAACAAAGAGCTCCTGGATTACGTGGATTATTTACGGCGTGAATTGGAGTTGGTTGATGGCGTAAGTAAGGTGTCAGTAACCGGTGATCAGCAACAGCAAGTATTCATTGAGATGTCGATGAAGCGCTTAACTAGCCTTGGAATATCACCAGATACGGTTTTTAACCTGTTGAGTACGCAAAATATTATTGCTCCCGCGGGTGCGATTCGAGTTGACGATGAATATGTTCGTATTCACCCAACAGGCGAATTTCAGGATGTCGAACAGCTTGGCGATCTGATTATTACCGATGAAACCACCGAAGGGCTGATTTATCTTCGAGATGTGGCTCAGGTAAAAAAAGGTTATGTCGATGTGCCATCGAATATTATTACCTTCAAAGGCAATCTCGCGCTTAATATGGGGGTCTCATTTAATGCTGGAGTTAATGTAGTCAGTATTGGTGAGATGGTTGATAAAAGACTGGCAGAGCTTAAATATCAACAGCCAGTAGGTATTGATATACAAGAGATCTATAGCCAACCCAAAGAAGTAGACAAATCAGTAAGCGGTTTCGTAGTCAGCCTAGGTCAAGCGGTTGCCATTGTCATTGTGGTATTGCTGTTCTTTATGGGGTTGCGGTCAGGTTTATTGATTGGGCTGATCCTACTATTAACCGTTTTGGGTACGTTTGTGTTTATGAACTACCTAGATATAGAACTGCAACGTATCTCCCTTGGTGCATTAGTGATAGCACTGGGGATGCTGGTGGATAATGCCATTGTCGTCGTCGAAGGAATACTGGTCGGAACGCAGCGGGGAAGAACACGCTTGCAAGCGGCAACCGATATTGTGACCCAAACGAAGTGGCCATTACTTGGTGCGACCGTGATTGCGGTAACAGCGTTTGCTCCTATCGGTCTTTCGCAAGATTCGACCGGAGAATACTGCGGCACGCTATTCACCGTTCTCCTTATCTCCTTGATGCTATCGTGGTTTACAGCGATATCATTGACGCCGTTTTTTGCAGATATCTTTTTTAGAGGGCAAAAACAGCAACACGATGCCAATAGTGACCCGTATAACGGCTTTGTATTTGTCATTTATAAGAAGTTTCTCGATTTTTGCATGCGACGTGCGTGGTTAACCGTGATTGTATTAGTCAGCCTGCTGATGGGGAGTCTATATGGCTTTACTTATATCAAGCAGGCATTCTTCCCATCATCAACCACACCAATGTTCTTATCAGACATCTGGCTACCGGAAGGGACCGATATCCGCACCACCAATACCAAACTTAAGGTGATTGAGAGTTGGTTATTGGAGCAAGAAGGGGTTGAGCATGTAACAACGACGGCAGGTAAAGGCTTGCAACGCTTTATGCTGACTTATACTCCAGAAAAATCCTACGCATCGTACGGTGAAATTGTTACTCGTGTGGCTAATTACGAGGTGCTTGATGATTTGATGAAGCGCTATCGAGAATATATCGCAAGCAGTTTTCCGGAGGTAAATTATAAGCTTAAAAAAATTGAGCTTGGTCCTGGGGGAGGAGCGAAAATTGAAGCTCGAGTGATTGGTTCAGACCCAACGGTTTTGCGTACTATTGCAAAACAGGTGATTGACATTATGAACGCCGATCCTGGTACAACCAACATTCGTCATGATTGGCGTGAGCGTACCAAAGTGCTAGAGCCTATCTTCAATGAGAGTCAGGCGCGCCGTTACGGTATTACTAAGTCTGATATGGATGATTTCTTGCAAATGTCATTCTCTGGAAAATCGATTGGTGTATACCGTGATGGTACGACGCTAATGCCAATTGTTGGACGATTAACCGAAGAAGAGCGCGTAGATTTTCGTAATATAGAGAGCTTGAAAATCTGGAGCCCAGCACTGCGTGAATATATTCCATTACAGCAAATTATGTTGGGATATGAAGTGCGCTGGGAAGATCCTCTGATTGTGCGTAAGAACCGCAAACGCATGCTAACTATCATGGCCGACCCCGATCTATTAGGTGAAGAGACCGCCGCAACATTGCAAAAACGCCTACAAGATCAGATTGAAGCCATACAATTACCGTCGGGTTATAGCCTTGAGTGGGGCGGGGAGTATGAGTCATCTAGAGATGCTCAAGCTTCGTTATTCCAAACGATGCCTATGGGTTATCTGTTTATGTTCTTAATAACGGTATTTTTGTTTAATTCGGTAAAAGAGCCATTAATAGTTTGGATGACGGTGCCACTGGCGGTGATTGGTGTTGCTACTGGATTGCTGGTATTGGATACCCCGTTTGGCTTTATGGCGCTATTGGGCTTTTTAAGTCTTTCGGGAATGCTACTTAAGAACGGAATTGTATTGATAGACCAGATAGAGGTTGAAATGCACTCCGGTAAAGAACCCTATAATGCGGTTGTTGAGGCGGCGTTAAGTCGCGTTCGCCCTGTGTGTATGGCGGCAATTACCACTATTTTGGGCATGATACCGCTGCTTCCAGATATCTTCTTTAAGCCTATGGCTGTAACCATCATGTTTGGGTTAGGATTTGCAACGGTACTAACACTTATCGTGGTACCTGTGTTATATCGTCTATTTCACAACATCAAGATAGAGCAGGTGTAATGAGTAAACCACAGCAATCCACCTTCATAGCGCCAGATGACGGCACGTGCGGGTGGGCACAAAACACCCAGATTGAGCGACATTATCACGACAATGAATGGGGCATACCTAGCTTTGATGATAGGCATTTATTTGAGTGTCTAACCCTAGAAGGCGCGCAAGCAGGTCTGAGTTGGTTAACGGTTTTGAGAAAGCGTGAAGGTTATCAAAAAGCGTTTTTGAACTTTGATATTGATGAGTTGGCTAAGCTTGACCACAGTAACGTAGAGTTCATCAAGGAAAACTACGATATCGTACGCCATAAAGGAAAAATAGCATCAGTTTATAGCAATGCACGCGCAGCTGTTATTTTGCAACGCGAGTTTGGTTCGTTAAGTCATGCGCTATGGCAGTTTGTAGACCATAAACCGGTAACAAATCATTGGCAGTCGCTCAATGAGATACCTGCGTTTACCGAGCAATCAAAAGCAATGAGCAAGTTTTTGAAGAAAAGAGGGTTTAAGTTTGTAGGGGAAACCATATGTTACGCCTTTATGCAGGCGGTAGGTATGGTTGATGACCATATAGTGTCATGTCCGGCAAAGCAGCATTAGAATCTATTTTCTAGGACTAGGGTTTTTAGACGTGCGTCTCACGTAATTTAACCCTATATTACGCTTTAATATAAGCTGCCTAATCGCCTCGTTGTTCGAGGTATGATTTCGACAGCTTATTTTTGTATTTTGATAATCGCTATTACTTATGCTGCTTCAGTTTTTCGGAACGAAGAGAATTGCTCAGCATTTTTGTTAAGTAATGAGTACAAGGTCTGCAGTTCCTGATTATCGAGAACTTTATGATTGACGGTATAGCGTGTGATCATATAGTTCACTTCATCGATCAGTTTTTGAGTAACACATGCTTCGCGGTGCTCTATACTCTGGTCTCTTACAACACCATAGTGTTCAGTTTTTTCACCTAAGGTATAAACTTGGTTGTCAAAACGACTGACACCGTGGGTTTGGCCATCTTCTCTTTTGAAGCGACCTAGCTCTTCAATATCAAAGAATTGGTTAGTGACCTTTGAAACCGTATAAGGAATAAAATATTTTTGGTGGTTTGAAGATGAATTTCCTCTTTGTTCTGTCCAAATTGGAGTAAGAACAAATACGGTGTCGCCAGTTTGTAGATTAGGAAATTTCATGAGAAACCTTATTTGATTTGTTATTTGTTGATATTTTGTCCGAAAACGAGGCATTAAAAGGCGAAGAGTGATCTTGGTAGTGTTCATGTTTTTGTGATCTTAGTCATATTTTCTTGCAAAGGCCGTGGTTAAGTTATTGGTTTTAAAGATTATTGTTTTTGGTAGTCAATATATTGTGACGTTCAACTAATTGAGGGAGAATAGGCAAGTGTTGAAGAGTTTTCAGATAGGTTGTGTAACATTTAAACGCTACTGGAGTGATTCCTTATTTTCCATTCGTATTAAGGTTGATAACCACCCATTTAATGCAGGGCAATTTACTAAGCTAGGTTTGTTTAATTCTGGTGAGGAATTAATCAGGCGTGCATATTCAATTGTTAATTCCCCCCAAGATTACCAACAAACCTCTGAACTTGAGTTCGTTATTGTGACTGACTTAAATGGGAAATTGTCTCCGCAATTGCACCTGTTAGAGGTTGGAGACCCCGTTTATGTGGGATTAGAAGGCGCCGGATATATGGTGCCCACTGAGATCCCAGACACCGCTTCTCAGTTGTGGTTACTATCAACGGGAACAGGGTTAGGCCCATTTATTTCCATGCTAACCGAGGTGGGATTTATTGAGCGTTATCAGCAGGTTATCTTAGTCCATGCCGCAAGATTTGAATCAGATTTAACCTATAAAGAGGTAATCGAGGGTCTCGCATCTCGATACCCTCAGTTGAAATATGTGCCGATTGTATCCCGAGAGCAAGTCGATGGTGTGATGAGCGGACATATACCTGACTTGATTAAAAATCGTGAGTTAGAATCGGCAGTAGGGATTAATTTGGATTTTGAAAAGAGCTTCCTTTATTTATGCGGCAATCCCGCGATGGTGCGTTCGACCAGCGCAGTGCTACAAGATAGAGGCTATCATAAGCATCTAAGGCGCAAAGCAGGGCACTTTAGCTGTGAAAACTACTGGTAAGTAAAGAGAGTTCTACCAATAACCTTGTATTATACCTAACCACAGTCCTTGTTGACGGCTTAGTTTTAGGCTGTGGGTGCAAATGTCATTGATTTTGGCAGATGATAGGTTAAGTTAGCGGATAGGACTCATCAACCACCCCTTTTATGGACCCAATCTCCATTCCACTTCCCTCATTGATACATCGAGTCGGCGGCAGCGATGTGGCGCGCTTAAAGGTACTAGCTGACAATTATAATTGTCATCTAAAACGTATCAGACGCTCTCGAAACTGGGTACTAACAGGCCTTTGGCCTGATATTCAGTGCTTTTGTGATGCTGTTGATCAATTGAATCTAGTCAAAGAGGCTTATTTACTCTCAAAAATCATCCCGATTCTAAAGGCGAATATTACTGAAACGCCGATCCAGATATTACAGCGTTTGCTAGTAGAAAAGCCTCACTTAACCATTGCTGAATTAGCGGAGTTTAGTGGTTGTGAGCTTGTTGAGGTAAGACGTGCTCGAATAGAGCTGGGCCTATAAACAAGCAATCGTAAATTTTGAATTAAATTTTTGGAGTTGTTGTATATTTAACTCTATAGAACATATCGGGAACATTTCTATGAACAAACTCATGTTAGGTTTTTTTCTTAGCTTCATGGCTGTTGGTGTAGTACACGCTGATCGCTTAGATGATATCCAAAAATCTGGGGTGCTTAAGGTTGGTACGACAGGGGATTATCGCCCATTCTCTTATCACGATGGCCAAGTACTTAGTGGTTATGATATCGATGTCGCTAAATACATGGCTAAGCAGCTTGGGGTGAAGGTTGAGTTTGTAGAGACCAGTTGGAACGAGTTACTGATTGGTCTCTCGCGAAAAAAGTATGATATTGCGATGGGTGGAATCACCCGTAAGATGCAACGCCAATTGCAAGCGGAACAAACACAAGGTTACATGACATTTGGTAAATGCTTTTTGGTTAAAAAAGGCAATGCTGACAAATTTGATACCCTTGCTAAAGCTAACCAACAACAGGTTAAGGTAGGGTATAACCTTGGTGGTACAAATGAAGCGTTTGCTAAGCAACACCTTGCCAAAGCAAGTGCGACTACCTTTGAAAATAATCTCAATGTACCTAAAGCAGTTGCGAGTGGTAAAATTGATTTAATGGTCACTGAAACCCCAGAAGCGCTGTACTATCAAAGTATTAATAACAATCTGCAAGCGGCAGGTTGTGATGCCCCATTTACTAAAAGCCAGTTTGGTTATCTAGTACCTAAGGGAGAGCAGCGTCTGTTAAATACAGTGAACTTTATGATGGATGAAATGCAGCTACAAGGTGTTCAACAGCAGTTAATGCGCCAAAACGCGCTTAAATAATGGCTATCTTCAGTGCAAGTCGAATACAAACAAAAAGGGTCAGTATTAACTGACCCTTTTATTGTTCGGTTACTTGGTGAGCGCCGCGTTATATCGCTCAAGTCCAGCTTCAAGGTCGTGGATCAGATCTTCAACATTTTCTAATCCGATATGGATTCTAAATAGGGTTCCGCTAAAGTTAGGATTTGCCACCGTGCGCAGGCTATTAAATGAACGAGGTTCATTGGCAAGGATCAGGCTTTCATAACCTCCCCACGAATAGCCCATACCAAAGTGCTTCATTCCATCAAGTAACGCTGTGGTCGCTTGTACATTTTGTGATTTCATAACGAATGAAAATAGTCCGTTACCACCAGTAAAATCACGTTTGAAATATTCATGCCCAGGGCAGCTTTCAAGTTCAGGATGGCGAACATGATCTACTTCAGGTCTTTGGGCTAACCATTTCGCGACTTGTAGGCTACTTTGCTGGTGTTGTTTTAGGCGAAGGTCTAGGGTACGAATACCACGCAGTGCAAGGTAGGCATCATCTGGTGAAACACATTGCCCCATCAGGTAGCTGTGTTCACGAAGTTGAGGCCACAATGCCTCGTTAGCAATCGCGGTGCCAAGCATGACATCAGAATGTCCAACAATGTATTTGGTTGCCGCTTGGATTGATATATCAACCCCATGCTCAAACGGAGAGAAATGCAAACCAGCTGCCCATGTATTGTCTAGCATGACAATGATATCTTTTTTATGCGCAACCTTAGCCAGAAGCGGTACGTCTTGTACCTCCATAGTGATGGAGCTTGGCGATTCTACAAATAAAATCTTGGTATTGTCTTGGATAAGCTCTTCGATTTCGGCACCGATCGTCGGGCTAAAATAGGTGGTTTCGACCCCTAAACGTTTTAGCATAGTGTCACAAAAGTCGCGAGTCGGCTCGTAGCAGGTATCAACCATTAAGATATGGTCTCCTGCTTCAACAAACGCCAGGATGGCGTTGGAAATTGCAGCGGTACCGCAAGGGTATAGAGCACAGCCGTGACCGCCTTCTAGATCAACCATCGCATCTTGAAGGGCGAAGTGAGTTTGAGTACCACGACGTCCATAAAACAGCTCTTTGTTGGTTCGATTTATGGTCGCATGATTCTTTTCTGCAACGGTGTCAAATATGATAGTAGACGCGCGTTGTACCGGCGGGTTAACCACACCATGGGTCCACTTTTTCTCGCGGCCAGCATTGATAAGTTGTGTGGTTTTACCAACTGAGGTGGTGCTTTTTGACATCTTTCTTCCTTGGAATTTAACGACTCATTCCATGAAACCAGAGCCAAAACATCAGTGCAAGCAAAAACTACAGTATTGGGCTAAACAAATAGAAACAGCGCTCTAAAAAGCGGTGTAGTAGGCTTCGTTTACTCCACCTCTCGGCATTAATCACAGTCGATTGTTCAATATAACGCTCTTGCAGCCAGTCTAACTGTTGCGTAAATTCGGCATCGTCTACCACTAGCGTAACCTCAAAGTTAAGCCACAGGCTGCGCACATCTAGGTTTACTGTACCTACCAAGCAATATTGCTTATCAATGACCACTGATTTGGTATGTAAAAGGCCACCTTCAAACTCGTGAATTATTACTCCTGCCGCCAATAATTCAGAAAAATAGGATTTAGAGGCCCAACCTACCATGATGGAATCGTTACGCTTAGGTAAGATTAATTCTACCCTTACCCCTCGCTGAGCCGTGGTGCGGATGGTTTCCAGAAGCTCTGCACTAGGCACAAAATAGGGGGTGGTAAAGGTCACCGAATGACTGGCACGACTAATAGCAATATTGAGTACCTGCTGAATCAGATTGTCAGGCATACCGGGCCCTGAAGGCACAACTTGAATCGGATGAAGGAGATGATCTTGTTCAATATTGCATTCGGGTTGGGCTGGAAAGCTCCTGTCACCAGTTTCCACCTCCCAATCCCAGCAATGGATGGCAGACAATACGTTAACCGTAGGGCCGGTGATTCGCACCATAATATCAACCCACATCCCAAACCCCGCATTTTGTTTAAAGTGTTCAGGGTCAACTAGATTCATGGAACCGGTATATGCAATGTTGTCATCGATAACGATAATTTTACGGTGTTGCCTTAGGTCAAGGCGACGTAAAAACAGTCGCCAAGGCTTCACTTGTAGCGCGGCAATGATATCTATTCCCGCCGCTTTCATCATCTTATACCAGGCACTGTTGAAAAACTTTCGACTTCCGGCAGCATCAAGCAGTACCTGGCACTTTACGCCGCGACCTGCGGCTTGAATTAGGGCTGAGGCGACGGAGTTTGCAAGCCCCCCTTCATTCCAGATATAAAACTCCATCCGCACCGAATGCTTGGCTTGTTGTATATCTTCAACCATCGACTTTAATATTTTTTCAGGGGTATCTTGTAGCGATAAGGTGTTGCCACACAGAGCTGGGATCCCCATACGGTTAGTACATAGGTCATCGATATGAGTAATATGAGTGGGTGTTTTTTCGGGTAGATGGGCATTGCAATCGAGCAACTGATAGAACCAAGCCTTGTAAGGTTCAAACATTGCACGTGCGCGATCACCTCGTTTGCGTCCAAGGTTGAGCTCGCCAAACAAGAAGTAAAAAAGAACACCGATAATAGGTAGTATGTAGATAATCATTAGCCAAGCTAAGGAGACGCTGACAGAACTTCGTTTGATCACCACACGAACAGTGACGCCCGCTACTAATATCCAATACACGGCTAACCCGATAAGGGTTAATACGTGATAAACACCTTCCATTTTGCTCTTTATTATTCAAATACTTAATATGGTTAGTGTATACGGAAATTATCGCTTTGTGTCGATTTAAGTGTGAGGTGTTATGTTGCTCGCAATTGATGAGATGCATAATTGTAAAATTTGAAGGTTTGGATGAAATGCCACGCTGAAATGCGCTTTTTGTCTCATTTTAATGGCTATCCGTATATAATCTGGCGATAGAATATTTTTGAGTAGGTGCGAATGTTTGACCTTATAGATCAGCAACCGGGTTTTATCATAATCAATAAGCATCCTCAGGTAAGTGTGCATAAAGACAATCAACAAAGCTCATTGTTAATGGAACTGCAGCAACAGTTAGGCTTTGAGCATCTATATCTGGTGCATAGATTGGATAAAATGACCTCGGGACTATTGCTGTTGGCGACCTCGCAACGTGCAGCCAGTGAGCTATCTCAAGCCTTTGCGCAGCGTAAGGTAGAGAAATTTTATTTGGCATTATCTGATAAAAAGCCAAAGAAAAAACAAGGCCTAATCAAGGGGGATATGTCAAAGAGTCGTCGCTCTGCGTGGAAGCTTCTGCCAACCAATATTAACCCGGCAATGACTCAGTTTTTCTCAGCGGCCGCCGATGGTCAGCGATTATTTCTATGTAAGCCCAAAACGGGGAAAACTCACCAAATTCGTGTCGCATTGAAGTCTATCGGTAGCCCCATCATTGGGGATGCTATCTACAACCCAAGCAGTGTTGCTGATAGGGGCTATCTGCACGCTTATGGGCTTGCGTTTGAATTTCAAGGCCAGCACTATCAATATCGTAATTCGCCGTTAGGTAATGGCGAATTATGGACATCGTTTGAACAACAAATAACCCAATGGGCAAGCCCTGAACTGCTTAATTGGCCCAAGGTATAATAACAATGAATGTAACTATGGATGAAAAGGCACTGCCACTTTTCTTTGAGCAGATTAAGCATGGGCTTAATCAATCACCTGATGAAGTCAGACGACTATTTCACGGCCGCGGTCGCTTGTTTGCTGGACTCGAACAGCTGACTTGTGATTGGGTTGGCGGTCATCTTATGGTTCAGGTATTTAAACCTGTGTCATCGCAGTTTGAAACGCAACTTAAGCAAGGCTTGCTAGCTGTGCAAGCGTGCTCTGATGTAGCGAATGTATTGTCTATCTCTGTGCAGCATCGACATCTTGAAGGAGCTCCAACCGAGGTGCTTTTTGGTGAGGTGCCCAATGGCGTTGAAGTCACAGAGTCGGGTTTAAAGTACTTAATGAACCTAAAATCCAATCAAAATTCTGGCTTGTTTTTAGATATGCGCCATGGGCGAGATTGGGTTAAACAGCATGCACAAGGTAAGTCGGTGCTTAATCTATTTGCCTATACGTGCGGTTTTTCCGTCGCGGCGATTGCTGGTGGTGCTACTCAGGTGGTAAATATTGATATGGCGCGCTCTTCGTTAACCCGAGGGCGAGATAATCATAATCTAAACCAGCAAGATGTAAGCAAGGTAAAATTCTTAGCGCATGATATTTTCAAATCTTGGGGGAAGCTAAAACGATTCGGACCTTACGATATCATTATCTCGGATCCTCCCTCGTTTCAAAAAGGCAGTTTTGCATTGACTAAGGATTATCAAAAAATCCTGCGTCGACTGCCTGATCTTCTCACTGAATCCGGTCAAGTATTGGCATGTGCTAACTCCCCGGCAGTTAGCTCAGATTTTGTGGTGGATGCGATGAAAGTCTGTGCGCCTGAGCTTGAATATGTACGTCGCTTGGACAACCCTGCAGAGTTTGCTGATATTGATAACGAGGCTAGCCTGAAGGTGCAGTTATTTAAACGTTAATATTTTTAGCTAGATAACATAATAAAAGGTTCATCGCGGATTAGTGGGAACTGAAAACAAAAACGGTAGTTAGTGGTAAGGTTACATCGCCAAACACAACCTTTTACAAACTACCGTTTTCATGCCGAATAATACTTTCCTATCGTCGTTCTGGGAAGGCTTTCAGATCGTAAAGTCTTATAAAACTGATTCATTCATCTCTATCACCTTAATTCCTGATACCCCTGCATACTGTTCTTGTGGTCAAGTTTCTGACTCTATTCATGACACTCAGTGGCGAACGCTTAAGGATGCGATGATGCTAGGCACACCCGTCGAATTACTCGTTCAAACTCGGCGCATCAGGTGTTCAAATTGTGGTATCAAGACTGAGTCTATTTCTTGGGTTAAGCCATATTCTCGCCTTACCAATCGGCTGATTGATTACATTGAGAATCTATTACCATTGCTACCCATCAAACACATTTCAGAGCTTACTGGGGTGCACTGGCACACCATCAAAGAAATAGATAAGCAACGTCTGAAGCGTGTCGTACCTGAGGTTCCTTGGGGTTGTTTGCGTCAACTGGTCATGGATGAGTTTGCCATATTCAAGGGGCATCGTTACGCCACTGTTATCGCCGATGCACAAACGCATCAAGTACTTTGGATTGGTCTAGGTAGAAGTCGTAAAGATATACGTCCGTTCTTTGAAATGCTTGGAGAGCATGCTCAAAATATCGAAGTTGTGGCAATGGATATGAACACCGCTTTTGACCTAGAGGTTCAAGCTCATTGTCCAAAGGCTTGTATTGTCTATGACCTTTTTCATGTCGTCGCTAAGTTTGGTCGAGAAGTTATGGATAGAGTTCGAGTAGATCAAGCCAACCAACTTAAAGATGACAAAAGTGCACGGCGTTGGGTCAAGCGCTCACGTTGGGTATTACTGAAAAATAGAGAGAACTTAAATACTAAGCAACAAAGTTACCTGGATGAAATACTTGCGGTTAACCGTGACTTAATGGTGACCCATTTACTTGGTGCTCAGCTCAAGGAGCTCTGGTACTGCGACTCGGAAAAACAAGCCAAAGACCTTTGGGAAATATGGTGGCAGCAAGTCCATGAAAGCGGAGTAAAACCGCTCATAAACTTCGCTAAAAAGCTGAAACCGTACCTTCATGGGATAGTGTCTTCAGCTTTGTATCATTTAAATACATGCACCTTGGAAGGGATTAATAACAAGATCAAGCTAATCAAAAGAATGGGCTATGGGTACCGAGATACGGATTACTTCTTTATGAAGATAAAAGCGGCCTTCCCCGGAAAGCCGCGATGAACCTAATAAAAGCCCTGAACAATGTTCAGGGCTTTCTTAATTCTGGCCTCGTTTTGCCATACTAGTTGCTATCTGGCTGAACCTTACAGCTGTCGCTAGTTATCACTTTTTCAACCACCAATTGTCCGCGGTTATTGCGGATTTTGATAGCGTAGTTTACGCCTTCATCCATTGATGCTCGTACCTCTTTAGAAGAGCAATAATAGGTAGCAGCACTGTCAATAAGTTGGTTAGCAGGCTTGTTTCCCGATTGATTATAAAGCATCTCAATAATTACAGTCGAGTTTTTAGATTTTGCACTGGCAATGGTTAACGGGCCGTAGGTAATAGGGAGGCTGGATGCCAAAATATCTGCACGGCGGTCTGCTTTTAGCTCTAGCGCTTTCTGTTTTTCATCAGATGAGGCGCAGCCTGCAATAAGTGAACCTGCAAAAAGAACCAATAACAGTTTCTTAAAATTGATAGTCATAGCGTTAGAATACCTTCTTGTAAGGTTTAACAATCACGTTTTGATACACACCTGCATCGATATAAGGGTCTGAATCAGCCCATGCTTGAGCATCTTCTACAGAATCAAACTTAGCAATAACTGTCGAACCTGTAAAACCAGCTTCTCCTGGGTTTTCGCTATCGATAGCCGGCATAGGGCCTGCAGTTAATAGACGACCCTCATCTTGTAATTGTTGCAGTCGTGCAAGATGTGCTTGTCGAACTGAAAGGCGTCTTTCGAGAGAGTTTTCGATATCTTGAGAGAAAATAACGTACAACATGATTAGTCCTTTTTCTTAGGTACAGGGCGAGGGCGACCGTTTTCGTCTATGGCAACGTAATTAAACGTCGCCTCACAGACCAGCTCGCGAATACCAGTGCGGTCACCCATTACTTTTTTATTCCATACTTCGAGATGAATTGACATAGAGGTGTTGCCAATTCGTGCACAGTAGCCATGACAACATACCACATCACCAACCGAAACGGGGTGCTTGAATGTAATACTAGAGACAGAAACCGTCGCAATGCGGCCTTCTGAGACCTCTTTTGCTAATATTCCGCCAGCTAAATCCAGTTGCGACATTAGCCATCCGCCAAAGATATCTCCATTGGCATTCGTATCAGCAGGCATCGCCAATGTGCGAAGTAATAGCTCGCCAGTTGGTGTACGTGATTCTGACATTATTCGCTTTCCTTTGGCATGTGTTTATAGATATAAGCACCGGTTAAGAGGGTGAAAAAGAGTGTGGCAGCCAGTAGCCCAAACACCTTAAAGTTTACCCAAACATCGAGTGGCATGTTGAACGCAACATAGATGTTCAGTAGTGCACAGGCGCTGAAAAATACCACCCATGCCCAATTGATCTTGTTCCATACACTTTGTGGCAAAGAGAGTTCTTTCCCAAGCATGCCTTTAATCAGGGGCTTGCCCATAAATTGAGAAGCAACTAGACCTATAGCAAACAGCGCATAGATGATAGTGACTTTCCATTTGATGAAATTAGCATCGTGAAAGAACAGAGTCATGCCGCCGAATACGGCAACCATAGCAAATGTGCCTAGCTGCATCTTTTCTACTTTCTTGTAGATAATATAGGTTACGACTAATTGAATTGCAGTCGCGACAACTAAAGCGCCAGTTGCAGTATAAATGTCATACATTTTGTATAACACAAAGAATATTATAAGAGGGATAAAGTCGAGAATTTGTTTCATGTTTCTGTACAGCATTTACGTTTGCGTCAGTCTACCTAAATGGGGCTCTGAAATACAGAGGTGCTAGCACATTGTTGACAGCGAATTGGAATAGATAGCTGGCTATTTAGCGTTTTCAATTGTTATGCTGTGGTTTAACTTGAGTTTTACAGGGATGTGAGATGGGTAAGGCAACGTTATATTATGTATATGACCCTATGTGTGCGTGGTGTTGGGGTTATCGTCCAACTTGGGAAATTATCACCTCAAAGCTAGATCCTAAAGTAGAAGTGAAATACCTAGTAGGGGGACTAGCACCGGACTCAGCGCAACCGATGCCGCTTGAGATGCGGGGGCAAATTCAATCCTACTGGCAACGAATTCAATCTCAGTTAGGTACACAGTTTAACTATGATTTTTGGACTCAAAATACGCCACGTCGCTCCACGTATCCCGCTTGCCGTGCTTGTCTAATCGCGCGTCAGTTCGGTCTTGAGTTGCAGATGTATGCAGCCATCCAGCGGGCGTATTATCTACAGGCAAGAAATCCAAGTGATGATGATGTATTAGGTACATTAGCAGAGGAAATTGGGTTAGATAGAACACGGTTTCTAAGCCAATTACATAGCAAAGAGTTGCAGCAAGAACTCACCACTGAGATTGCATGGTGTCGCTCTATTGGTGGGAATAGCTTCCCATCTCTATTCTTAAAGGCGGGTTCGACATTGACCCCATTGCAGATTGAATACCAAGACCCAGATAAAACCTTAAATCAGATCAATGCGTTAATAGCACAATGACAAATTGGTACAAGATGACTGTCTCATAAATTAAATGCTCACCGCTAGGCTAGGTTTGTTAGAAGGTGCTACATTTAATATTCACTTGATAAATTTTTCACGACACCTGAGGTAACCTATGCTGGGCGAAACACACTCTCTAGTAAATGACTTTCCTGAACATACAGACTTAATTGTAAGTCTATTAGAAAGCGATGCGGTATTTGCCAAAGATAATAAGCAATATACGGCCATGGACAAAGAGATCCGAGTTTTAGAACTCAATGGCGATCCAATTGAAGATGAAGCCATGCATAAACTTAAGCACAATAGGGCAGAGCTAAAAGATTCGCTATATCAAAGACTGATAGCGGCTAAAGGTTAACCGTTAAGGCCTCGTAATGAGGCCTTATTTAGAACTCCTTTGCGTGACAGCGTCACTAAATCATGCGTTGTCTTAGAGTGGCAAACAGTTCCTCGAAGCGCGATTGTGCATCGTTACCATATTGTTGATAAATACGTGTTATCTCTTGCTGTATGGTATCGGACATCAACTGATTATTCATATCCGTTAGATGCGTGTAGTAATTCAATCGTCGACCCAGCACAAAGTTATTTTGAGCGGTTTCGTTCATAGCTAAGTACTGGTCAATAACCTCAAGCATGGCTGTTTTATCATGGGGGAGTTGCCCGTTTACCTCGGTCAGGATATTGATACCGTGGTAATTTCCATAACGGCTACATTTAAGATCCAATGCGCTTAGTATATTTCTTTGCTCAATGATCATTTCTGTTTCGCTTAGTGGTTCAAATGTCCCTTTTTGCACCAGATTATCGAGTTCAGTATCGGATTTAATGGCAAGCGACAGTAGTCGAATCTCATCGGGTTGGATGGCGTTTAATACCGCCGCGGTCTCAGATACATGCTGTTTCGATAACGCTTTCCCACCAAGACCAAGTAAGACAAATACCATCATTTGCATACCCGCAGCTTTTGCATGTTGTGAGGATTTGATAATTGCTTTTGGCGTAATGCCTTTTTTAGCTTGCTTTAACACCTCTACCGAGCCTGATTCTAGGCCGCAATAGAGCATATTTAGCCCAGCATCACAGATAGCCTTAAGTTCTTGCGCGGATTTCTTAATCATTGTTTGCGCGCGCCCGTATGAACTTATCTGTTTTAGCTCTGGAAAGGCTTGCTTTAAGGTTGCCAATACATCAAGCAGATCTTCTGTCGGCATGGCAAAAGAGTCGCCATCTTGCAGGAAACAAGAATCAAAAGATTTGCCCGCATAGAACCTTCTAGCAGCCCAGATATCTTTTTTTATATCCTCAACAGGGCGTATTGAGAACTCAACTCCCTTAAACAGGGTACAAAAGTTGCACTTGTTCCAAGGGCAGCCCTGGGTGGTGCGAATGAGTAAGCTGTTGGCTTCTGAAGGGGGACGAATAGGCCCTTGTTCAAATTCGAGCATATCGATGTATTCCTATTTCTTTACCCGACACGGTTTGAGCCGGAAGATGTGACTAAGAGGGATGTATGGTCGCTATTCTAAATGGATGTGGCTTGTATATTAACCGCCTAAAGGTAGAGACATCTTCAAAAAACATTTGATAAAGATAACGACGTAGATGGGAGATTAGGTATAGAATGAGAGTATTATTTAGTTTTAGTTGAGAATGAGCCGTGAATCTAGAGCATTTGAAACTGTTTGTACGCTTATCTGCTACGCATAATATTAGTCAGGCAGGCAAAGAGCTTGGTATTTCACCTGCGGTTGCAAGTACCTATATCAATAAACTGGAAAGCGCCTTAGAAACTCGCTTAGTGCACCGAACCACGCGTAAGGTGTCATTGACTGAAGAAGGAGAGGCATTTTTACCCCATGCGCAAGAGGTTCTAGAGAGCGTAGAAGCGGCAAGAGCGTCAGTAGGTAATGGTGATGCTTTGCCTTCTGGAACATTGCGTATTACTGCCTCTGCATCGTTTGGGAGACTGCACCTTATTCCTGGAATTAAAGGGTTTTTACAGGCGTATCCTGGAATAACCGTTGACCTGCGTTTATCAGATTCAATTATCGATATGGTGGAGGGTGGCTTTGATATTGCGATTCGTAACGCACAGCTCAAAGACTCCACCCTTATCGCACGAAAATTGGCAGATGATAAGCGGATTGTCTGTGCTTCGCCGGCGTATCTTGAGCAACATGGCATACCTCAACACCCAAGCGAGCTCAAAGAGCATGATTGCGTTCAGTTAACGGGTCTCGAGTCGTGGGTATTTAATACCGATGAACAGACGCTGTCAGTTAAGATCCCAGGAAGATTACGAATAGATAATGGTGAAGCGGTACGTGATGCTTGCCGTGATGGCCTTGGTATCGCGATGTGTTCAACTTGGTGTGTCTATCAAGAGCTCCAAAAAGGGGAGCTAATACCCATACTGGAGCATACTCCATTGGCATCAACATCAGCATTGTGGGCGGTTTACCCAAGCTCACGCTTGCTAGCGCCTAAGGTACGTGCGTTTATTGATTATTTTGTTGATTACTTTGGTAGTCCGCCGTATTGGGATAGATAATTTTGTAACAAAGGTAGAGACGCAAAAATAAAAAAGGTGAGCTCGAGGCTCACCTTTAATACACAGCGGTTGTGTTACTTCTGTGTGGCTGCCTTCATATCACTGACAAAACTGGCCAGATTGTCTAAGGTAGCTTGTGGATTGTCTAAGCTAGATTCAATGATTTTAACTACAGCAGAGCCAGAGATTGCGCCCGCTGCGCCCGCTTCAATGGCAGTTTTAACCTGCTGTGGCTCAGAGATACCAAAGCCCAGTAGCGCAGGTGGTGCATCAAATTGTGCCAATCTATCTAGCATATGCTTAACTGGCATGTTTGCTTTAGTTTCTGCACCGGTAACCCCTGCGCGTGACAATAGGTAGGTATAACCGCCACCGAGCGTTGACACGTCTTTTAGGGTTTCATCGGTTGCTGTTGGTGGTGCAATAAAGATAGCATGCACACCCGCTTTTTTAGCCGCAGCGTTAAAGTCAGCACTTTCACCGGTAGGAACATCGGCAATTAACACCGAATCAACACCCGCTTTCGCACAGGCTTGATAGAAGGTATCGATACCATTGGCAAATACAAGATTTGCGTAAACCAATAGACCAATTGGTAGATCAGGGTGTTGGCTACGGATCTGTTTAATCAGCTCAAAACAGATAATAGGGGTTGTTTTTGATTCAAGTGCACGAATGTTCGCGCCTTGAATGGTTGGGCCATCAGCGAGTGGGTCTGAAAATGGAATGCCTAATTCAAGGGCGTCTGCACCTGAATCTACGAGGGTTTTCATGATCGCAAGAGATTGCTCAGGGTTTGGATCGCCAATGGTAACAAAAGGAACGAATGCACCTTGATTTTTAGCTTCCAAGCGCTCAAATAGCGCGGCATAACGGTCCATTACAGCTCTCCTTTCTCTTTTAAGATATCATTTACAGTGAAGATGTCTTTGTCACCACGTCCTGAAAGGTTCACCACCAGTAGTTGCTCTTTATCAGGGTTTTCTTGCGCCATTTTAAGTGCGTGAGCAAGTGCGTGAGAGGACTCGAGCGCCGGGATTATTCCTTCTTTACGCGCAAGCAACTGGAATGCGTCTAGTGCTTCATCATCGGTGATAGATTCGTAGGTTGCTCGACCCGTAGCATTGAGGTGTGCGTGTTGCGGCCCAACTGATGGGAAATCAAGGCCGGCTGAGACAGAGTAAGACTCTTCGATCTGGCCATGAGTATCTTGCATCAGTGGTGATTTCATACCAAAGAAGATACCCAGTTTACCGTGTCGCAACGGAGCACCGTGCATATCGGTATCGATACCTTTACCAGCAGGCTCTACGCCAATTAAGTCCACATCAGTCTCTTCGATAAAGTCTGCAAACATACCAATTGCATTCGAACCGCCGCCAACACACGCGATAACGGCATCTGGTAGACGACCCTCACGAGCTAAGATCTGGTGTTTGGTCTCTTCACCAATCATATGTTGGAACTCACGAACTATGGTTGGGAATGGGTGAGGACCTGCGGCAGTACCAAGTAAATAGTGCGCGGTCTCATAGGTTCCGGACCAATCTCTTAATGCCTCGTTACACGCGTCTTTTAGGGTGGCAGAGCCTGAGTGAACAGGAATAACCTCAGCCCCCATTAGTCGCATACGGAATACGTTTGGACTTTGGCGTTCAACGTCTTTTTGCCCCATATACACGCGGCATTTAAGATCAAGTAAGGCACATGCTAATGCAGTTGCAACGCCGTGTTGACCTGCGCCTGTTTCGGCAATGATCTCTGTTTTACCCATACGTTTAGCAAGTAACGCTTGTCCAAGAACTTGGTTGGTTTTGTGCGCACCACCGTGGAGTAGGTCTTCACGTTTTAGGTATAGCTTAGTTTTTGTGCCCTTAGTCAGGTTACGAGTCAGGGTCAGCGCCGTAGGGCGGCCAGCATACTCTTGAAGTAGAGTCATAAATTCACTACGGAATTCAGGATCTTGCTGCGCATCAATAAAGGCTTGTTCAAGTTGATCAAGCGCCGGTACAAGAATTTGCGGCACGTATTGACCACCAAACTCACCAAAGTAGGCATCTAATTTTGCCATCATTGTTTCCTTAAAAAGTGTTGGTTAGCCTCAATTGAAGCTAACACATAAATCAGTAATTACGAATCGCTTGGAAAGCTTGCTCTAGCTTTTGTTTACTCTTCTTGCCCGGTTCAGACTCGACTCCTGAGTTTAGGTCTAAGCCTTTCACACCCAGTGTCGCAGCCTGAGCAACATTATCGGGATTTAATCCACCTGCTAGCATAACATTTTTATCTTTGATTTTTGTCCAATCAAAGGTTTCACCAGTACCGCCGCTCTGGTTTCCTACCTTGGAGTCGAGTAGATGACGGTCAACATTGTTAATAAATGATGGCATGTCATCCATTACGCCGTAGGCTTTCCAGATCTCTATGTCGCCATCCAAATCGTGTTTTAGGTCATCCACAAACTGTTGATCCTCGTCACCATGAAGCTGAACAGCGTTCAGCTCTAGGGCATTAGCCAGATCACAAACTTGTTGCACAGAGTGATTCTGGAATACACCAACATATTTTAATGGTGCACCGCTCATCGTCATGCGCGCTGTTTCTTCATTAACCTTACGCTTTGACTGTTCAGCAAAGATTAATCCACCATATACCGCACCCGCCTGATAGGCTTTCGCCGCGTCATCCGCATGGGTAAGCCCGCATACCTTATTTTCACCGATGAGTACTTTACGTACGGCTAGCTCAAGGTTTTGCTCTGCCATCAGTGAACTGCCGATCAGGAAGCCGTTAGCAAATTGAGCAAGATCGCGCACCTGTTGGTTATTGTAGATCCCAGATTCAGAAATAACGATGGTGCCTTGTGGCAACTTAGGTGCTAATCGTTTAGTACGCTCAAGATCAATGCTGAGGTCACGTAGGTTGCGGTTATTAATACCAACAACTTTGGCCTTAAGGTTAATGGCGCGCTCAAGCTCTTGCTCATTACTTACTTCTGTTAACACCCCCATGCCTAAGCTATGAGCAACCTCAGCTAAGGTTGCATATTGCTTATCATCCAGTACCGACAGCATTAATAGGATTGCATTCGCCTGATAATGTCGTGCAAGATAAACCTGATAGGTATCTATCATGAAGTCTTTGCACAGCACTGGCTGAGTGGTTAATTTTTTTACCTGTGGCAAAAACTCAAAGTTGCCTTGGAAGTATTTTTCATCGGTTAACACTGAGATAGCAGAGGCATGATTGGCGTAAACAGAGGCGATATAATCTAGGTCAAAATGATCTCGGATTAACCCCTTAGACGGAGAGGCCTTTTTACACTCTAAAATAAACTTAGTGCTGTCGCCACTCAGGGCGTCATAAAAACTGCGGTCCGAAGGTTGCAGTTGGTTTTTGAAGCTCTCTAATGGTTGCTGAAGCTTACGCTGCTGTACCCATATCGCTTTATCGTCTACGATTTTAGCCAGTACTTGCGCCATATCTCGATTAGTCTGGGAAATATGCTCGGACATGATTAACCTCTAGCTGCCAGTTGTTGTACAAGTTGATATGCTTTGCCAGTGCGCATTGCGTCGATTGCTTTGGCTGCATTTTCCTTTAGGTCTTCATGACCAAATAGACGCATTAGCAATGCTACGTTAGCCGCAACAGCCGCTTCTTGAGCCGGTGTGCCTTTACCCGTTAAGAGATGGGTAACTAGGGTGCGGTTTTCGTCGGGAGTTCCGCCTTTTAGCTGTTCAAGAGGGTAGCTATCTAGACCAAAATCTTGCGCAGTGAGGCTGTAATATTCAATTACTCCGTCTTTGATTTCTGCAACCGTAGTGCGACCATGGATAGCCACTTCATCAAGCCCGCTACCATGAACAACCGCAGCACGCTTCATGTTCATCTGTAGCATGGTCTGCGCAATAGGTGCGACTAAGCTTTCATCGTATACACCCATCAGTTCAATATTAGGACGCGCTGGGTTAATCAATGGGCCAAGGATATTAAAAATGGTACGAGTCTTTAGAGCCTGACGCACTGGCATTGCATGTTTCACCCCTTGGTGATACTGCGGTGCAAATAAGAATGCTACCCCAATATCATTGACCGCTTGTGCGGTGTCTTGAGCGCTCATAGCTAGGTTAATGCCAAAGGAATCAAGTAAATCAGAAGAGCCTGATTTACTTGATACGCCGCGATTACCATGTTTAGCAACCTTAAGACCAACGGCCGCCGCTACAAATGCGGCTGTAGTTGAAATATTAAAGGTGTCTGCGCCATCGCCACCAGTACCTACGATATCGGCGAAGTCGAACTCTGGTCGAGGGAAAGGCTGGGCATTAGCCAGCAGTGCTTTCGCCGCGCCTGCAATTTCTTGTGGGGTTTCACCTTTGATTTTTAGCGCAGTCAACACAGAGCTTAATACCAGTGGCTCTACCTCACCCTTGATGATTTGGTCAAAAAGCTGTTGGCTTTCTGCTTGGGTCAGACTTTGCTGTTGATAGAGCTTTTCCAGGATCTGTTGCATTGTTCTTCCTTGTAATTAGTCTGCTGTGGCTGGCTTATCTAAAGCCCATGCAATTGAGTTCTCAAGTAGGGTTGCACCGTATGTTGTCATAATAGACTCTGGATGGAACTGAAATCCACACACCTTGTCTTGTTCATGTACCACTGACATAACCAAGTCATCTACTACCGCAGTTACAGTCAATTCTTGAGTCACCTTGGTCGCTACTAACGAGTGATAGCGAGCGATAGCAAACGGGGAGGGCAGTCCTTGATAAGTTGAGTGTCCAGAATGCTCCATCATCGAAACCTTACCGTGTACGATATCACCTGCGCCAGCAACTACGCCGCCATAGGCTTCTACAATTGCTTGGTGACCAAGGCAAATACCGATAATAGGTACTTGGCCTTTGAATTTTTGAATAATAGCAGGCATGTTGCCGGCTTCACTTGGTGCGCCAGGGCCAGGAGAGAGCAAAAGCACAGGATCGGTTACTGCCGCGATAGCTTGCTCAATGACATCTATAGAGATCTGATTTCGATAGATGGTAACCTGGTGTCCTAGGCTTCTAAACTGGTCAACTAGGTTGTAAGTAAAAGAATCGAAGTTATCGATAAATAAGATATTAGCCATTTGATACCTCGGTATGAGCGTGTTGAATTGCGCTGATAACAGCTTGTGCTTTACCGCGTGTTTCGTCGGCTTCGGATTGCGGGTCAGAATCAAACACCACACCGGCTCCGGCTTGTACTTTGGCAACGCCTTGCTCAACATAGGCCGAGCGAATCACGATACAGGTATCAAGGTCGCCATGGCCATTCATATAACCCACAGCACCGCCATAACTGCCACGACGCTGCTTTTCTACATCGCGAATAAGTTGCATTGCACGGATCTTTGGTGCGCCGGTTAAGGTGCCCATATTCATGCTCGCTTGATAGGCATGCAGTGCATCTAAATCGGGACGAAGCTGACCAACCACACGCGAGACTAAATGCATCACATGACTGTAACGGTCAACCTTGAGCAGGTCTGCAACATGGCGCGTACCGGCTTTAGAGATACGTGCCACGTCGTTTCGAGCAAGGTCGACCAGCATCATATGTTCGGCATTTTCTTTCTTATCGCTGCGCAGTTCGAGTTCGATACGGCTGTCTAGGTCTTTATTGATTGAACCGTCTGCGTTTTTACCGCGGCGACGTGTTCCTGCAATTGGATAAATCTCAACTTGATCGCTTTGTTGATCGTATTTCAGCGCGCTCTCAGGAGAGGCTCCAAATAGAGTAAATAACTCGTCTTGCATGTAGAACATGTAAGGGCTCGGATTACTCTTTTTAAGCTGCTTATATGCCGCAAGAGGTGATGGGCAAGGTAAAGAGAAGTATCGTGAAGGGACGACCTGAAAAATATCCCCTTTAATTACGTACTGTTTCATGTCGCGCACTATGTCGCAAAATGCTTCATCGCTCATACTTGGTGTGGCATCACAGGTGTGCAAGATGGTTGCTTTTGGCGCCGCAACAACCGATTGCATTTGTTGTTGGATATCGTCTAGACGCGTTGTAACTTCTTGTCTATTTGAATCAGTCGCATCAAAAAGGGTGCCATACAGATGAGCATGTTGAGATTGATGGTCGATAACGATTAATGTTTCGGCTACATAAAATACATAATCAGGACATTGGCTGTTTTCTTCGGCGTTGCCTAGCGGCTCAAAATTCGCCACCATGTCGTAGGCGAAAAGGCCACCAATGAACAGCGCCATGCGGTCATGCTGCTGACAGTCGAAGCTGTGTTTGATAATACGCAACATATCAAAAGAAGAAGGCTGGCGTAATCGGCTGTCTTCATCAAGGTTGATATCAGGTTCAGGAAATTCAACGTGCAGTTGGTTTATACTGTGGCTGGTAACGAAATCAGGATTAAGATTTTCAATTACTCGCCTTAGTAGAGCTTGGCCATTGTTGCTGTTGGCAGTGAGTACCACCGTATGCCCACGGCATTCGATACGCATCGCGGCGTCAACTAACAGCAGGCTTTTGAGATCTTGCTTTGATTCGATCTCTGAAGACTCAAGAAGTAGGGTATCATCTTTACCATTACATAAGTGGTGAAACAACTCAGTAGGGTCTTGAGAGTACAGTACGTCTCTTTGATGCAACTCAAGTTCACCGAGTTGAATATTTTTGATGGTCTGTCTCACAAGACCTCCTTGTAAATTGATACTTTTATTGAGTGACATAGTCGCATATTCTTTCGCTCTACCCAAAGGTGTTCGGCTGATTTTGGTTTAAACTTTGCTCACTTAAACACGCGATAAATCGGAAACTGCTTTTTTGGGTGTTTTTCGTACAAATTAAATCCAATGAATAAAAAAGGCCCGCATATCAATGCGAGCCTGAGTGTTTTTCATTTATGCACTCGAATCCGTAGCTCGCTTATGTTTGCAGCCACCAACGCCATGCTTTAGATACAATAGAGCGCGAATCCAAAAGGCTTTTGGTTTCGTTCATCTCAAGTTGCTGTATCATCTTAATAAGCATAGGGGATATCTTTCCATAAATTAACTGCGTACTAGTTAACTAGTACGCAAGGATAAAGTCAAGCATAAATATGATTTTTGATCTTCATTCACATACTACAGCGTCAGATGGGCGCTTTTCACCATCCGATTTGGTGGACAGAGCCGTTGAGCGGCGGGTGGGCGTTTTGGCGATTACTGACCATGACACCATTGAAGGATTAGAAGAGGCAGCTAATCATATTGCTCAGCAAGGCTTGGATATTACATTACTCAATGGTATTGAAATCTCGACCCTATGGTCGAATAAGGATATCCATATCGTTGGGTTGAATATTGCGCTTGATTGTCGCGCCATACTTGAGTTAATCGACCGTCAAAAAGCACGTAGGATAGAGCGAGCTAAGTTGATAGGGTATCGGTTATCTAAGCACCTCAAAGTGGATCCACTACCAGAGGTAGCAGCATTGGCCGGTGATGCTCCGATCACCCGTGCTCATTTTGCCAAATGGTTGGTTGATAATGGCCATGCCAAAACCATGCAACAGGTATTTAAAAAGTTTCTAACTCGAGACAAGCCGGGGTATGTGCCACCGCAATGGTGTTCAATGAGTGAAGCGGTCGAGGCTATTCACGCTGCTGGTGGGCAGGCTATCCTTGCTCATCCGGGGCGTTACGATTTAACCGCGAAATGGCAGAAGCGTCTTATGAGTGCCTTTTGTGAGGCTGGTGGAGACGCAATGGAGGTTGCGCAACCTCAACAAAGTCAGCAAGAGCGACGCAATTTGGCGGATTATGCTATACAATACAACCTATTAGCTTCCCAAGGTTCTGACTTTCATTACCCCTCTCCGTGGATGGAACTGGGAAGGAATTTGTGGTTACCATCAGGTGTGACGCCTGTATGGGAGCAAATACCACAATTTGCATCGAATACAGAGGAATAAGCAATGAGTCAATATTTTTATGTTCATCCCGATAACCCTCAGGCACGCCTAATTACTCAATCGGTCGCTATTATTCGCAATGGTGGTGTAGTGGTGTATCCAACTGATTCGGGCTACGCGTTGGGATGCCAGCTAGAGAATAAAACGGCGTTAGAGACTATCTGCCGCATTCGTAAGTTGAACGATAAGCATAATTTTACCTTGTTGTGTCGTGACCTTTCTGAGCTGTCACTGTATGCCAGAGTTGATAACTCAGCATTCCGTTTATTAAAGAATAATACCCCAGGCCCGTATACCTTTATTTTTAAAGGAACCAAAGAGGTTCCGCGCAGACTAATGAATGCCAAGCGAAAAACCATAGGTATTCGTGTGCCAGATAACAAAATCGCACTAGATTTATTAGATGCATTGGGAGAACCAATGATGTCGACTACGCTTATCTTACCGGGCAATGATGTCGCGGAATCTGATCCTGAAGACATTCGAGATAAACTGGAAAACGTGGTTGATTTGATCATCAATGGTGGCTACCTAGGTGAGCAACCAACGACTGTGATTGATTTTAGTGACGACGATCCTGTTGTTTTACGTCAAGGTGCCGGAGATTCGACACCTTTTGAATAAATAGACGTGAAATGTGCGTTAGTTTTTGCGATAATGCGCGGCGCCAATTTGGCGACTCAACTACTACTCTCGACGTCTGTGAAGACGACATAAAGGCAAATTAATGAGCGAAAAATTACAAAAGATTTTGGCGCGAGCGGGACACGGTTCTCGTCGTGAGCTTGAGACTTTGATTAAATCAGGTCGTGTTAGTGTAAATGGTCAAGTAGCTACTTTGGGTGAACGACTAGAAGATGAAAACGCGATCGTTCGCATTGATGGACATAACGTGTCGATCAAAGCGGAAGAGGAAGTAGTGTGTCGTGTGCTGGCTTATTACAAGCCGGAAGGTGAATTGTGTACTCGTCACGATCCAGAAGGTCGTCGCACTGTATTTGATCGCTTACCTAAGATTCGCGGTGCACGCTGGATTTCAGTAGGCCGTTTGGATGCAAACACCTCAGGGCTGCTGTTATTCACAACCGATGGTGAGCTTGCAAACCGTCTAATGCACCCAAGTCGTCAGGTGGAACGTGAATACTTAGTACGTGTATTTGGTGACGTTAGCGAAGATAAAATTCGTAACCTAGTACGTGGCGTTGAACTTGAAGATGGCACTGCTCGCTTCGAAGACATAGTGCATGCTGGCGGTGAAGGTATGAACCATACCTTCTATGTGGTGATCAACGAAGGTCGAAACCGTGAGGTTCGTCGTTTGTGGGAATCACAAGACACCACAGTAAGCCGACTTAAGCGTGTTCGCTATGGTGATATCTTCCTAGAGAAGAAATTACCGCGTGGGGGATGGATGGAACTTAGCCTGAAACAGGTTAACTATCTGCGTGAACTTGTCGAGCTACCAGCGGAGAAGGCTACTCTTCTAGAAGAGAGAAAGCAAAACACCTCTCGCTCTCGTGAGCGTTCTCGCTCTCAAAAGATTCGCCGTGCAGTACGCCGCCATGAAGAACGCGTTACAACCAGCGGTTCTGGCCAGCAACGTAAATCTAAGAAAACGCGACGCTAATCCTAATATTGAACAGAGCGGCCCATAGGGTCGCTTTTTTTATGCCGGTAATAAATTTAGTGATCGCATTGTATTTAATGCCGTTACAATTACTTGTAGTGAAGATGGTAAAACCCTGAGGTAATAACGTGAACAAGATAGTATTAGTAATGATGCTGAGTTTTTTTATGCTTGGCTGTGTTAGTAAACCGGTATTAAATATTGAAAGAACGCCAGTACCAACTCTAGAGAATGGTCAACGGTTATCTATGGATGTTGTACGTGATGCTATTTTTAGTGGTGCCAAAAAACGTGGCTGGGTGCCGCGTGTCGTTGAACCGGGTTTAATCGTCGCTGATATCTCAGTGCGCTCCCATTTTGCATCCGTTGAGATCCGATACGACGAGACCTCTTTTAGCATCTTCTATAAAGACAGCCGTAACCTAAAGTATAACAATGGAACGATCCACCGCAATTATAATAACTGGGTTTTAAAACTGTCGCGTACTATAGAGCAAGAACTAGGCGTGAACTCTCAGAGATACTAAGTATGAGATCGCGTTCTACCTTGAAGGTTGTTGATTATGCGCCTTGATAAATTTGTGTGTAAAAGTACCGAGTTGACCAAATCCGAAGCACATCATGTCATTCATTGTGGGTTGGTTCGAGTTAATGGTGAGATCACCACTATTGAGTCAACTCAGGTGCACGAGAATAATTCGATATTTTTAAACGACGTTAGACTGAATCTGCGTGATTTTCGCTACATTTTAATGCACAAACCTGCTGGTACCATCTGTTCTAATATCGATGAGGTCTATCCGTCGTTATTTAATTTCCTAACGGTTGATAACCCTTCTGAACTGCATATTGCAGGTCGATTAGATGCAGATACAACGGGTTTAGTGCTGATTACAGACGATGGACGATGGTCATTTAACATCACCAGTCCGGCACAAAAGTGCAGTAAGGTGTATCGAGTGGGATTATCTCGCCCGATTACCGAAGATGTAGCGCATAGGTTCAAACTGGGGATTGCGTTGCAGGGAGAGGAGCAGCTGACAAGGCCTGCAATCTTAGATGTTATCAGCCCCAAAGAGGTGTTGCTCACCATCACCGAAGGTAAATTTCATCAGGTTAAACGTATGTTTGCTGCGGTGGGAAACCGCGTTATTAGATTGCACCGCGAGGCTATTGGTGAGGTGAAACTTGATGTTGAGGTTGGCCAGTGGCGCTATTTGAGTCGCGGAGAAATTGCTGCATTAACTAAGGAGCAACCATGAACGGATATCAGATAGGATTCAATCCAATTTATGCAGAGCAAGCACCAAGTATTGAGGATTTACAAGCACTTACACAACCGGCTATTCTAGAATTTGGTGCACCGTGGTGTCCACATTGTCAAGCCGCAGAGCCAGTAGTAAACAAAGCATTAGATACTGTGGTTGATATCGCACATATCAAGGTATTTGATGGCAAAGGAAAAAGATTAGGGCGGGCGTTTAATGTAAAGCTATGGCCAACCTTGATCTTGCTGCGACAGGGGCAAGAAGTGGCGCGGATTGTGCGTCCAACAACCGTTGAGGATGTGAAACGGTTGCTAGAGAGCATCTCTTTGTAACTGCTTTAATACCCCACGAACCAGTCCATGGGGTATCTGCTATTGCTAACTAAAACAATCCTGATAAACAGGGTGCAATCAATACGGTTGCCACGCCAGAAAATAGCATCACTAGGCTAGCCACGGTGCCCGCCTCGGAATGAATGCCATAGGCTATTGCAGTACCAGAGCCGTGCGCGCATGCACCTAGACCCGCTCCCTTTCCATGAGGGGACTTAATGCGGATGAACCCTAGGATTATTTCAGCACAAATGATGCCAAATACACCCGTTAAGACGACGAAGATGGCAGTAAGGTCAGCTTTACCACCGAGCTCCTTAGATGCAACAACTGCAAATGGTGTCGTGATAGAACGAACTGCGAGGCTACGCTGAAGCACCTCTGACAGATGAAAAAACTTACTCAGATAGACAGTACTACTGATGGCGGTAATAATTGCTGCGATTACGCCAACCGAGATGGATAACCAGTGGCGAACAATAATTTTGCGATTCTCATGAACAGGAACAGCGAAGGCGACGGTTGCAGGGCCTAACATCCATACCAACCAGTGTGAATCACCAATATAGTCCTGATAAGCGATGTGCAGACTAATAACAAGTGCTACTAAGATGAATGGCACTGATACTAATGGGATCAACCAGATCTTTTGATAGCGCTTATGCAGTAATTTAGTGAGATAGTAACAAGCAATTGTTACAACGAAACAAGCAATAGTGATCATTGAATGGCTCATTGCTTATCCTCCATTTTTCGCAACTCATAGTGGTAAAGTTTATCAACCACCAGTGCGGTAACCGCAAGTACCAATATCGTGCTGATACCAATGACCGCCATAATCTTCAAGCCTTGGCTGAGGAACAGATCCTGATAATTGACGATAGCAATTACCGCCGGGATAAAGAAAAGCAGCATTTCGGCAATCAGCCACGTAGACCCAGCTTTAAACCAATTTACTTTGACTAGATTACAACTAAGCAATAGCAGTAGGGCGAACATCCCAAATACGTTAGCTGGCAGCGGGATATGGAGCTGATTCACCAACAAATTTGACCCCATCCAAAAAAGGCACAGTAATGTTACTTGTGAGAAGGTAATGAAATGCTGTTTTGCCGCGTGAATCATTGTTCAGTGTCCAGGTTTATTATTTTGACACCCGAATTATTACCGCTTGATATCTGTTCATCCAATGAATAATATACTTAAGAAGTATTCCATAAAGGAATGATCAGCGATGAACACCAAAGAACTGCGTTATTTTGTCACCTTGGTCGAATGTAATAATTTCACCCGCGCTTCTGAAATGTTGTTTGTAACGCAACCAACTATTAGTAAGGCTTTGAAAGCATTAGAAGAAAACTATGGACAATCCTTGGTCCATCGTAGGGGAAGAGAGATTGAGCTTACCCAATCTGGTGAGGTTGTTTATCATTATGCAAAATCGATCTTAGCCAGTTTCTCTGAAATGGAATTGAAGCTTGCAGATATGCAACAGCTTAAAGCGGGGCATATTACAATTGGTATACCACCTATGGTGGGACATCTGCATTCCGAGTTACTGCAAGATTTTATAGGTCAATATCCGAATATCGATGTATCGATTGTAGAAGGTGGTGGTCGCAGGCTTGAAAAATCCTTGATTGATGGCGCAATTGATGTCGCTATTTCTATGCTTCCTACCCATAAGCCGCAGTTCGAGTACCAACTACTGGATGACTATCCCATCTATGTGGTGTTACCGAAACATCCTCAATGGGAAGGAGAGCAACCTCTACGCCTTAGTGAATTGCAAGATATCCCGTTTTATCTGTACACCTCTGAATTTACGATTACTCAAATTATTGAACAGTTGTGTGTCAAAAAAGGGTTTAAGCCTAAAATTGGAGTAAAGAGTAGCCAGTGGGATTTTTTAGCAGCAATGGTCAAAAGTGGAGGCGGGGTGAGCTTTATGCCAAAACCCATTTGCTTGAAGCTGAATGCTGATGACTATTGTTTTAGAACGCTAGCGGATGATCTAAATTGGAAGATTGCATTAATGTGGGATAAAGACCGATACCTATCCAAGGCAAGTGAAGCCTTCGTAGAACTCGTAAGAAGTCGAGCTAAAATGAGCCAGTAGCCACTCCTGTTATGGGTCAATAAAATAACAGGAGTGTTTGTCATAGCAAGCGGTTAGTCACGTTTCCATAGGATATGACAAAACTTATGTTCAGGGTCGCGAGATATGAGTAAGCGCGCAAAAACATCATCTAGTACATCGTCTTGTTCATTGACTAACCCGATACGGATCTCAGCATAGATCTCCTTATCAACCTCAAAGCCAACATGGGCAATCCAATCATCACCAGTTTCAACTAGCTCAGCTGCGCCGCGTTCTTCAAACTGAAGAGTGAATAGGGCGACATCTGCCGCTTCTAGGTTATCTGGTGCCATTTCTAAGAAGATATCATAGGCAGTGTCTATGCTATCGTCGTATGAGAGAAGCTCAGTCATCTTTAATCCTCGTACTATTTTCGGCGATTGTACGCATAGGGTTTACTCGTTGCAATTAGAATAGCCCCAATTGTGGTGCATTGATATCGTCAAATTTCAGTCCAACAAAGGGCAAGATAGCGTCCGCTACGGGTTTTATCTGTTTGTCGATATAGTGCTGATAATCAATTGGGTGCTTGAGGTAATCAAGAGGCTCTGGCCCTTGCAATGTCATCACATACGCAATGCGGCCACGGTTTTGATACTGCAGTGGACGTCCAAGTTTGTGGTTTATTTCATCGGCAAGCCGTGCGGCGCGCACTTGAGGTGGGATATTCTTTTGATACTCATGCAGTCGGCGTCTAAGACGCTTTCTATATACTAATTTGTCATCGAAATGCCCACTTTCAATGGCTTCAACGGTCTGCATAACATATTCAGTTGGGTCTTTATCGTCAAATATTAGGGTATATAATTGCAATTGAAACTGTTGCGCTAATGCAGTCCAGTCACTGCGGGCACTTTCAAGTCCCTTGAAAATAATTCGTCTGTCGTCATCGCGTATGATGAGCCCCGCATAGCGTTTCTTTGACCCCGTTTCAGAGCCGCGAATTGTGGGCATAAAGAATCGATTGAAATGGGTTTCGTATTCCAATTCGAGCTGTGACTTAAGATTGTATTCTTGGCGTAGATGTTCTTTCCACCATAGATTGATATGAGTTACCAGTGCATTCCCTATTTGGTCTGCTTGCTGTTTGGAGCAACTGTCCTTTAGTGATACGAAGGTTGAATCGGTATCGCCGTAGATAACCTCGTAGCCTTGATCTTCGATCAATTTACGAGTGGTTTTCATTATTTCATGCCCTCTAAGGGTAATCGATGACGCAAGGCGGGTATCAAAAAAGCGGCAACCACTTGAGCCCAACACACCGTAAAACGAGTTCATGATGATCTTGATTGCGGTTGAAAAGGCCACATCATTTTTTTGTTTAGCTCTATCTCGTGCTTGCCAAAGCTGCTCGATGAGTTGGGGAAGGTGATGTTTATAACGGTGAAATTGCGCTTTGCGAAATCCGGGTACCGCTTGGTTATCGTTATTGCCAATCTCAACTTTAAGTCCTTCAATTAGGCCCATAGGGTCAATCAGGAAACTGCGTATGATTGCGGGATACAGGCTCTTAAAGTCGAGTACCAATACCGAGTCATATAACCCTGGCTGAGAATCCATCACAAACCCTCCTGGGCTTGCAATCCAATTCTCTGACACCAAATTAGGGGCAACATAGCCGCTACGATGTAACCTTGGGAGATATAGGTTAGAGAATGCAGCAACGCTTCCTCCCAGTCTATCTAATGACAACCCTGTCAGTTTAGCGCGTTCAATTAGGTAATCGAGAAGGTGAGTATGCTCAAAAATGCGCGTCACCAGAACGCAATCTTGAAAGTTATATTTGGCTAGTGCTAGCTTATCGTGATGAAACATATGGTTGATCTCGTCCATACGATCAGTCGGGTTGCGAATGGCCTTGCCTTGCTGTAGCAATTCCCTTGACACGTTTTCCAAGGACCAAGAATCGAAAGAGTATGTGGCGGACTTAAGACCATCAATACCGTCAATTACTACTCGGCCTGGGATATTGATAAACCCATTTTGATTCTGTGCAGTCTGCCAATAGCGCCCTTGTTGTTGGCCTCGACCAATCGAAAATCGTACACCTTGCTCTTTTGCACGCTCTAGCAATAAGCGCATATCAAAGCCAATGACATTCCAGCCGATAATAATGTCTGGATCAAATTGGTCAAACCAATTTACCAATGATTGTAGTAGTGCTTTTTCGTCCGTAACCCACTCAATATTTAGCGATGGACTTGGTTGAGCCTTGCCAATCATGATAACGCGTTGGTCAGTAGGACAGTCCAGACCTACCGAGTAGAGAATACCTTGCGCTGAACATTCAATGTCCAATGAGACCATGTTTAGGTGAGGAAGGTATCCATCACATGCACGGCATTGTGCTTGAGTGATTTTGAGGTAACCATTTACTTGAGTTTCATTGCCTTCGACTTCAATTTGGCCTTGAATAAATCGCTCCATCAGGTAGCGGTCGGCTAACCTGATATCCGCCTCAAACAGGGGTATCTGAGCTTGATTGAGCAACTGTTCAAGGTGTCGCGCCTCCTTTTGTGTTGACAGGTAGCAGGCAGTGACGGTTTCAAGTGCAAAAGTCTCAAGCGTCAAAGCCCGAAAGCGACAGCGGATATTGTGAGTTGCAGCCAGTGCTTCGACGTCGGTTTGCAAAGAGGTGTGAATGAAGAAAACACTTTCCTGATCTGTCACCTGAACCAAAGCCGGACCGGTAGCGGTTGTAATCCACAGGTCTATCTGCGAGGTAGTCCCAATATCACGAGCTTGACGAGTTAATATGAATCCTCTGCGCACGGTTACAACCTATAGAAAAAGTGAGGTGAATGATCTTATCACGCTTTGTAAAACGCAATTGAATAGAATTCATGTAGTTGCTTCGCACAAATCCTAATATTAATTCATACTAGATGATGATCTAGGTTGAATTAGGATAGGGAATCGTAATATCCTGATACAAGATGTTTAGTGTGTTGAAGGTAGATACGTACCTGCAACTATAGGCATACGAGCTTTTTGTCATAAGACCAAAAATTGGTCGAAAATACCAAAATTTATTGGTATGGCTCATAATTAGCGCATTCAAATGTTGTCAACTGAGTGTCAATTCAGCATATTTGCTGGTGTTTTGGACCATTGATTAGTATAAAAAGTTGAATTTGTTAGTTGTGAATCAGTTGACTGGCTTTGCGAACAATAAAATTAGTGTGGAGATACAAGCTTGATTAATGTTTTTCTTGTAGATGATCACGAGCTAGTTCGCACAGGGATACGACGTATTATTGAAGACGTCCGTGGCATGAACGTAGCCGGAGAGGCTGATAGCGGTGAAGAATCGGTAAAATGGTGTCGCAGTAACCATACTGACGTCATTTTAATGGACATGAATATGCCCGGAATTGGAGGCTTGGAAGCAACCAAAAAAATTCTTCGTTTTAATCCTGATGTTAAAATCATCGTGCTTACGATACATACAGAGAACCCGTTTCCGACTAAGGTTATGCAAGCAGGAGCGGCGGGCTATCTGACTAAAGGTGCAGGCCCAGACGAGATGGTGAATGCTATCCGTATGGTGCACAGTGGCCAGAGATATATCTCACCAGAAATTGCTCAACAAATGGCGTTAAGTCAGGTGTCGCATTCTTCTGATAACCCATTTAAGGACCTATCTGAGCGTGAACTTCAAATCATGCTGATGATAACTAAAGGTCAAAAAGTTACTGATATTTCAGAACAGCTTAGCTTGAGCCCTAAAACGGTAAATAGTTATCGTTACCGTTTATTCAACAAACTAGATATCAGTGGTGATGTTGAATTAACGCACTTGGCTATTCGTCACGGGATGCTCGACGCAGAGACACTTTAGTGAGTTTCGACTCAACTTCCTTTTTAAAAACAGTAACTAACCAGCCCGGCGTTTATCGAATGTATAACGCCGAGCAGGTTGTTATTTATGTTGGTAAAGCCAAAGACCTTAAAAAACGCTTAAGCAGCTATTTTCGAAGCAAGCTTGATAACGAAAAAACGCGCGCCCTGGTTACCCATATCCGACATATTGATGTCACCGTCACCCACACCGAAACCGAAGCGCTTATCCTTGAGCACAATTATATTAAGCAGTATCTGCCAAAATATAATGTCTTACTACGTGACGATAAATCCTATCCATATATCTTCATTAGTAATCATAAGCACCCAAGACTGTCTCTCCATCGCGGGGCAAAGAAGCGTAAAGGACAATATTTTGGTCCCTACCCAGATTCGGGGGCAGTACGCCAAACCTTACATTTACTGCAAAAAATACTCCCCATGCGTCAATGCGAAGACTCCATATATGGTAATCGCACTCGTCCTTGTTTGATGTATCAGATTGGTCGTTGCGCCGCACCTTGCGTGAGTTCAGTGATATCAAATGAAGAGTATGCACAATTAGTAGACTGGGTAACGCTGTTCTTGCAAGGTAAAGACAAGCAAGTTATTACGCAGCTTATTGAACGTATGGACATGGCAAGCAAGACGCTGAAATTTGAAGAGGCGGCTAAGTATCGCGATCAAATTCAAGCTATTCGACGCATCCAAGAACAGCAGTTTGTTTCCGAAGATAGCCTTGATGACATAGATGTGCTTGGTTATGCGCAAGAATCAGGTGTAGTTTGTGTACACATTTTGATGATCCGCCAAGGCAAGATCTTGGGCAGCCGCAGTTTCTTTCCTAAGATCCCATATAACAGCCAGCAAGATGAAATATTTTATAGCTTTGTAAGCCAGTATTACCTGAATCAATCAGAGGGAAGAGGGCTACCTTCACGACTTATCTTTGCCAAGGATCTATTGGCTGAACAAGATGCATTTAAAGAAGTGTTAACTAATATGGCAGGTAGGAAAGTCACGTTTCATGTTAATCCTACCGGTACACGAGGACGTTATTTGAGCCTTGCTAATACCAATGCTTTGAATGCGATCACTACCAAAATAAACCATAAGATGACCATCTCTAAGCGCTTTAAGGAATTGCAGAGCGTTTTGAATATGGAGTCTATTCGTCGTATGGAATGTTTTGATATCAGCCATACCATGGGTGAGAGTACGATAGCTTCTTGTGTGGTGTTTAATCAGGAAGGTCCTCTTAAGCAAGAATACCGCCGCTACAATATTACGGGTATTACCGGTGGTGACGATTATGCGGCTATGGGACAGGTTTTGGAGCGTCGATATTCAAAACAGCTCGATGTAGATAAGATCCCAGACATTATCTTTATCGACGGCGGTAAAGGGCAGCTTGGGCGAGCGGTAGAAGTTATTGGTCAGTATTGGGATCTGTGGCCTAAGAAACCGCGTATTATCGGTATTGCCAAGGGGGTCACACGTAAACCAGGTCTGGAGACTATGATAACGCCCGAGGGTGAAGAATTTAATCTTGCCAGCGATGCACCTGCACTTCACCTGATGCAACATATTCGTGATGAAAGTCACAATCATGCCATCTCAGGGCATAGAGCTAAGCGGGGGAAAACGCGTCGAACCAGCTCTTTGGAGGGAATTGATGGCGTTGGCCCTAAACGTCGTCAAACTTTATTGAAACATATGGGGGGCTTACAGGAATTAAAACGCGCAACTGTCGAAGAAATCGCCAAAGTTCCCGGTATTAGCAATTCTTTAGCAGAAAAGATATTTCAGGCGTTGCAACACTAGATAAAATGCCGCACCATTAACCTAACTTGATATGTCATCAACGCACGTGTTAAATCGTGCTCGTAGAGTCACTAAAATGCGCCTAACAATACCAAACATCCTCACCATGATTCGCCTGATATTGATCCCTGTATTTGTGGTCGTATTTTATCTTCCTTTTACATGGGCTCCGTTTGTCGCGGCCATGGTATTTTGGGTCGCCGGTTTTACGGATTGGCTAGACGGCGTATTGGCTAGAAAGCTTGGACAGATGTCCAGATTTGGCGCCTTTCTTGATCCTGTAGCGGATAAGGTAATGGTAGCAACGGCACTGCTGTTGATTGCCGAGCACTATGCTTCTTTGTGGATTACTATTCCCGCTATTATTATGATCGCAAGAGAAATCATAATTTCGGCATTAAGAGAGTGGATGGCAGAGATTGGTAAACGCTCTAATGTGGCAGTGTCATGGATAGGGAAGGTGAAAACCTTTTCACAGATGTTCGCATTGTGGGTACTGATCTGGCGCTATGATGATTGGATGGTATGGCTTGGGTTTGTCTCACTGTATGTAGCGACCATACTCACTATCTATTCAATGATGCAATACCTTAAAGCGGCGAAACCCGATCTCCTTGAATCAGAATAGTATAAGACCAGCTTCGGCTGGTTTTTTTATGGCTAAATAGGGTTTTTTACGCTCTAGGCTTCACTTCTGTTTTAATAGCATTGTGAATACAGTAAGTTACTCGATTACGCTCTGAATAAATAAGCAGCAAACTAGTCGAAATATAGTCACTAATTGCTAGATATCTAAGCAGTTAAATTAAGTTTGTTTGTAAAGCGAGCAAACGAATCCAAAATTTAAAAATTGTGTTGACTCACACCAGTGAATCCGTAAAATGCCTCCCCATACCGAAGCGAAACATCTTCGGTTTCAGAGGCGCCTTGGCAGAGTGGCTATGCAGCGGATTGCAAATCCGTGGACCTCGGTTCGACTCCGGGAGGCGCCTCCATATTTTATCTAATAGCGTATAGCTATCAGAATGCGACACTAGCTCAGTTGGTAGAGCGCAACCTTGCCAAGGTTGAGGTCACGAGTTCGAACCTCGTGTGTCGCTCCAAATAAATAGGTTATAGCTGTCAACTTAACGTTATCAGCTGTAACAAGATGGTGTCTTACCCATCGCAACAAGTTTTGCGTGCCCTGGTGGTGGAATTGGTAGACACAAGGGATTTAAAATCCCTCGGCGTTCGCGCTGTGCCGGTTCAAGTCCGGCCCGGGGCACCATCTTATAAAGCTTGCAGCTATAGGCTGTCAGCTATATGAATGCGACACTAGCTCAGTTGGTAGAGCGCAACCTTGCCAAGGTTGAGGTCACGAGTTCGAACCTCGTGTGTCGCTCCAAATAAATAGGTTATAGCTGTCAACTTAATGTTATCAGTTGTAACAAGATGGTGTCTTACCCATCGCAACAAGTTTTGCGTGCCCTGGTGGTGGAATTGGTAGACACAAGGGATTTAAAATCCCTCGGCGTTCGCGCTGTGCCGGTTCAAGTCCGGCCCGGGGCACCATCTTATATAGCTTGCAGCTTTAGGCTGCTAGCCTAGGAATGCGACACTAGCTCAGTTGGTAGAGCGCAACCTTGCCAAGGTTGAGGTCACGAGTTCGAACCTCGTGTGTCGCTCCAAATCAAAAATTGATAACTATCAGCTTAAGCTGTAAGTTATATGAATATGGCGCCTTGGCAGAGTGGCTATGCAGCGGATTGCAAATCCGTGGACCTCGGTTCGACTCCGGGAGGCGCCTCCATATTCTTGTTACCTTTCTTTATATCTTCTGTTTCAAATCACTTATTTATCGTTCATCAAAAAAATCCTTATTTCTAATATATTTACTCATCAAATGATATGAGAATGGACGTAATAGCCAACTTAATATCGATCGCCAAAAGCGGATAATCCCAGGCGTATTTTCATAAATCCTACCATCATATAGCCATAGCATCTTGCCCACATGCCAATATACAAGCGGTAGGGGCGGCATAAAGGTGACCATATCAAGATCGCAACAGATTCGATAAGTTTTATGGGCTAGCTTGTAGTTCTTTTTGAATTGCCAATTACCGATGGCAGGCTGGCCAAAGGTGACAATTCTTTTGATAGAGCGTGGATGTTTTTTCTCAAAATAGTCAGCAAAGACGCAACCGATAGCACCACCAGAAGAGTGTCCGGTAATGGTTATACGTTTTCCGTTTGCAACTAACGGCACCAATGCCAGTTCCAAACGCTCGACAACCGTCGCACCAAGATGGTCATGATTCTTGGATGGCAGGCTCTCTTGATTGAGTAAATGATGAAACCCAGCATGGATACGGTAGTTAAGCCCCAAAGGTTTGACACTGGTTGTCCATAGCGCGAGATTTAGTAACCAATCATAGGCACTATGCGACCCTTTTATCACTACGACCACTTCATTGCTGTTAGCACTCCACAGCACCCGTATCATGGTTTTACCAAAGCGATTTTTGATAATACGTTGCCCATTGGGATCAAATCCATACTTGGTTTGTTTAAATACCCGCGGATAGGCTAGATTGCATAGCACGGCATATCTTTCGTATTGGTAACGTTTAAGTGGTTTCATTAATCTGAAAATCGATATGAGTGATTACTCGACCATAATCAGTTTCTGTGACTTTGATATTACAGCGATGGTAGTGCATTGAAAGTGCGAGGGTTTTTACACTATTTATGGATGGGGTCACAATTAAGGCAGGAAAGAAAGAAGTCCAAATGAGTTCCACTCATTTGGACTTATCATCATTATGCGGTTGCCAATTGTTTACTTGGCGCACGTCGCTTTAGGAAAGCATAACTGATACCAGTTACCGCAGTGCCTGCGGCGATGGCGACTAAATACATAAATACGGGTGTGATAGCACCAGGAATGAGCAGTACAAAAAGTCCACCGTGTGGTGCCATGAGCTTGGCACCAACTAGCATTGATATGGCGCCGGTTAGTGCGCCGCCAATCATGCACGACGGAATGACTCGCATAGGGTCTTTGGCTGCGAATGGGATCGCGCCTTCAGAGATAAAACACATACCGAGTACAAATGAGGCTTTGCCTGCTTCACGTTCACCTGCTTCAAATTTATCTCTAGCAATAAATGTTGCCAAGCCCATGCCTAACGCGGGTACCATGCCGGCTGCCATAATAGCCGCCATAGGGGCATATGTTTGAGAAGCTAATAGACCCACACCAAATGTGTACGCAGCTTTGTTTATCGGACCACCTAAGTCAAAGCACATCATTGCACCTAGAATAATCCCAAGAAGGACTGCATTTGCGCTGCCCATGTTGTTAAGAAAATCCGTCATTGCCGCCATGATGGCTGCAACCGGACCACCAACAACATAAATCATTACCAGACCAGTAAATAAGCTCGCGATAAATGGGATGATGAGGATGGGCTTCAGGGCTTGCATTGATTGAGGAAGCTTTACCTTATCGGCGATGAATTTTGCGCAGTAACCGGCAATGAAGCCCGCCGCAATACCACCTAGGAAACCCGCGCCGGTAGAGCTGGCTAGCATACCACCAATCAGACCCGGAGCTAGGCCAGGGCGGTCAGCAATAGAAAATGCTATAAAGCCGGCTAATACCGGAATCATTAACGCAAATGCGCTGCCACCACCTATGGTCATGAGTGATTCAGCCAGTGTTCCTTGCTCTTTAAATGCCTCAATACCAAATATGAACGATAGCGCGATGATCAAACCACCGGCAACCACAACAGGAAGCATGTGCGATACACCGGTCATAAGGTGCTTATAGGCTCCTTTGTTCTCGTCAGCCGTGTTCGCTTGGTTATTGCTAGCCGTGTGTGTATAGGGAGTAGCTAAGGCAAATGCATTCTCAATTTCTTGTTCTGTTTTCTTAAGTGCTAGGCCTGTGCTGGTTTTGTAAAGCAGTTTACCGTCGAAGCGATCAAGGGGAACTTCAATATCAGCTGCGATAATGACCAGATCAGCATCGGCAATTTCCTGAGCAGTTAGTTGGTTTTTAGCACCAACCGAACCTCGCGTTTCGACCTTGATGGTATGACCTATACGCTTGCCATGTTCTTCTAAAGCCTCAGCAGCCATAAAGGTGTGGGCAACGCCAGTTGGACAGGCGGTAATCGCGACAATCTTCTTTGCCTTACCCGCAGAGTGTGTAGCGGTAGGCGCAACATAATTGCTTTGGGTCAGCACGCTCGCTTGTGAAATTGCTTTGTTAAGAAATGCTTTGGCGTCGCTGGCACACTCAGAAATATCCGCCTCGTAGACCTTTTTACCGATTAGGTGTTGAGTATCGACCGCTGTATTGGCTGCAATCACCACCACCTCTGATTCTAGGATCTGAGCCTCTGTCAGGGGTTGAGTTTCGATGACAGTTGAGCGGCACTCAATTGTTGCATCATGTCCAAGTTCCTGTGCTGCCTTATCTAGCAATCCGGCTGCGATAATGCTGTTTGCGACGCCGCTAGGGCAGGCTGTAATAATTGAAATTTTCATAGGGTTGACCTTTGTGTCCGTTAATGTCATTTGTAATCAGAATCAAGGATTCGATGTCTAATGACTCAGCTCATTTATTTGTATTTGTTGTTGTATAGATGTCACTTCATCAATGCTCGGTACGCCGACACCCACTTGACTCACAGCCAGTGCGGAAAGTGCGGTAGCAAAGGAGAGTAATTCTTGTTTGGTCAGTGATTGCATGTGTCCCCAACATAGCCCGGCAACTAGCGTATCGCCGGCACCTACAGTGCTTACCACATTCATGCGCGGTGGTTTGGCTTGTAAGCAGTGGTTGTTTTCTAGCCATAGCAGACCATCCGCACCCATGGAGACCACTATGTTGGCGATGCCTTTGCTGGCAAGGGACTGTGCGGCTTGTAAGCATTGTTGCTGGCTTTGTAAAGGGTGACCGACAAACTCAGCCAGCTCTTCATCATTGGGCTTGATAAGCCAAGGCTTGGAATCAAGTCCTTTTGCCAACGCATCACGACTGCTATCGAATAGCACGCGTTTGCCGTTGTGTTGCAAAAGAGCAATCCAGTCTGCACATTGTTGTGCACTGATACCGCGAGGCAAGCTGCCAGCAAACACAAAATAATCATGAGATTGCATTAGGTCATTAAGCTCGGATTCAAACTGAGCTATCGCCTTAGCATTGACTTCAACGCCCGGGAAATTGATGTCACTCACATCACCTGTATCTTCAACCAGTTTGACGTTGATGCGCGTTGAACCAGCGACGCGGATAAATCTATCGTGCGCGCCTATTTCTTCAAATAACCGACAGAACTGGTCTTGATTATCACGGCCTAAAAATCCCGTTACAGTGACATCTGCGCCTAAGTCACTAAGCACTCTAGCAACGTTGACACCTTTTCCCGCGGCGTGCAGAGAGCCTTGATCAACCAAGCTTACCGACCCTTTATTTAGTGTCGTTAGGCTACCGGTTAAATCCAGTGCTGGATTCAATGTGATGGTAACGACTTTATTTATTGAACTCATAGCGACTCCTTATCCTTCACCCAGTCCAGATGCGATGGCGTTGCCAATCGCTAAAAGGGCTTGGTCTGCATCAGCTCCGGCGGCGGAGAATTTCAATTCATGACCGTGTTTGGCACCCAAAGCGATAACCTTCATCAAGCTCTTTGCGTTAACGCTTTTATCTTCACCGTTGAGATTCGATACCCTAATAGTGGATTCGAACTTCTTAGCCTCTGCTACCAGCATTGCGCCGGGGCGCGCGTGCAGGCCGTGTGTATTGTTAATCCTAAATACGGCTATGTTGTCCTCGGTTGAAGCGGTGATGGGGTGCTCTCGGGTAAATAGAGCGACAAGCTGTTCACTTGATAATGCCAACAATTTATCCTGCTGCTGGTTAAACGTCAGCTCGGTGATTTTGTCTAGCATCTGCTGATGGGTATTGTTACAAGCGGCGAACGCGATAAGTGCATGTACAGGTATGCCGTCTAATTGGCATCGATTGCTGGTTGATACCACCGCCATGGCAGTGCGAGTAACTCCTTTGCTGCTGCTAACTATCCATTGGCCTTTACCTAAGTGGGTGGGTGCCTTAGTCACTAAATCTGAAACCAACTCCGGACCTGCGTAGCCGGCATTTTTTAGTAGCCCCCCGGCAACGGCTGCCAGTTGTACCATATCAGTGGCAGGGAAGTTCAGTTGAATTAGAGATGCATCAAACTCCGCTTCCAGTTGCACCTCGCCGTTAAGTAAGGCAATGATCTCACTTTCTGATTTTGCCTGTTTGAGCTTGTGTTCTATACCGTCAGCAGACAACACCTTGGTTAACTGCTTAAGAATTGCAAGGTGCTCGTCAGATTTAGCGGCAATACCAATGGCGATGTAGGCCGTGTTACCGTCACCCCAGTCGACTCCTTGAGGAAAGTGATGAACTGATACGCCAGTCTGTTGCACGAGATCACGAGTATCGGTAGTGCCATGGGGAATGGCGATGCCATTTCCTAAAAAAGTCGAGTTTTGCGCTTCCCGATTTAGCATGCCATCGACATAGCCGTCATCCACTAGACCCTTTGTGGTTAAGTCAGCGGCGATGGCTGTAATGGCATCAAGTTTATCCTTTGATGATTGATTAAGTTTGATGTTGTCGCTGTGTAATTGAAGCATGTTTGCTCACCTGCGTTATTCTTGTTCTCGAGTCAACTCAGTTGTTCGTTTGCCACTAATGCAATTAACTGAATCGATTCAGCAAAATGGTAAAAAATTCAGCAAATCCCTTTATCGGTATTAGCGTATGTATGTCACGGATAATGGCATATCAGCATAAATACATGTTTATTGGTAAAACTGTGAGTTGCTGAATCCTTTCAGCTTTCATACTGAACCGGTTCAGCATATAATTCAACGTGGTAACTAGGCTGGAATTCATTTATATGATCCATCGCACAAAAAGGACTGACCCATGACGTTAGACGAAATAGCGAAGCTTGCTGGAGTGTCTAAGACAACCGCAAGCTACGTAATCAATGGCAAAGCGCAGAAGTACCGTATATCGGAAAGAACTCAAAAAAAGGTAATGGCGGTGGTTGACCAGCACAACTATCGACCTGACCACGCTGCATCGTCATTGCGTGCTGGGCATAGTCGTTCATTTGGTTTGATCATCCCTGATTTAGAAAACACCAGTTATGCTCGGATTGCAAAACTGCTGGAACAGAATTCCAGAAAAGCCGGATTTCAGATCTTAATCGGCTGTTCTGATGATGATCCACACACCGAGAAGTTGGTCGCGGAAGCTCTGATTTCACGTCGTATTGATGCGCTATTTGTGGCAAGTGCGATAACGGATGCCAGCGAATATTATTTGCCGGTTCAACAACGGGGTACTCCTGTGATTGCCATTGACCGTTCATTAGATGATGAGCACTTTAGTTGCGTCATCAGTGAGGACTATGACGCGGCCTTTGAACTGACTAACTCAGTGATTAACGCTAACACCACTTGCATAGGCTTAATAGGGGCACTGCCAGATCTGAGTATCTCTAGAGAGCGTCACTTAGGTTATACCAACGCGCTGAAAGGTGCTGGGGTGCTGTCTCAGGTAGCTTACGGTGAACACTTTAATAATGAAGAGGGGAAGCGATTGTTTGCCAAGTGGGTTGAGGACGATACGATTCCAGATGCTGTAGTGACTACATCTTATACCTTACTTGAAGGGGTGTTGGATGTACTTATTGACAAGCCACAATTGATGGCAAAAATTAAACTTGGCACCTTTGGTGACAACCGATTATTGGACTTCTTACCGATAAAGGTGAACTCATTGCCACAGCAGTTTGAGCTAATTTGTGATAGCGCGCTAGCGTTGGCCTTGAACGCCTCCGCTAAGCGTTATAATCCAGGTGTGGAACTCATTTCTAGAAAAATTCGGATTCGAGGTTAGTAAGATTGGGGAATGCTTTTTTATTCGTTAGCAAAATCAACCGTTTTTTGTCGTTTTGTACAAAAAACAGCCATAAAAAGCATTGCTTCAATCGCTGATTTTTGATAAATTCTTGCGCAATCTCAGAAAGGCTCTGGGGGATACGCGTGATAAGCATTCCAAGCTGATTGTGATGTCACGTAGGGTAGGTACTAAACAGCTCTGTTTGGTAGATGGGAACATATTGCCAGTGATGGCGCGGATATAGGCACCCAACATGAATCGATCATATTTTAAAATCAGCTTTGTTCTTCCGGCTTATCGAGTTATTACTGAGCCTTGAGCTACCATTCTAACAGCGTAACGCTGGCACTCTTTTTTGACTAACCTTTGCTAGGGTTGGTTCGCTTTTATATTCCCACGAGCATGTATTGATACTTTTTCGCGGTGAAGATTTTATTACTCTTTTTTTTAGGTAAATATTAATGAGCTCTGCATTTGAATTCGAAATGTCGACTAAAGAAGTTGGCTTCTCTAGTGACGTTCCTGTAGTTGAAGGTATTTATGACCTCACTCCAGACCAAATGTTAATTGAACAAGCTGAGCACGAATCCGAGGTTCGCTCTTATCCTCGTCGTCTTCCTTTGGCAATAAAGCGTGCATACGGTGCATTAGTAGAAGACACGCGCGGTCAAATGTTTTTAGATTGTTTAGCTGGAGCGGGTACTTTAGCTCTTGGCTACAATCACCCCGAGATTAATCTGGCTCTCAAAGAGCAGCTTGAAAGTGGTCTTCCATATCAAACCCTAGATATTACGACTCAAGCTAAAGATAACTTTATTAAGCGAGTGAAATCCTTCTTACCTGAGTCCTTTTCTAGCAATTCTGCAATCCAGTTTTGTGGTCCATCGGGCGCTGATGCGGTTGAAGCGGCGATTAAGCTTGCTAAGCAAACCAAAGGACGCAACACCGTATTTGCTTTCCGTGGCGCCTATCATGGTATGACCAACGGTACTATGGGCATGATGGGTAACCTGGGCACTAAAGCGCGCCGTACAGGACTTATGTCAGATGTGCACTTTATGCCATTTCCATACAATATTCGTTGCCCATTTGGCTTAGGTGGTGAAGCGGGTGCCAAAGCGGGTATTCGCTATATTGAGCGCCTGTTGAATGATGACGAGTCAGGCATGATGAAGCCTGCGGCTATTTTCGTTGAGCCAGTACAAGGTGAGGGCGGAGTAATGCCAGCACCTGCTGCTTGGTTGCGCGAGCTACGTCGCATTTGTGACGAGCACGACATCCTATTGGTGTTAGATGAAATTCAGTGCGGCGTTGGTAAAACAGGTCATCGTTTTGCGTTTGAAGAAGCCGGCATTGTGCCTGATATTCTATGTCTGTCTAAGGCGATTGGCGGCGGTTTACCAATGTCTCTTTTGGTGTTTAAAAAAGAGATTGATACGTGGAATGCGGGCGAACACACGGGGACATTCCGTGGTAATCAATTAGCTATGGTAACGGGTGCTAAGGCATTAGAGATTATCGAACGCGATGGTTTGGTCGAGCATGCTGCAACTGCTGGGCAGTATCTGCGTGAAGGCTTAGAAGCTATCCAAAGCAAGGTGAACTGCGTAGCGGAAGTGCGTGGCAAAGGCTTGATGCTGGGTATGGAGATAGCCAAGCCAAGTGGCGAGCTGAATAAGTTTGGTGAACGCGCCGCTGATGGTGAGCTTACGCTTGCGATTCAACGTGCGGCCTTAGAGCGCGGTCTTATGGTTGAGAAAGGTGGACGTGATGGAAGCGTGATTCGTTTCTTGCCGCCATTGATTATTAGCTTTAAACAGATCGATTTTGTACTTAAGACCATGGAAGCGGCAATTCTGGCGGCAGGTGGCTCTTATACTGATCCTGAGCCAAGCAATAGTGAGTGGAAACAACACTTTATTCACACCGGCGCAAAGGGTGCATCTGAATTTGCAAAAGTGATGCACCATACTACTGAATCACTAAAATCGGTGTTTGAAGCAACAGATAAGCCATATTCGGGTCTAGACCCACAACAGCTACAAATGGCTATCAATGGTGTTGATTTGAGTTCTGGAAATCGAAAGTTAACCGAGGTTGTGGATCAAGCCGCTGAATTGGTCGCTAAAAATTCGATTATGGTTCAGCATCCAAATTGCATTGCTCACCTGCATACACCACCACTTATGTCAGCAGTTGCCGCCGAAGCGATAATCGCTGGCCTCAATCAATCTATGGATTCATGGGACCAAGCATCGGCTGCAACCTATGTTGAGCAAAAGGTTGTTGATTGGATGTGTGAGCAGTATGAGATGGGTGACAATGCTGATGGTATCTTTACCAGTGGTGGCACCCAGAGTAACCAAATGGGCTTAATGCTAGCCCGAGACTGGTTTGCAGATGTAACTAGTGGGCACTCTATTCAGAAACTAGGCAACCCAGATTATTTCGATAAATTGCGCATTGTGTGCTCTGATAAATCCCATTTTACGGTACAAAAAGCGGCAGCATGGATGGGGCTGGGTGAGAAATCAGTGGTTACGGTAGCGACTCATGCTGATGGTACCATCAATATTGAGGCTCTATCGACAGCGCTTACAGACCTCATTGAACAAGGCTTAATGCCATTTGCTATGGTTGCCACTGCAGGCACAACGGATCACGGCGCAATTGATAACATCGATGCGATGGCGCAAATCGCACAGCAACACAACTTATGGTTACATGTAGACGGCGCCTATGGCGGAGCGCTGATGTTAAGCAGTCATAAGGCGCGCTTAAATGGAATCCAAAAAGCGGATTCGGTTTCGGTGGACTTTCACAAGTTGTTTTATCAAACAATCTCATGTGGTTCTTTGTTAATAAAAGATAAGTCCAACTTTAAGTATCTGCTGCATCATGCGGATTATCTAAACCGTGAGCACGATGAGTTACCAAATTTGGTCGATAAATCGATAGCCACAACCAAGCGTTTTGATGCCTTAAAAGTCTATATGACCATGCAAAATGTTGGGCCAAAAACCCTCGGTAGTATGTATGATCATCTGCTTGAGCAAACACAAGCTGTGGCACAGCTTGTACGTGACCATGAGATGTTTGACCTATTAGCTGACCCAGCACTTTCAACGATTCTGTTCCGTTGTAAGCATCTTGATGAATCACGCTTAGATAAGCTAAATCAAAAGGTTCGTATTGAAGCTCTAGTACGTGGTGTGGCTGTTTTGGGTGAAACAGTCGTAGAAGGCCACTCGGCGCTTAAGTTTACTATCTTAAATCCTTGTCTGACCTTGTCAGATTTTACAACGCTTTTAAACGATATTGATAAGCTAGCCGTTGAGCTAGCAGCCTCTGGACTATAAGGAAAACAAAATGGCAGTTTTGCAAATCGGCGCTGGTGGTGTTGGTTGGGTTGTGGCTCACAAGGCAGCTCAAAACAACGACGTTCTCGGTGATATCACCATCGCATCTCGAACTGTAGCGAAATGTGACAAGATCATTGACTCTATCAAGGGTAAAAATAATCTCAAAGACCCATCTAAAAAGTTAGAGTCTTGCGCAGTAGATGCGGATGATGTTGCCGCGTTAGTTGCGCTTATCAATGATGTGAAACCAGACTTGGTTATCAATGCGGGTCCTCCATGGGTGAACATCACGATCATGGAAGCGTGCTTACAGGCTAAGGTTTCTTATCTTGATACCTCAGTTGCCGTTGACCTTTGTTCAGAAGGGCAGCAAGTACCTCAGGCTTATGATTGGCAGTGGGGTTTCCGTGACAAATTTAAGCAAGCGGGCATCACTGGTATTTTAGGCGCGGGTTTTGATCCTGGCGTTGTGAGTGTATTTGCAGCTTACGCGGTTAAACATTTATTCGATGAAATCGAAACCATTGATGTTATGGACGTCAATGCAGGCGATCATGGTAAGAAATTTGCAACCAACTTCGACCCTGAAACCAATATGCTAGAGATCCAAGGGGATTCATTCTATTGGGAAAATGGCGAGTGGAAACAGGTAGCTTGCCATACGCGCATGTTTGAGTTTGACTTCCCAAATTGCGGTAGCCACAAGGTTTACTCAATGGCGCACGATGAAGTACGTTCAATGCAGGAGTTCATTCCGGCAAAACGCATCGAATTCTGGATGGGCTTTGGTGATACTTACCTAAATTACTTTAACTGCATGCGTGATATTGGCTTGTTAAGCCCTGATCCTGTGACTTTACACAATGGCACAGTGGTTCAACCATTACACGTACTCAAAGCACTGCTTCCTGATCCAACCTCGTTGGCACCAGGTTATACGGGCAAAACCTGTATCGGTACTTGGGTTCGTGGTATTAAAGATGGTAAAGCGCGTAGCGTATTTATTTATAATAATGCCGATCACGAAGTGGCTTATGAAGATGTGGAGCACCAAGCCATCTCTTATACCACTGGTGTCCCAGCTATCACGGCTGCACTGCAATACTTCCGTGGTAAATGGGCAGAGGCGGGCGTGTTCAACATGGAACAGCTTGACCCTGACCCATTTCTTGAGACCATGCCTGAGATTGGTCTAGATTGGCATGTTGAAGAGCTGTCACCGGAAACCACACCGGATATCAAGATCCTAAAATAAATAACCAACAATTAACGAAAAGCCGGTGATGAATCGCCGGCTTTTGCCTTAGATAAGAGTGTAAACAATGCATCATTCTGATTTGCGCACCCCATTCTTCATGATTGATGAAGCAAAACTGGTCCAAAACCTAGAAATCGCCAAGCGCTTGAAAGAGCTGTCAGGTGTGAAACTGGTACTGGCTCTGAAGTGTTTTTCAACATGGGGTGTATTCGATATTATCAAGCCTTACCTCGATGGAAGTACTAGCAGTGGACCGTATGAGGTTAAACTTGGCTACGAAACCTTTGGTGGTGAGACGCACGCTTATAGTGTCGGTTATACCGAACAAGATGTGATTGAAGTGGCCGATATCTGCGACAAGATGATCTTTAATTCTCAGAGTCAATTGGCTCATTATCGCCATCTAGTGGAGGGTAAAGCTTCTATCGGCTTACGCCTAAATCCAGGGGTGAGTGTGGCCGGGCAAGATCTAGCCAACCCTGCACGTAAATATTCACGCCTTGGAGTGCAAGCGCAGCAAATTGACCCTCAAGTTTTTCAAAGCCTAGAGGGTGTGATGTTCCACATGAACTGTGAGAACAAGAGTGCGGACTCTTTTATCGGTTTATTGGATTATATCTCTGAACAATTTGGCGCTTATCTCGATAAAATGGAGTGGGTGAGTCTTGGTGGCGGAGTGTTCTTTACGTGGCCGGGCTATGAGCTTGAAAAACTCGCCACCGCATTGAAGGCGTTTTCTGATAAACATGCGGTGCAGCTGTATCTTGAACCAGGAGAGGCTATCATTACCCAAACTACAGACCTTGTGGTTACGGTGGTCGATATCGTTGAGAATGAAAAGAAAACTGCGATTGTTGATTCAGCAACAGAGGCGCATCGCCTTGATACCCTTATTTATGATGAGCCCGCTTCTATTCGTGAGGCCAGTGATGGGGCAAATCACCATTATGTGATTGGTTCATGCTCTTGTTTAGCGGGCGATCAATTCTGTGAAGCTGAGTTCGATAAGCCTTTAGATATTGGTCAGCGTTTACATATTATGGATAGTGCAGGCTATACCATGGTGAAGCTCAATTGGTTTAACGGCATCAAGATGCCATCTATTTACTGTCAACGCAGTAGTGGCGAGGTAGTTAAGCTAAACGAGTTTGATTACAGGGACTTTAAACGCTCACTATCACAATGGTCAGTATCATAAGAAAATGCCCCGTTAATTAACGGGGCATTTTTCTAATATCTACGACTCTTCAATCATTACTCGCGTATCTTCGCTGAGTAACTCAAGCTCATGTCGAACATCGTTTATTTGCACTTCTGCAGGCAGTTTCAGCGAAATTTGTGCGGTGAATAGGCTAGAGCTAACGCCACCACCGCCAGCTAGAAAGACGCGCTGACAATCTAGATCAACAATACTGATGCCTTGACTATCCAATACTTGAGTGATTTGGTTCACAATACCATCGCGATCACCGGCATCTATTCGAAGGTGAAAAATATCGTTGATATCGTGCAGTTTTGCATCACTGTCTGTAATTTGGGAGAGCAAAGTGGTTGTATCAGTGAATGCATTTTTTACCACATCTGCATTTTCTTGTGGCACCTCAACTTTTATTACACCAGCAACCTGGTTGTCAATGAAGTTAACCTTGCTAATTAACCACTTACCACCGTTTTCGTGGGTAATAGCTGTTAGCTGTTTAATCGTTGAGGGTGAAGCTGTGCCAATGAAATTGACGATGAATGATGTTTTCATGGAGAGTCCCTCTTTAGTTTGATAAGCGTATGAATTTAATAGTTAAATAACTTATTTTCATTACCTTAGATAATATCTGCCTGTTTATGCATGATATCAAGCAATAAATTGCCTTATTGATAATGAGTATTTACCAAAGTGTGATTTTGGTAAAGATTTTCTAAAAGTGCTCCAACCACTTGATATTTTAGGTTCATTCTTCATAAAAGTAGTGAGATTTTTTGGATAACCTTTTATGCTACGCATGTCTTTTTAAGGAACTGAATATGATTATAAAACCTCGAATTCGTGGATTTATTTGTACCACAACACATCCAGTTGGTTGTGAAGCAAACGTAAAACAACAAATTGAATACACTAAAGCCGAAGGACCGATTGCTAATGCACCAAAGCGTGTACTAGTTGTAGGCTCTTCAAGTGGCTACGGTCTTTCATCACGTATTGCAGCTGCGTTTGGTGGTGGTGCATCAACTATTGGTGTTTTCTTTGAAAAGCCGGGCACAGACAAGAAACCTGGTACAGCTGGTTTTTATAACGCTGCGGCGTTTGATAAGCTAGCTCAAGAAGAAGGGCTATATGCAAAAAGCCTAAATGGTGATGCCTTCTCAAACGAAGCAAAACAAAAAACAATCGACCTTATCAAACAAGACCTTGGTCAGATTGATATGGTTGTTTACTCGCTGGCATCTCCAGTACGTAAGCTACCTGAAACGGGTGAGCTGATTCGTTCTGCACTAAAGCCTATCGGTGATACTTACACCTCAACTGCCGTTGACACCAACAAAGACCTTATTACTGAAGCAAGCATTGAGCCTGCTACCGAGCAAGAGATTGCCGATACAGTTACGGTTATGGGCGGTGCAGACTGGGAACTTTGGATGGATGCACTTGCTGACGCTGGTGTACTTGCACAAGGTTGTAAGACAGTGGCTTATAGCTATATCGGTACTGAGCTTACTTGGCCTATCTATTGGGATGGTGCGTTAGGCCGTGCGAAGATGGATTTGGACCGTGCATCTAGTGACCTAAATGCGAAGCTTTCTGCAATTGGCGGCACCGCCAATGTTGCGGTATTGAAATCTGTAGTGACACAAGCAAGCTCTGCTATTCCAGTTATGCCTTTGTACATTGCTATGGTGTTTAAGAAAATGCGTGAAGAGGGTGTACACGAAGGTTGTATGCAGCAAATCTATCGTATGTTCAGTCAGCGCCTATACAAAGCAGATGGCTCGGCGGCAGAAGTAGATGATACAAACCGTTTACGCCTTGATGATTGGGAATTGCGTGATGATATTCAACAGCATTGCCGCGATCTATGGCCTCAAATAACCACTGACAACCTAAAACAGCTTACTGATTATGAAGCTTATAAAGAAGAATTCTTGAGCTTGTTTGGTTTTGGTATTGAAGGTGTTGACTACCAAGCCGACGTAAATACAAATGTCGCGTTTGATGTTATCGATATCTAAAGGCTAATGCCTGATTAAATAAAAAGGGGCGCGAATGCGCCCCTTTTTAGTGTCTGTCATCTTAAGCGTAAAGGCCTAGATTTTCTTTTGCGTAAGCTTCAAATTCAGTGAAACCACCAACATGGTCTTGGTCAACAAAGATTTGAGGAACCGTTTCAACTGGCTTGCCGACTGTCTTTTCAAGATCAGCCTTTGAAATACCTTCTGCGTGGATATCAACATAACGATAGTTAAAGTCATCACGTTTCGCTTTAAGTTCTTCTGCTGCATCTTTTGCACGAACGCAGAATGGGCAACCAGGGCGGCCAAAAATTACTACAAACATATATCTCTCCTTACTTGATAGAGAAACTATGCCTTAACCACCATGCGAAATAAAGCATATTTTGCCTGTTACTGTGATAGGTGTGGCCTATTAAATAAAAATTGAGTGGTCAAGCAACTCATTTTGGTGCGCGAGTGTCTGCAGTAACCCTTTATCTTAGCTAAGGCGTGCAACCTATGCAGCGCAGGCTATATCAAGTAGTGCGATATTCTTTTTTGCACCCGTTATTAACCTAGTCACATATTGGCGGTTTTGCTGAGACAGTATGATGCAATCACCTGTAAAGTAACCGTAGGTACACATAATTGCATACTGTCAGTCTTATGTAGTGAGCAAGTGATGCGTAGTGAAATCATGGTTGCTACATAAGACCAACAAGGAGGTTTATATTGTTTCAGTTTATGACGACCCCTCGCATAATCTTTGGTGAGGGATGCTTGAGATCATCTTTATCCACTCTAAATCAGTTTGGCTATAGCGTGTTATTGGTCACAGGTAAGGATCTCTCTCGCTCGGAAATTATAACGAGTTACCTGAAAACCCAAGGCATGCGGTATCAGCATATCTCGGTAACTAACGAACCCAATATTGCAATGGTTGAAGAGTCAGCCGTTGTGGCGCGTCTATTTAAACCGGATATGGTTGTTGCTATGGGTGGCGGTAGCGTTCTCGATATGGGTAAGGCGCTAGCCGCGATGGTTACCAATACTGGTGATCTTTATGATTATGTGGAGGTAGTTGGGCGCAATGTGCCTATCAAGGCGCAACCTATCCCTATGATTGCTATTCCTACTACGGCCAGTACTGGGGCTGAGGTCACTAAAAATGCGGTTCTCAAATCAGCGCAAGATAAGGTTAAGGTTAGTTTGCGCAGTCCAGATATCCTGCCCAATGTTGCTATTGTTGACCCCACGTTAACCTACGGCACTGACCCTAGAACCTCTGGCAGAGGAGCAATGGATGCATTTACTCATTTAATGGAAGCCTATGTGTGTGGTGAACCAAACCCCTTAACAGATATGATCTGTGAAGAAGGGTTACGCCGTTTAGCCCGTTCGATCCTACCTGGCTGTCGTCAAGATAACCCGAGAGCGAGAGCCGATCTCTCTTTTGCGGCTATGTTGGGTGGAATGGCCATTACCAATGCAAAACTCGGCGCAGCACATGGCCTAGCTTCTGCTTTAGGCGGTAAGATATTGGCACCACACAGTGTGATTACAGCGCGCTTAGCACCTGTGGTTATGAGTGAAAATATGCGCGCTGCCAAGCTCAATGGACGCAACGATTTGCTTACCCGATATCGTAAGATTGCGCAATTATTGCTCGAAGATACTGAAGCACAAATGGAAGATGGGGTGGAGTGGGTTAAAAGAATGCTTGAGAAGCTAGAAATTCCAACGCTTTCTTACTACGGTTTGTCTGATACGCCTTTTGATGTCATAGCAAAAGATGCAATGAAATCTGTTGCAATCCAAGGTAATCCCTTGCCCCTCACGCAAGAGCGCCTCGTAGAGGTATTAAATCAGGTGTGTTATAACCCAGTAAATCGAAGTTCCTCCCAGATGGGTGATCTCTCAGAAATGCATTAAACAAAGGAGCGAAAATGTCCTCACATTATCAACCACCTAAGGTATGGGTTAACACTGATACCGGAGGGGAATGGTCAAGCATAAACCGACCTGTTTCAGGTTCCACCCATGACGAACCGCTTCCTGAAGGAAAACACCCATTTCAGCTCTATTCTCTTGCAACGCCTAATGGTCAAAAAGTGACAATTATGCTTGAGGAGTTGCTGGCTGCAGGAATTAAAGAAGCGGAATATGATGCCTATCTGATTAAGATTGGCGAAGGGGAGCAGTTTTCATCTGGTTTTGTTGCCGTAAATCCAAACTCAAAGATCCCTGCATTGGTGGACAACTCTGGTAGTGAACCGATATCTGTTTTTGAATCCGGTAATATCCTTTTATACCTTGCTGAAAAATTTGGCAAGTTTGTTCCTACTGAACCGGCAAAGCGGGTTCAGGTATTGAACTGGTTGTTTTGGCTACAAGGTTCAGCGCCGTATCTTGGAGGGGGATTTGGTCATTTTTATGCCTATGCGCCTGAGAAATTCGAATACCCAATTAACCGTTTTACTATGGAAGCAAAGCGTCAACTTGATGTGCTAGATAAAGAATTAGCACGTAATGAGTATCTAGGTGGTGATGAATATACTATCGCAGATATGGCGACTTGGACTTGGTATGGTGGGCTGGTATTGGGCCGATTATATGACTCAGAAGAGTTTTTACAGGTTGACGAATATAAAAATGTTCAACGCTGGGCGAGGGCAATCGACTCTCGTGAAGCGGTTATGCGTGGTCGAATTGTGAATCGTGTTTGGGGTGATGAACATGAGCAACTGGCAGAAAGGCATAGCGCTGCAGATATTGACGCAATACTAAAGTAACACATATAAAAAAAGCCCCTGCTTATTATATAAGCAGGGGCTTTTTTTATTTAACTGCCTTAGAAGCTCAGTGATCAGCTATGCTGTCGCTGAGTAGTTCACAATTCATATATTATTAAAGGCTGTCTTCGCCTCTGCCAAAGCGTGATTCCTTCAAGGTATCTTTTACTCGCTTTAGGTTGTCTCTAAAGCCACTACCGCGGCGTAAGGTAAACCCAGTTGCAAGAACATCGATGATTGTCATTTGCACAACCCTACTTGCCATCGGCATATAGACATCAGTATCTTCTGAAATATCGAGTGTAATAGTCAGCGATGCAACCTTATAAAGAGGGGAGTCTTTAGCGGTGATTGCAATAACCGTTGCACCGTTATCACGTGCGAGTGCGGCTATTTCAATGAGGCTTTTTGTTCTACCTGTATGAGAGATCAGAACAACGACATCATTATCAGTACTATTAATACAACTCATACGTTGCATTACAGGATCATCAAAGCACGAGATTGGAATATTGAAACGTATAAACTTATTCTGTGCGTCTTTTGCTACTGAAGAGGATGCGCCCTGGCCAAAAAATGAGATACGTTTGGCTTGGGTGAGTAGATCGACTGCTCGGTTTACTTGGGTTGCATCTAAGCTATTCTTGGCTACATCAAGACAAGCCATTGTGGATTCAAAGATCTTATGCGTATAGGCATCCGGACCATCACTCTCTTCCACGTTACGACTTACATAAGGGGTGCCATTGGCTAAGCTTTGGGCAAGGTGTAATTTAAAGTCAGGGAACCCTTTAGTGTCTAAACGACGGCAAAAACGGTTTACCGTTGGTTCACTTACATCTGCCAACTTGGCTAATGTTGCAATACTAGAGTGAATCGCTGTTTGTGGATTTGCCATAATTACTTCGGCAACCTTTCGCTCTGACTTACTAAAGTTATCTAGGTTTTGTTGTACTTTTTCTAAAGTATTCATAGGTTTGGCACAGTAAATTATCTAAAAGTGAATCTCGACAAAAGAGAAAGGAGGCTCAAAAAGTTAACTTCAGTATATACTGAACTGACTTATGGTTGTAATAATTCCGAAATTTTATAACAACTTAAGCATTAGAATATGACAAACATCAAAAATGAAGGGTGCTACACCTCATTTTTGCAACGAAGTAGCGAATGAATTAGGTTATTTGTACCTTTTATTCGACCTCTGAAGTAAAAAAATTACATTTGACGTAATATTTCATCAGTCAATTCCTCAATTTTCTTAGCTAATGAAGGCGCTTGTGTTGCGATTTCAGATTGCTCAATTAAGATATTTCGCAAGATATCTTCAGTAGTAAGTGGATTGGCAAGCACAACTCGAAATACTGTCGTGGTTAATCCATCAAATTGTTGAGGCGTCAGGGTTGTCCGTGAAACAAATGATAGTCCATTCTCGCGCTGACGTTTCTGAATGAATTGAGTCATGCTATTTAGGAATTCATTCAGTTTATATTTCTGTTTATCATTAGCATGTTGCATGGCCAACTGCACTTTGGGTGGTGCGTAGCGATAGGTTAGCAAACACAATTCAGGTTCGGTCACTAATTCAAATGATGGCTGTTGCTCAATTAAATCAGCGAAAAAACGTGCTTTATCAATACCGTTATTGATTAATAGCTCATAACCTGGACGACTTAAAATATGCATGCTGGAGTAAACAAGCATCGCCATTCCAGAGCGCGAACCTTCAAGGGTATAGCGGCCAAGATCTTTTGAACCTTTACGTAAAATGTAGGCTGCATGGTGTTCTACATTTTCCATTGCACTTGGGTCTTTAAATAACACCATTCCCGCACCCATAGGGATATAAAGCTGTTTATGGGCATCAATTGTAATCGAATCTGCACGTTCAATGCCATTTAGTAAATGACGATGCTTATTCGACATTAATGTCGCTCCACCCCAAGCGGCATCAACATGGAAATGACATTGATGTTGTGCGCAGATATCTGCAATGTCATCGAGGGGATCAATGTTGCCTGTCTCTGTGGTACCAGCAACCCCGACTACAGCGATTGGTTTTATTCTTTGAGCTTCAAGTTCACTAAGCTTTAGTTTTAGTTCATTGATATCAATACGGTTATTGGCATCGGTTTTGACTTTAACCAGATTGTCGTGACCGAGGCCGAGTACATCGGCGGCTTTTTTAAGAGAGTAGTGTCCACGCTCAGAAACCAATACTGCCATACCTTGATATTTGTAGTGCAGCATAGCCTTGAGTAAACCTTGTTTTTGAATACCCTCGAACTCACCATCAGCTGGAAATGCGTTATTTCGTGCGACCCATAGCGCAGTAATATTGGCAACGGTACCGCCTGAACAAAATGCACCAAGACAGTGCTTTGCACTGTGCATCCAATGGCTATAGAAGGCATCATCTTGTTGAAAAATAAGGTTGTGCAGCATACCTAGAACTTGCCTCTCTAGAGGGGTAAATGCCTTAGAGGTTTCGATCTTTACTAGGTTTTGGTTTAAGGCGATCATGATTTTTGACAACGGCATTAAGAAATAAGGCAATGCAGAAGTCATGTGACCGATAAAGCTTGGTGATGAGGTATGTACTGACTGAGATACCAGTTTATCAAGTAGATGTTGGGTATGGTCAGATACAAACTCTGGTTGCTCAGGCAAACCTGCACAACTAAAATCCTTTTCAATTTCAGTGAGAGGCTTCTCTTCAGCAACGATATGTTCTTTAAGAAAATCGTTTAGGTTTGAGGATAAGCGTTTTGATATTTGAGTGAGCGTCGATTCTGGCCCTTCAGGGACAGTAAATATTTTCAACAATCTGTCAAAATCTACGAGTGCTTTTTTTTCCTGTGGAACCATATTCGAGTTTTATGTGTGGTGAACATTTAGCGGGACAATGTAATAGATTATGGGAGTAATGTCTCGGTTTTTTTGATGCTGAATTTAAGTTTGATTTGTTGGTAATTAGCTTGAAAGCGATTTTGGATAACGTCAATTACTTTTGCGTAGTATCAATGGTATAGACTCACTTCTGGGATTGACTACTTTAGCCGATCCCAGTAGCCAGTATGGATTAATTACATTTGATTTGATTTGTCGATTGAACCGCGGAGTTGTATGCATCCAGAGCTGGTTGGATTTTGTTTGGATGGCTAAGAAGCTCGGCAAGCGCGGAACGGAATTCATAGTTTTGGGGGTTGGGCTTTGCTTGTCGGTAGGCAAAGCTTGCTTGGGCTGCTTGTCCCAATTCATCATCACGCTGACTCAATGCTTTTATATCTTGCTGGCTAAGTTGCAGCCATGACTCAACATCTAATTCAGTCGCCACCTTGTCCGGTTGCTCACTTAGTAGCAGGCTAACAGCAGTACGGTTGAGCTCAAAATGCATGACTCTGCCTTTAACAAACCATTCACTCACTTGTTTAAGTTCAGGGTTGGCGGTACTCGTTAGCTCAGAGAGATCCTGATACCATTTAATCGAAGCATCAATATAGGTATTGTATTTGTCGATTTGACATTGCGTACTATTGCTAGCAAGTGCGATAGGAGAAGATAGGGCAGATAGTGACACCATTGCAAAAACAAACGCTTTTTTCATTGGTTAAATTCCTGTGTATGAATTGGGAGTAATCTACCAAATCTCGTATGTTAAGGCACAAACCAGAGGCTAAGTTTGTGACCAAAAGCCAAGGTGGTTATTGAATAATCGATCTACATGCTGGCAAAGGCTAAAATGCAAACCGGAACGAGTAAACTCAGCAAGAAACCGCTGACAATCGCAACTGGCACGCAGCGGATGCCACCTGTGGTTTGGATTACCGGAAGGGTGAAGTCCATTGCAGTTGCACCGGCAAAGCCGATTGCAGTGCAGGGGCGACTCTTGATTAAGATCGGAATAAAACTCAGTGCAAGTAGTTCTCTTAAAAGCTCTATGATTAATGATGCGCTACCGTATAAAGGTCCATAGCTGTCAGTAATTAAGATCCCAGATAACGAATACCAACCGAATCCGGAGCCCATCGCTAAGCCTTGTAATATAGGTAAGCCGAGCACGATTGCTGCAAGTATTCCGCCTATCCATGAGGTGATCGCAACTACTGCAGCAATCGTAAGACCTTGTTTATTAATAAGTATCTCTTTTAACGTCAAGCCACTGTTGCGTAACTGTATACCGATAAAGAACAGCAATACCAATAACGTCCATTCACTCGCGGTATGCACCCAGTGCCAGTAACCCGGTATAAGCAACCCAATTATCACACCCAATGCTACGATAGCGACTAATTTTAGGGACTCGGATGCCATCTGGAATAATGGCAGCTGGTTGTGTTTTCCTTCGACCTTAAGTGGCATCACTCGGTCAATGAGTGGCAGAGCTAAAAGATTACATAACGAAATGAGCAAGAAAAAGCAGGCGGTAATGGTAAGTATGTTTTGTACATTTTCTCCCAGTCCATCCATATCAGCAATGCTGAGACCCATTAGTAATAGGATAAATAGGACTGTATGGGAGCACAGTCGATTAAGTCGCTCTAATAATGATTGATTCGATGTTGAGATGAGGTAGCCCATAATCAGGGGCAAGAAAATAAATAACAGTCCAGATAACATTGGGTCGTGAATAATCGTAGTGATAAATATGCGTTGACTGTATAACAAAGCTCTTTACTAAGCAAAGCTCTTCATATCCTAACCATGGGCATATCTTTGATAGATGAGGTTATTGTGTAGCTGTTAGTTGACTAAATTTAGCTCTTTGTTCTAGATCACAGTAACTACCACTTTTAATGCTGATTTTACTACCTGCTTAGTACGGCGGATCTGTTGAATGCAGCTTAAGATTATGTAAAGTGATTCAACTGAGGTGGGAAATGAATACTCAATCCATACAACCTTCAAAGCCCTTTGTTGTTCAATATATTGAGCGAAAATTCTCGGTTTCTACACACTCGATGTTTGGAGGTACGGGATACTTTCAAAATGACGCCATGTTTTTACTGCTGTTTGACGGTAAAGCGTATTTGAGAGGTGGAGAGGGATTATCTGAACTATTTAAAGGGCAACAATGCCAACAGTTTGCATTTAAGAAACGCATCGGAAGTGCAGTGGTTGAGTATTTTGCGGTGGATGAAATTTTTGATAGTAAGCCAGAGAAGTTTGAGTATCTACTTCAGTTGTCTGTTAAATCAGCGCAGCAGTATAAACATTGTCACACCAAGACAACTCAATTGAGAAATTTACCTAACCTTCAGCTGAGCATCGAACGCATGCTATTTAGGGTAGGAATTGAAGATTGCGAGACACTACATAGAGTCGGTTCTGTTGCGGCCTACTCACGCTTAAAAGAAGTATATGGAGAGGATCTAAATATTAGCCTGCTGTGGAAGCTAGAAGGGGCGCTTAGTCAAGTACATTACACGCTACTAAGTCATCAGGTTAAGTGCATGCTTTTAAATCAACTCAATATGAATCAAGGGGATACGTACTAACAAAAAATAGCGCCGTAGGCGCTATTTGATATGAAGTAAGTGTGATTCATTGTGGAGCTTAATCAATCAATCCATATTGCTCAGCAAGAACGGTAATGATCTCTTGTTTAGGGTCGTTACTAAGTACAATCGATTTCCCAGTAACCGTTTCAGCAATCTGAATATAGGTTTGAGAAAGCTTCATCATTTCCTCTAATGGTAACTCATTGTCACGAGCCAGCGCTTCTCGCTCAGGCATACGCTCTTTATTTAATAAGATATCAGGGTCAGGGAAGTGGTTAAGTAGGAACTGACGGAACCCTTCTTTAGAGTTCTCAACAATTTTACCTTGTTGGTAGCTTTGTGTATCCCAAATACGAGATGAATCAGGGGTACCGACTTCATCCATATAGATAAGCTTTTCTTTACCTGCCGCATCAGTGACGTAACCAAATTCAAATTTGGTATCAACAAAGGTTTGCCCCACTTTTTGGAGCGCCTCATCAATTACTGCAAACCCTTGTTTGAGTAACGATTCATAGGTGTTGATATCGTTAGCACTGCTAAAGTTGAATGCTTGGTAATTATCTAATAGGTCTTTACGGGTAATGTTGACATCATCGGCTTCAGGAACGTTTGGAATACCGCGCAGGATGCCTTTAGTGGAAGGGGTGATAAGTAAATCGTCTAAGATACCATCTTTAGTTAACCCTTGTGGGAGGTCAATACCACAGAACTCTCGCTCTCCCTTATCATAAGCACGCCACATTGAACCTGTGATGTACTTACGACAAATCGCCTCTACCATTACCGGTTTTGCTTTTTGAACTATCCAAACTAATGGATGAGGGATATCGAGGATATGGCTATCTGCTAGTCCATTGTCTTTGAAGAGCTTGAACCAATGGTTTGAGATTGCATTTAATGCTGCGCCTTTACCAGGAATACCTTTTAGGCCTTGCTCACCATGCCAGATACAGTCAAATGCTGAGATGCGATCGCTGATCACCATAATTGCTAGAGGTGCATCAGGTGCTACATCGTAGCCTTTTTCCTCAATCAGGCGACGGCTATCTTCTTCCGTTAACCAATATACAGAGCGAACCTTACCACTGTGTACCGGTTTGTCAGTACGGATAGGTAGGTCGTCATTAATGTCTAATACTTGTGCTGCAACAGTCATAATCAGTACCTAATGAAGAAAAATCTGATGCGAATCATACACAGTTCATTATGACTATTCCATATCTAAAGCAAACGTTTGCGCAAATCATATTCGATAGAGGCCATGGAGTTAATGTAACAGGGTGTTAGCCGCGTGATTGAAAATAAGGCAGCAATCATTTTGTTGAGCAAGCCTCATAAGGTGGGCTTGAGTTGTTGAGTCAAAATTATTACTCGCAACCACAGCACTGGCATTGCCATTGTGAATAGCGCGTATGACGATTTCCATTTCATTATGGATAGAAGAGGGTTTAAGTTGAACAATCTTGGCACACTCCACCTGATGCTTCTTAAAAAATTGCTTCTCGGGAAGATCTGTTTGAGCCGTAAAAAGTATCCATTTTTTAGCAATTGATACCTTAGCGAGTAGGGTAACAATGCTCTCAGCCATAGGGCATTGACTAAGCTTAGCTTGGGTTGAGTGATATGTGTTGTTGAAGTGCATTACTGTTCTCCTATACATACTGTATAAATTAACAGTACTCTGAGATTCGAATAAATTCAAGTTTCAACAACAAATTTTATGCACAAAAAAACCCAGTTAAAAACTGGGTCATTGATTAGCTAACAACGTTAGTGAAATATTTTAGAGAGCGCTTTTTTGTAATAGCTTATTTTTTTGCATGGTAAGCTCTTCATTGTTAAAACATTTCACGTCAAACAGTGCGATTTGTTTACAGGAATCACAGCAGTAGTTAGTGTAGCCATCGAGGTAGGTTAACGGTTGAACGAATGTCGCTTTTTTACACCAGTCACAGGTAGCGAATTTTTTTTGCATGAAAGTTTTACTCCGGCCTTAATTCAATCTCAGTATAAGAGACAATCTGCGGTCTCGTACTAGAGAATAGACCGGTTAAGTTACAGTTATACAACGAAGTTGTTAATGTTTGATGTATCAGTTCGTGATCAAGGCACGTCGCTACGGTGTCTATTTAAGCAATTTACGCTGCGAAGCCCCTTCAACAGGTCGACTGACTGACAGTGTACGGCCTTTCTTAAGCCCCACTTCGTAATCCTGGGTAATGTTCTTCATCGCATCTCGCAACTGCTGCTTGAAGGTTTCACGATCAATATTCTTAAACTCTTTGTCGATATAGTTCTTTATTTTATTTTCAGAGCTATCATTTGGCGCAATGTTTGGTAGTTTTTCTAGCGCCCCTTCAATCCAACCGGATAAAAATGAATTTACTCGGCGAGTAACCTCACTGGAAGTGGTTCCCGTACCAGCAAAGCTGTTGCGAAAACGACCAGTTTGTTCATTCATTTCACGGTAAACAACATCAAACGCAAATGCAGCAAAAATAGCACGGTCAGCCTCACCAATAAATTCAGCTCGCTTTAAGCCTTTGTGGTTGAGTAGTACTGCTTCAACTCCAAACTTGCTGTTGATTCCACGGATAATACGTAGCAATGTATGGCTAATATTAGCAGGAAGTAGATGAGAGGATTGAGTCTTACCCATTTTGATAAACTCGATGTCATCCTTTTCTAGGCCATACTTAAGCATCAACGAATGTGCCATCTTTATGGCATTCGCGGCTTCATTGACGTTGGCTGAGTTACCTAGTTCTAGACATTTTGCTATCTTTTTCAGGGCTTTATGTTTATTCATTGACTCTAACACTACTCGAAAGGGGCGGCTATTTTAGCGGGTTTCGTTGTTGGTATAAAGAGTAAATTGTTATTACGATAACAGATGGTTTTGTAAGTGATTGAAATCATGTACAGTTATTAGATATTAATTGCCTAGGAATTTCATACCTTAGGTTGTAGTACAGCTTGTTGCAGGAAGCATTATGTTACCCAGATTGGATACTTCACCCTCTATTGATAAAACCGTTCAACACTATTTTGATGAACTGACCAAGCGCGGTTTTCGTGGCGATATAGAAACGACTTATTCCAGTCGACTTGCGGTCGCGACAGATAACAGTGTTTATCAGCAACTTCCTCAAGGCGTGTTGCATCCCAAATCAACCCTTGATGTCGAGATCTTGACCGCTCTTGGTAATGAACCCGAGTTTCATCATGTTCGATTTTCGCCGCGTGGTGGTGGTACGGGAACCAATGGTCAATCCCTGACTCAAGGCATTGTGGTCGACTTTTCTCGTTACATGAACAAACTACTGGAATTGAATGTTGAACAAGGGTGGGTGAGGGTCCAAACCGGTTTAATTAAAGATCAATTAAATGACTTGGTACGCGAGCATGGATTTTTCTTTTCTCCCGATCTGTCCACCAGTAATCGCGCCACTATAGGCGGTATGATAAATACCGACGCCTCAGGGCAAGGTTCACTGCGTTATGGAAAAACATCAGACCATGTACTTGCGCTTAAAGCTGTATTGGCCGACGGGTCAGTATTAGATACTGAAAACCAAGGACACAATAGTCCAGACAGTTTTGCTCAAAATGCGGTGGCAACAACCCGTGCGATCTGCCAAGACTACCGTATCCAGATAGAGAATAAATTTCCGAAACTCAACCGTTTTCTTACCGGATATGATCTAAAAAATGCCTTACAAGATGGCGAGTTTTTGTCTCATCGCGTGTTGTGCGGTTCAGAAGGGTCACTCGGGTTTATTACAGAGGCCAAGCTAAACCTGACTGTCATACCTTCTAAGCGCGTATTGGTAAACGTGAAATACGATAGCTTCGATTCAGCATTGCGCAGTGCACCAATGATGGTAGAAGCGGATGCAATGTCTGTTGAAACCATAGACTCAATTGTACTGAACTTGGCCAAGCAAGACATTGTTTGGCATACGGTGAGTGATCTCATAACCGAGGTTGAAGGGCAAACTCTGCTTGGTATCAATGTGGTGGAGTATGCTGGGTCCGATGCTGAAGAGATTGAATCTCAAGTTGATGCATTGACGAGCAAACTTGATCTTATGATTGCCAATAAGCAGGGTGGAATCATCGGCTATCAGGTGTGTAGTGACCTTGCGAGTATCGGTAAAATCTATGCGATGCGTAAAAAAGCAGTGGGATTACTAGGTGCCACTAAAGGGGCGGCCAAGCCGGTTGCCTTTGCTGAAGACACATGTGTACCGCCGGCTAATTTAGCAGATTTCATTGCAGAGTTTAGATTGCTTTTAGACCAACATAAACTTCATTATGGCATGTTTGGTCACGTTGATGCGGGTGTATTACATGTTAGGCCAGCTCTTGATTTATGTGATCCTGAACAAGAGGCATTAATGCACCAAATCTCGGATCAAGTCGTGGCCTTAGTGGCTAAATATGGCGGGTTAATGTGGGGTGAGCATGGCAAAGGATTCCGTTCAGAATATGGTCCGGAGTTCTTTGGTGAAGAGCTGTTTACTCAACTACGTAAAGTTAAAAGCGCATTTGACCCATTAAATAAGATGAATCCAGGCAAAATTTGTACACCTATTTTATCGAATGATTCACTGGTTAAAGTTGATGGCGTAAAACGAGCCCACTTTGATAAGCAAATTCCAGTTAACGTGAGAGATAGCTTTAGTGGGGCGTTAGAGTGCAATGGCAACGGCCTATGCTTTAACTACGACACTAGCTCTCCAATGTGCCCTTCAATGAAGGTATTAGCTGATCGCCGACACTCCCCCAAAGGGCGTGCAGGGCTAGTAAGAGAGTGGTTACGCCAACTCTCAGAGCAAGGCTTGGATGTGCTTGATCTTGAGCAGCAAACGCTTAACCAAAACCATTCATTAAAGACCTTATTAGATCGTGTTAGAAACCGCATTAATCGACGTCACGAGTATGATTTCTCCCATGAGGTCTACGACTCTATGTTGGGGTGCCTAGCGTGTAAAGCGTGTGCGACTCAGTGCCCAATTAAGGTTGATGTACCTGATTTCCGCGCACGGTTTTTAAATATTTATCACTCTCGTTACCAAAGACCAATTAAAGACTACTTTGTGGCGAATATTGAAACCCTTTTACCGGTAATGGCTACTTCACCTAAGCTTATCAATACCGTTTTAAGCGCCAGCTGGGTGCAATCGCTGATTGAGAGTACGATTGGATATATTGATGCGCCTCTGCTGTCTTCACCAACACTAAAGGAGCGTTTGAAGTCGCAGTTCTTAGTGCCATTTGACTTAGCCAAGTTGTCTAAGCTTCGTGATGAAGAAAAGCAAAAACATATCATCATAGTACAGGATCCCTTTACCAGTTACTACGATGCAGCTGTGGTCGATGACTTTGTTACCTTGGCGGTTGAGCTTGGCTTTAAGCCGGTGGTGTTGCCATTTAAACCTAATGGCAAGGCGCAGCACATTAAGGGCTTTTTGAAGCAATTTAATGCTACTGCAACATCAACAGGGGAGTTTCTGCATCGGATATCTGGCTTGAATATTCCTATGGTTGGAGTAGATCCTGCTTTGGTGCTGTGTTATCGAGATGAGTATCAACACCTAGTTCCGCAGCTTGATTTTTCAGTGCAAACGGTGCATGAGTGGTTGCTACCAAGATTGGAGTCGTGCTCAAATATCAGGGTTAAACCAAATAACGCTCCGTGGTATTTATTAGCTCATTGCACAGAAAAAACCATGTTGCCAAATGCGGAAAAAGAGTGGGGAACCATCTTTAATTACTTTGGCGCGACATTGCAGACCGTCCCAGTGGGATGCTGCGGCATGGCAGGCACGTTTGGGCATGAGGCCGACAAGTTCCAGTGGTCAAAAGATGTTTATGAGCTGAGTTGGAAGCCTAACCTCCAATCATTGCCTATTGATAGATGCCTCGTTACCGGCTATTCATGTCGAAGCCAGGTTAAGCGATTTGAAAAAGAGGTGGTGAAACATCCATTGCAAGCGTTGTTAGAAATACTCTAACTAAAGTAAGCGAAGTCGTTATTGAGACTTCGCTTTTTTGTTTTAAGTGTTTGTAGAGACTCTTATTATTTAGCCTATATTTTTGATGGGTGTGATTTTCTTAAAAGCATAATAACAACCAACGTATAGCGAGTATCTGAACAATGGCAAATACCAAGCATCATTTCATCACCCTGTCTTCAGTACTATTGATCGTGACAGGGTGTTCAACATCGTTTGAAGCACCGGCGAGTAGCATAAGTGACTATCAAGGCAGCGCCAGTATTACACAAGGTGTTGCAACAACAATTCAGCAAAATATTTTTGAATGTAAAAATGGACGTAGCCGCGTAGCTGGGGTTGGCGAAATTACAGATAGGGAAGGCAAGGTTTGGACTGTCCCAGCCAAAAATCACTTTGCAACTGCGCCTAAGGCTTCCGATTTATATGAAGGATGCGCGGGGATTACTCCCAACAATATCAGTGAAGTTGATGAAGCCTCGATACCGGTTGCCGTGGTTGATGCAGACGGCGAAGAAATTACCGGATATATCTTTGCTGATAACTATTTTGAGCTATATATCAACGGACAACTGATTGCGGTTGATGCGGTTCCCTTTACCCCATTCAACTCTAGCATTGTAAAGTTTAAGGTCAATAAGCCCTATACGATTGCAATAAAAGTTATTGATTGGGAAGAAAATTTGGGACTGGGTAGCGAAAACAATCGTGGTAAAGACTATCATCCAGGCGATGGTGGGTTGATTGCAAGTTTTAGTGATGGGACAGTCACGGGCGCCGATTGGCAAGCTCAAACTTTTTACACATCACCCGTTTATGACCTTACTTGTCTCAAAGAGGTTGGTGGTAAACGTTTATCGCAAAATTGCACAACCCAAGGTACCGACCATGGACAAAATGCGTATGGTGCGCATTGGCAAGTTCCAGATGATTGGATGAAGCCAGGATTTGATGCCGCATCTTGGCCTCAAGCGACGCTATACACTGAAGGTGAGATTGGGGTAAATAATAAAAAAGCGTATATGAATTTTATTGATAAATTCAGTGGAGCGGGCGCAAGTTTTATTTGGTCGACTAATGTCGTACTTGATAATGAGGTCTTGCTGAGGCATCTCGTAAAATAGTTGTGCTATTACAATGTAGCCATAGTAAGAAATACAGCAGTAATGAAAGATTCTAGGGTGTGAGTCATAACGCCACTCGATGTGGATTGGCTCATCACCCTAATTAATTACAGCGGCAGGGCATCTCTTGCATTAGAGTGCGCGCTGTATTAATTAATCTTCTGAAGTTTGTGCGCGGCGCTCCGCTGATTTACGCTTGTTGCGCAGTGCTTGGTTTTTAACGAAAACTTCTAGCTCTTGTTCGCCCCAAGCCTGTGCTTCAGCTTCGGTTTTAAAGCCTATCTCGCGCTTAGAAACCGTGGTTCTACGTGATGTTATTTGGCGAACAATCTCTGCGCACCAGCCATTGCGTTTTTCAACGGTGCGAACCGTAAACTTTTTATTTTCAGACATGTCTATTTCTCTAGAAAGCGGTGTATTACCGACACAAGCTTTATGGGTGAAAAATTGTAGATGGCCTGATTGGTAAATGCCATCTAATGATCGGGCGCTATTAAAACATAGAAGTGTATTTTAATGTAATCATTTATCGATTTTGCATTCTGACTATGCACGAATAATTATCGATATTCAGGTGCGGTTTTTATCTTGGTAACGCAGTGAAATTAGGAAAAAGATACCGCATAAGCTCCAGATGATCCCCTTGAGAATAATTGAGTTGGTATCCTCAATAGGGTGGTCATTACGGATGGCAACGCCACGCATAAACGCCTCAAGGTGAGCAAAGAATGGCACAAACATACCGCCAAATGCATACCCCCACGCCCCAACTAGCATAATTCGTGCTTGGTGGCTTCCTCGCACTAACAAAGTTGCTGCAACAAATAACAGACCGCCACACAGTAGGTCTTCAACCATAGTTGTGGTGTTGATAGTGAAGTAATCTAAGCCTCGGCGAGCGATCTCGCCAACTAAGAAAACAAAGCTCATAGCAAAGGTTGCGATAGTGAGTAGTGTGGTCATGGGGTTTCCTCATTCATGAAAATGATTTAATTATCAGTAGCATTACTGACAATGTTAGAAACCTTATCACTGATAAGATATGCAAAATAATTATTAATTTACATATATGATATGCAATATTGGAAATATGGAGCCAATATGTTTGGAGTGGATATAAAAGGGCCTACGCCACAATATCAGTGCGCTAGTCCCTTCTATTGGTGAGCCATTGTCAATAATCAGTTATTAAAGTTGGCTTTGGCATGGTTGAATTTTTCGACGTAAGCATTCATTGCTTCACTGTCCCAAGGCACCAGACCACTCGCGATCATTCGCTTGCTTCCATTGCCGACAACCTCACCATCCGATGTGAACTCAAAATTAAGAGTAACGATACCACGGCGGCCTTTAACATCGAAGGTTGCACTTGATAGCTCGACGCTTGGGTTACTTACATCGTATCGTGAAAACTCTAGCTTCATACTTTCGTATATGATGAGAGGCCGTTTGGTGTTAAACATCATCTGTTGCTGCTCCATTAGCGGCACCATGATGTGTGGGAAGTTCATACCAGAAAACTGGACATAACCTCTAATAACTTGCTCAATTAATGCCTTATCGGTGCATACAGCACCTTGATGTTGCATGCCTAGGTAAACTTTACCATTGGCATCAACGACGGCTTTATGTTGGTCATCGTTATCTTGGATATGAAGCGCAGTGCTATCTGTTACCATTCCAGAGAAAGAGAACTCCATTGAGCGAGAGAGACCTTGTTTTTGAAGTAATACTGCAAATAAGAGATCACCAGGTACGCAAAATCGCGAGTTATCCTCATTATGAATAGGGTTGAAGTCGCCAGCTATGCCTTTAGCAAAGTTACTTGCTTGTTGGCGTGTAAAATAAAACTGGTTATCATTTTGAAAGAAGTAGGGTGTCAGAAACATAGATTGTTTATTACATTAGTATGTCATTTGCCAAAATTCCCAGTGAGTATATCAAAGGCTTTTATTTAAATGGTCTATCCAGTAGGAATGGGTAATTGTCTTTATGCCTAGTATCTAATTCAATCATTGTTATTTTGGGTGTTTAGGATACAATACAGCGCTTATTATCTGTGACGGGTATCACATCGGTAATTGTGAAGCGTTCAGATACAATATTTTTCGGCTCTGGTTTTCTAAGGCATTAATGACCAGAGATATATTTAAACATGTGTTACTGCGTATGTAACACCACTGGAATAGGACAGACAATGCCTGTAATTACTCTTCCTGACGGCAGTCAGCGTCAATTTGACAACCCAGTTTCAACTCTAGAAATCGCTCAATCTATTGGACCAGGTCTTGCTAAAGCAACCATCGCCGGTCGTGTTAATGGTGAGCGTTTCGATGCGTGTGATCTTATCGAACAAGATGCATCTTTAGAAATCATCACTAATAAAGATCAAGAAGATGGTCTAGAGATCGTTCGTCACTCATGCGCTCACTTATTGGGACATGCGATTAAGCAATTGTACCCAGAAGTAAAAATGGCAATTGGTCCAACTATCGATAGCGGGTTTTATTACGACATCGATATGGAGCACCACCTTACGCAAGAAGATTTAGAAAAAATCGAAAAGCGTATGAAAGAGCTAGCAAAAACCAAGTATCAAGTCATTAAGAAAAAGGTGAGCTGGCAGGAAGCACGCGATGCATTTGAAGCTCGCGGTGAAACCTACAAGATTGAAATCTTGGATGAGAACGTTTCTAAAGACGATCGTCCAGGTCTTTACCATCATGAAGAATATATCGACATGTGTCGTGGTCCACATGTGCCTCATATGGGCTTTTGCCAACACTTTACGCTACTTAACGTAGCAGGTGCATATTGGCGTGGTAACAGCGACAACAAGATGCTACAGCGTATTTACGGTACAGCATTTCATGATAAAAAAGCGCTTAAAACGCACCTAACTCGTTTAGAAGAAGCGGCAAAGCGTGACCACCGTAAAATTGGTAAGCATTTGGATCTATTCCACATGCAGCAAGAAGCACCAGGTATGGTGTTCTGGCACCACAATGGTTGGTCTATCTTCCGTGATCTAGAAGTATTCGTACGTCAGAAACTGACAGAATACGATTACCAAGAAGTAAAAGGTCCTCTAATGATGGATCGCGTTCTTTGGGAACGTTCTGGTCACTGGGATAAATATGCAGATGCGATGTTCACGACTAATTCTGAGAATCGTGAGTATGCCATTAAGCCAATGAACTGCCCAGGTCACGTTCAGATCTTTAATCAAGGTCTAAAATCTTATCGTGATCTGCCTTTACGTATGGCTGAATTTGGTTCATGTCACCGTAACGAACCATCGGGTGCGTTGCATGGTATCATGCGTGTTCGCGGTTTTACCCAAGACGATGCGCACATCTTCTGTACAGAGAGTCAAATCCAAGAGGAAGTGACTGGCTGTATTAAGATGGTTTACGATACATATCAAACGTTTGGTTTTGATAACATCGTAGTTAAACTCTCTACACGTCCTGAAAAGCGTGTTGGTTCTGATGAAATCTGGGATCAATCTGAAGAAGCATTGAAACTTTCTCTTGAATCTATGGATATCCCATATGAAATTCAAGAAGGTGAGGGTGCTTTCTACGGACCTAAGATTGAGTTTACTCTGTATGATTGTCTTGACCGTGCATGGCAATGTGGTACTGTGCAGTTGGATTTCAACTTACCGGGTCGCTTAGGTGCTACTTACGTAGGTGAAAATAACGAGCGTCTTGTACCCGTTATGATCCACCGTGCAATTTTGGGCTCTTTAGAGCGTTTTATCGGTATCTTAATTGAAGAGTACGCTGGCTTCTTCCCAACTTGGTTGGCACCGGAGCAAGCCGTAATTCTGAATATTACTGATAGACAATCAGAATATGTTCAAAAAATAGCACAAAAAATGCAAAAAAGTGGAATTAGAGCCAAAGCGGACTTGAGAAATGAGAAGATTGGCTTTAAAATCCGCGAACATACTTTAAAACGTGTACCGTACATGTTGGTAGTCGGTGACCAAGAAATGGAAGCTGGCGAAATCGCAGTACGTACTCGTAAGGGCAAGGACCTAGGCAAATTCAAAGTGGATGATTTTATTTCATACATCCAAGCCGAGGTTTCAAGCCGTAAGCTCAATCTGGAGGAATAAGCTATTAAAGGCGGAAGACGTGGCCAACAACCGGCCAAACAAAACCAGCATCGTTTAAACGGTGAAATTCGTGGCGTTCGTGAAGTTCGTCTTACTGGCGCAGACGGTGAATCAGTCGGTGTCGTATCGATTCAAGAAGCTGTTGCAGCCGCAGAAGAAGCTGGTATGGATCTAGTAGAGATCAGCCCTAACGCCGAGCCACCAGTCTGTCGTATTATGGACTATGGCAAATTCCTGTTTGAAAAGAGCAAAGCTGCTAAAGAGCAGAAGAAGAAGCAAAAGCAGATTCAGATTAAGGAAATTAAATTCCGACCTGGAACTGATATTGGAGACTATCAGGTAAAACTACGCAACCTGACGCGTTTCCTAGAAGACGGCAACAAAGTGAAGGTAACAATTCGCTTCCGTGGCCGCGAAATGGCTCACCAAAACATCGGTGTTGACGTTCTTAATCGTTTGAAGGAAGACACAGTAGATTTAGCTGTTGTGGAATCTTTCCCGACTAGGATCGAAGGCCGCCAGATGATTATGGTGCTTGCCCCTAAGAAGAAGTAATTAACGGCCTTACAAGTAATGCAACCTCGTTGCCTTTAAGCGACGGGGTTTTATTCGCCCTAATTACTATTGTTTAATCAACTCAACAATGCGGAGTTATTCATCATGCCTAAGATGAAAACCAACAGAGGTGCTGCTAAGCGTTTTAAGAAAACTGCTGGTGGTATCAAGTTTAAGCACGCTACAAAACGTCACATCCTGACCAAGCGTACTACTAAGAACAAGCGTCAACTACGTCCTAACTCTCTTCTTCCTAAATGTGAAGTAGCAGCAGTTGCTCGTATGTGTCCATACGCTTAATTCTTTTTAGTTTATAATTCGTTTAGTTTAGGAGAAGCATAATGCCTCGCGTAAAACGTGGTGTACAAGCTCGTGCACGTCATAAGAAAGTTCTAAAACAAGCTAAAGGTTACTACGGAGCACGTTCACGTGTTTACCGCGTAGCTTTCCAAGCAGTTACTAAAGCTGGTCAATACGCATACCGTGACCGTCGCAACAAAAAGCGTCAGTTCCGTCAGCTATGGATCGCTCGTATCAATGCTGCATCTCGCCAGAATGGTCTATCTTACAGCCGTTTCATCAACGGTCTTAAGAAAGCATCTATCGAGATCGACCGTAAGATCCTTGCGGATATCGCGGTATTCGACAAAGCTGCATTTGCAGTTCTAGTTGAAAAAGCAAAAGCTGCTCTATAATTTAGAACATCCAAGCTTATTTAAAGGAGACCCTAGGGTCTCCTTTTTTATTGCCTATAATTCCTAGCTAACAGCTACCAATTATTTCAATTGAAAGTGCTGCTGCCCAAGCTCAATAGATTTACACAGTTCGTCTTTAATAAGTGGTAAGCAAAGCTCTCTAAACCATTGGTGCTCAGGGTCATTGTTATAGCGAGCGTGCCAAAGTAGGTAATAGCTATGTTCATCGGTATCAAACGGAACAGACTTAATCACTAAGCCTTTATCAGCAAAGCCTGCGGCAATATGCAGTGGAACTGTCATTAAGGTATGGGTTATCAGCAGCGCTTCTACGCCGGAATCAAAGGAGGGGACGGTTGCGAATATACGCCTGTTGCGCCCTGAATCTGTGATTAGGCGATCGACCTCTCTTTGTTTATCTACTACACCATTGACTAGTATATGTTTTGCATCAGCGTAGCGTTTAGTTGTCATCGACATATTAGCGAGTGGGTGTGAGGCAGACATCAATACAACGTATTTATCGCCTCCTAACCGTTTACCATACAGGTTATCTGGGATCTCCTCTGCCATGGTCGCGACGATATCAACACGTCCTTTATGAAGCTCACTCAGATCCTCTGTTTGCCAAAGTTGAGTGGTTAAGCTTGATAGAGGAGATTGTAGTTCAAGCTGCTGGCAAATTACGGGGAGTATCTTAGGGGCAATAAACGCATTAAAGGCGAGGGTAAAGCGACGCGTAATCTGTTCGGGGATGATTTCTTCGGGGCAATAAAGTCGGTTTAGCCGCTGCAAAAGATCAGGTAATTCTCTTTGTAAATAGATAGCGCGCTGACTTAGCGAGAATTGATTGCCTTCGCGGATCAAGATAGGATCGCCGAAGGCATCTCGGATCTGCAATAGTGTCTTACTCATCGCTGATTGACTGACATTCAATTCTTGAGCTGAAAGTGTCAGGTTGCGAGTTTTGAGCAATGAGTCCAGCGCAACGAGCAGTTTATAATTGTGCATCTTTTCATCCTTGATAAGACTCGAACTATTTTTTGATGGGTATTTATTACAATGCCTTTAGCATCCACACGTCACACATATTGTGTAGTGTCCCTTCTAGTGGTGCAGATAAATGCTTAAAGCCAAGCTTTTCATAAAGACGTACCGCCGAGTCCATATTAGACAAGGTATCTAGGTAGCATTGAGTAAAGCCTTGCTCTTTAGCAAACTCTAAACAGTGATTAGAAAGGGCTTTACCTAGACCGAGACCTCTTGCACCCTCAAGTAAGAACAGTTTTTTTAGCTCGCAGGTAGATGAGCCTTGCGTAAATGGAGCGACGCCGCAACCGCCAACTACAACACCATCTTTGAGTGCTACAAAGTAACGACTATTATTATCTAGTGTGTAGTATTGACTCATGTTCTCTACTTCTGGATCGGAAGGTCCATAGCCTTCGCCCACTGCACCAAATTCTTCGCCAACTTTCTTGATTACTTGTTTGACTACAGGGTCAAACTCAGGGTTTATACTTACTATTTCTAAAGACATGATGTTTCCTCACTTTCTATGGTCTGATCCAATCTGTAGTAACAAGTTACCGTTATTATTGGGCATAGAGAAATGGATAAAATGACTACTTGCTATGAATTTTTATCAAGTCTAGCAGAAATGTAGGAATTATTATCATTCCTATAGCGTTTAATATAGAGAGGTTTTCACTTGTTAGTGGCGTGGGTTTGGTAAATACTCAGTGGTTAATAAGAGTACCAATGTTAGGGATAATAGATGAGTAATGTGATGGTTGATTGTGACTGGTTAAATACGCATTTAGGAGATAAACACTTAGTGTTGCTAGATGCCTTTATGTTGAAGATTGTGGGTAAAGAGCCGATTGAGTATTCAGAATTTATAACTATTCCAGGCGCGTTGCCATTGGATATTGAAAGTGATTTTTGTGACAACCAATCCGCCCAATTACACGCACTTCCTACACCGCAACAGTTTACCAAGCAGCTGCAAAAGCTGGGCATTAATAACCAAACTAAGGTTGTGATCTTTGATAACCAAGGTATCTATAGTGCGCCTCGTGCGTGGTGGACGTTTAAGGTTATGGGTTTTGATAATGTCTGGGTATTAGACGGTGGCCTGCCAGCATGGATTGAGAAGGGATACCCAACTAGCTCGGCATATGCCCAAGAGACTAATAGCGGTGACTTTGCTGCAAGCTATAGCCCAGATAAAGTAATCGATTATAAAGCGCTACTATCAGATCTAAACAATGCACAACAGTTGCTGGTGGATGCTAGGGGCCGTGCCAGATTTAATGCCGAAGTTGCTGAGCCGAGACCCGGCGTCAGGGCGGGGCGGATACCTAATTCCGTGAATCTTCCATTTGCTTCATTAATGGATGGGAATAGATTCAAATCAAAGCAAGCGTTATCTGAGCTTTTCTTTGAAATTGGCGCCTCTAATGTTCAGCGTTTGGTGTTCTCATGTGGCTCAGGCATTACGGCTTGTATCTTGATACTAGCCGCCCATGAAATTGGGCTATCAGATACTATTTTATATGATGGGTCCTGGGCAGAGTGGGGCTCCAATGAAGCACTACCGTTAGCGGATTAAGTCGCTCAGATTATCAAAACCTGACCTGTATATTTACTTATTCCTTCAGCTTGTGACCCGTCTTCTTCGCAAGCTTTTGTATAGCTTGGGCAAATGTTGTTGTCCCGCTCTTAGTTTGAACCTGCATCACCTTGTAGCCCATGTTTTCTAGCGCTTGGCGTTCAGTTAAAACAGCTTCATCATCTTGTTGACTGCCGTGTATGGGCTGATGAATGTAACAACCTTCAAGTTGACCATCTTCGACCAGTTGGTGGTGTTTCAATGTATTAATATCAAAATTCATAGTAACTCTTTTAAATAAAAATGGGGGAGTCTGTGTGGCAAAGGCCACAAATATCTATAATTTTACCGTTTCTACCATAAAGGATTGTAACCAACCATAGAAATCTAATCTAAATACAATATTCCAACGGTATGTTATGGGGTAGGGCTTTCCTTTGAAAGGGGCGGCACTGAACTAGTCAGTGCGCTTAGCTAGCACTTTAATGAAGTTGGCCTGTGGTATAGCCTAAATTACTATTTAGCTAGTTACTTAAAGGATTATATAACTGCTACCTAAGTGGTTAAGTTTACGATGCCTTAAGAGTCAGAGGTAATTGTGGAAACCTCAGGTGCCAAATTTGTAGTTTCTCACATTTTTCTATAATGCATTCATTACCTTTGTTTTTGCCACACGGTCATGCAGGGCAAGTTTCTGCTTACCAAAGATCATCAGAAAGTTAGCTGTCCCTAATAGAGCGCCGATAATAGGGATGTAATAAAGAACTGTCATAAATAAATAGCGCTTGAAGATCAGCTGTTGGACACTTATAGGGCTACCATCAGTATTAACAACTTTTATCTTTAATAGCTTCTTACCAACAGTTTGGCCTGATGCTTTAAGCAATTTCCAGTTAATTGCGCAATAGCAACTAAAAGTAAATACGAACATTATTATTTCATACTCAAACGAAGGGGGCACTTGAGGGTCTTGAGCGAGCCCATCGAATCCATCCATGAAATACATTAGCGGTACAGTGAAAAGAAGAATAATAAGCGTATCAATAAGCCATGCTGAAAAACGGGACCTGCGTGATGCTAGCAAATACGGATTCTCTGGTATTTCTTCCATAAATTTCATTCCTTTTCGTTGCCCAGGCTCAGTCGGCTAACACTTTAATATTGTGCCAGCACCAGTCCATATATTCAGCATATCTCAAATATTATACCTAACCAAACTCAAACATATGCATATAATGCAATACGGATCTGATTTCTAGCTGAAAATCATGCAACAAATATTGCTTCCTAAGATTACTGGACACCCAACAAGAAGATTACTGGACACCCAAAGATTGACGTCTCTTGATCCCGCAACTAACCTTAAGTGATGCATAGCGCACCTCGGAGGTAGTTGTTATGACCCAATCTCGACAGTCTCAAGTCTCCCTTTCTGATACCCCTTATTACCATTGTATCTCGCGTTGTGTTCGTCGAGCCTATCTGTGTGGCGACGATAAATATACAGGGCAATCATATGAGCACCGTCGAGCATGGGTGGTTGAGCGGATGCATTATTTGTCGACGGTATTTAGTATGGATATCTGCGCCTATGCGGTGATGTCAAATCATTATCACATTGTGTTGCATGTCGATGAGCAATTAAATCAACAGCTTAGTGATGAAGAGGTCTGCTGGAAATGGGGGCAGTTATACTCACTTCCCGTATTAGTTCAGCGCTGGCTAAGAAAACAAACCTGCGTTGGAATTGAAAGTGAAACAGCTCTTAGTATCATCAATGATTGGCGAGAGCGCCTGATTGATATTTCATGGTTTATGCGTAGCTTAAATGAGTTTATTGCACGCAAAGCCAACGCAGAAGATGACTGCTCCGGAAGGTTTTGGGAGGGGCGGTTTAAGTCTCAAGCGTTACTTGATGAAGAAGCCTTATTAACGTGCATGGCTTATGTCGATTTGAACCCCATACGCGCAGGCATCAACGACAGCATCGAAGCGTCTGAATACACCTCCGTTTATGAACGAGTTCATGGCGTGTCACATCAAGATGAACAGCAAAGCGAGCCCCCTTGTAACAAGAAGGCATTATTTGGTTTTGTTGGCGATACCAGTGAGTCTGAGCAGTGTGGCATTCCGTATTCATTACTCGATTATATTGAGCTAGTGGATTGGAGTGGTCGTACTATTCGAAATGATAAACCCGGTGCAATTGTCGCTTCACACCCTAAACTACTGCACTCACTCGGCTTAGATACCGAGACTTGGATGAGCTTAGCCAGTAATTTTGGTAAAGATTATCAAGGAGCGGTTGGAACACTGGATGAGTTGGCGTTATTTGCAGAGCACACAGGTAGGCGATGGATAGCCAAAAAGAACCAACTGCGACGATGTTTGCACTGACCACTCGCTCTATTTACTCATATTCACAGCACATCTTTATTAATTAGCTTAGCTAACGACACAGCACGCCTTGAATTCCCCAATTTACGTATTTTAATGTCAATTTCACAGCACTGATCAACATTTATCCGATTTTAACGCATTATCTCACGCTTCACCTTGTAATGGTTAAGTATCGTTCTGATTATCATAATTATTGGGTGTCCAGTTCTACTCTTGGGTGTCCAGTTCTACTTCCAGTTCTACTCTCTTCTAAAGTGAAAAGGGAACTAACGGTACGGTTAGTTCCCTAAAATTGTCTATCTAGGATGTGGCTTATTTATGGATGAGTACCTTAGGATTAAAACTCATATCCAAGGATTAAAACTCATATCCAACACCTGCGTATGCGCTCATTGATTCTGTTGCAGTGTCATACGCGCCACCAAGTTTTGCCGTAAAGTGCTCAGTAAATCGCTCACCCACACCTACCGCAACTGCTTGGGCGTCGCCGTGGTAACCAACTGCTGTGGTTACCGTGAAGTGACCAACGCCATACGGGTCTACTAGGCCAGCAAAAGCGGCGGACTCTGCGTATGCACCATCTACATTTTTCGCCATTTGCTCAAAGTCTTTACGAAGGTCTTTAAGATCCGCACTGTTTTGCGCCACTTTTTCTGAGTTCTGCTCAACCAAGGCGCGGTTGCGCTCTGCTAAATTCTCTGCATGTGCAGCTTGATTACTAACGGTAGCTACTTGTTTTTGTTGATTACTCAGAGCCTGTGTATGTGTATCCAGAGTGTGCTGATGCTGCGCTAATACGGCTTCATCACGTTCAACCATAGCGCGATTCTCTAGCGCTCGATGTGCATTCTCAGCTACACCTTGAGAGTTATTATGAGTGGTTTGGGTATTAGCGGTAACTTGTACACCTTGACGCTCAAGATTGGCTCTGTTTTCCAATGTGTGACCGGCATTTTCTGTCAATTGCTGACGCTGTGACTCTTGCTGCTTTTGAACACGTCCTAGCCACTGGTTGCTATTATGAGAAGTCTCAGCGTTACCTACAGCAGCGCGGTGGTTTGAGTCTGCTTGCTGCTGCACCTGTCCTAACCATTGGTTGTTATTATGAGAAGTCTCAGCGTTACCTACAGCAGCGCGGTGGTTTGAGTCTGCTTGTTGCTGCACCTGTCCTAGCCATTGGTTGTTATTATGGGAAGTCTCAGCGTTGCCCACAGTAGCTCGTCGATTGGATTCTGCTAGTGTTGCGGTGTCGGCATTTGCGAGTCTATTTTGAGTGATTAATCGCTCTTCTGCGCCTGCGGTTGAGTATGAATAGGTTTTAAGATCGTGTAATTGCTGTTCTAGTGTTTGAGCGGCCAGAGCGTTAACTGAAACAGAAGCAACTGACAGAGCAAGTAAGGTTTTAGTGACTGTTTTCATAATATAATTCCTGTTTGATTCCAAAATTCTTTCTGCGCCCTGAGCCTTGTTTGTAAGCTCAACCTGTGGGGCATGCATTTAATTTAGGTGTTTTCAGTTGCTCAGAAAAACGACATTTAGGAATGTTAAGTGTGAATTAATTTCATGCTATATAGGTTGGGTAGTATATTTGCGCATTGACTATTAATCATGAAAACAGAGAAATATATGGTTTCTAAAAGGGCTGGCTTGGGGCTCCCAAGATAATAGTGGTTTACGATTTTTTGTATAGGGACGGGTCTATGTGGATACATAGGGAAGCTCTTGCTTTTGCCGCGTTATGTTTTGTAACTCGATGATGAAACACTAATAACTGCGATTGCCTCGGAGCGCGTTTTATAACGGCTCCGAATGCAAGTAATATAGGGTTGCCCGCTTGCTATATATATGTGGGCTAGGGCAAGATTCTCATTACTTTGCCACTATCGGTTGTTATATAAAGGTAGTCATCGGGTGATAACTGTATATCGCGAATTCGCTCTCCCAAGTCCTCAAATAAACGCTGCTCTTCTATTAAATTGTCGGCGTCGATTTTGATAACGTTGAGGTGGGTAAGCTTTAAAGCGCCAGCGAGTAACTTGCCGTTAAGATCAGGGTAGCGTTTACCGCGATAGATAATCAGTGAAGAGGGAGCAATAGATGGGGTATAAACTAGTGCGGGGGCTGTGATGCCTTGCTGGTATTTTGAATCACCTACCATCAAAGGTCCCCAGTATTCTTTACCATGAGAAGTTATTGGCCAGCCGTAATTATTTCCTTTCTCAATCTTGTTTATTTCGTCCCCACCACGCGGACCGTGTTCTATTGCCCATAGTGTTTTTGTCTGTGAATCAAAGGTTATACCTTGTGGATTCCTATGCCCATAACTCCAAATTTCAGCCAACGCGTGTTTGTCGTTTATGAATGGGTTGTCGCTAGGTACGGAACCATCGCCGTTAATGCGAACAATGGTAGCAGCATGATTAGATGTGTCTTGGCCGTTGTCTCTATTGCCTCTATCTCCAATGGAAAAATAAAGCTTACCTTCGTTATCAAATACAATACGGCTACCAAAATGTCGTCCAGTATTTGAGTGAGATTGAGTCACTAGAATGTGTTTAAAGTTGGTGAGCGATCCCTTGCTATAGGTTGCCGAGGCGAGGATAGTACTCGGGCCCTGCTTATCCTTTTGACTATAGGTGATAAATAGTTGGTTCTTGTTTTGTGGGTTGAAGGCTAAGTCGAGCAGCCCACCTTGACCAGCTGCATATACATCTTGAGGTTTGTATAGGGCCTTGATATTTCCTGATGGGATGTCGAGCTCTACGATAGAGCCATTACGCTCGCTAATAACAGCGGTATTACTATCTACAAACTCGATTGACCAAGGCACTTTTAATCCAGTGGCAACGGTTTGCAAAGTATAGGCGTGGCTTAGATTTGCATAGCCCAGTGTTCCCAACGTCAATGCCAGTAAATAGCCTTTCTTCATGCCTAACATGCTTATTCCTTTTAGCGTGATGGTGCAACATGCTCATCGCACCGCTCGTATTGCGGGTGTATATCCAGTATATGCTCCTTGTAGCTTATGGCGGGGTGAGTTGTCGAGGGGGAAAGTGTAAAAGATAATTAGGTAGGTGAGAGCACGCGATAGGGGCAATGCACCGGCGCCGTTACTTTGCCCTGAAATGAGGCGCTGTGATGTTTTGTTGCATTAGCGGCAACCTATCACAACGATTTTGTTAGAAATACGCACCTAGTTGCACTCGATCTAGTTAAAGATTTAATAAATCTTGAATTTCACCTCAATTAGGTTTGGCTTTGTGCTTGCCTTTTATTACTATGTGTAACTATCAAAATACCCTAAATCCCGTAGGACACTGCCTCAGGCAGATGAGGAAATAATGCAACATCTACAAGAGATTATTGCGAACGCGACTGCTGCTATTGAACAAGCACAATCGCTAGTCGCACTGGATGAAGTGCGCGTTCAATTCTTGGGCAAGAAAGGTGAGCTAACGCTTCAACTTCAAAGCCTAGGTAAACTACCACCAGAAGAGCGCCGCAGTGCTGGTCAAGAGATCAACAAAGCAAAAGGTGCAGTTCAGCAAGCTATCGCAGCTCGCAAAGATGGCCTGCAAAAAGCAGAGCTAGAAGCGAAGTTAGCGGCTGAAACAATCGACGTTACTATGCCAGGACGCCGCATTGAAAATGGCGGTCTACACCCAGTGACTCGTACTATCGAGCGTATGGAACAGTTCTTTGGTGAGCTTGGTTTTGCAACCGAATCAGGCCCTGAAATCGAAGATGCATTCCATAACTTCGATGCACTTAATATTGCAGAAGATCATCCGGCTCGTACTGACCACGATACCTTCTTCTTCAATCCTGACTTGATGTTACGTACGCACACCTCTGGTGTTCAGATCCGTACCATGGAAAACGGCAAACCACCGTTCCGTTTCATCGCACCAGGCCGTGTATATCGCAACGACTACGATCAAACTCACACCCCAATGTTCCATCAAATTGAAGGTCTATTGGTTGACGAGAACGTAAACTTTGCACAGCTTAAAGGCATTATCTCTGATTTCCTTGTTGCCTTCTTTGAAGAAGAAGTTGAAGTGCGTTTCCGTCCTTCTTACTTCCCATTCACAGAGCCTTCTGCAGAAGTTGATGTTAAGCGTAAAGACGGCAAATGGCTTGAAGTTCTAGGCTGTGGCATGGTTCACCCGAACGTACTTCGCTCTGTAGGCATCGACCCTGAACAATACCAAGGCTTTGCATTTGGTATGGGTGTTGAGCGCTTGACTATGCTTCGTTACGGCGTAACGGACTTGCGTGCGTTCTTCGAGAACGATCTTCGTTTCCTTAAACAGTTCAAGTAATCCAGAGGCACAATTAGATGAAATTCAGTGAATCATGGCTTCGTCAGTGGGTTAGCCCTGCGGTTACTACTGACGAACTAACACACCAAATCACCATGGCTGGCCTAGAGGTAGACGACGTTCTTCCTGTAGCTGGCGAGTTTACCGGCGTTAAAGTAGGTAAAGTTGTTGAGTGTGGTCAGCACCCTGATGCTGACAAACTGCGCGTAACTAAAGTAGATGTTGGCGCTGAAGAATTGCTCGATATCGTATGTGGCGCATCAAACTGCCGCCAAGGTATCCTAGTTGCTGTCGCAACTGTGGGTGCTGTTCTACCAGGCGATTTCAAAATCAAGAAAGCAAAACTGCGTGGCCAACCGTCACACGGCATGCTGTGTTCATTTACTGAGCTAGGTATCGACATCGAGTCTGATGGCATCATGGAGCTACCTGAAACAGCGGTAATCGGTACTGATTTCCGTGAGTTCTTAGACCTAAACGACGTAACAGTCGATGTTGATCTAACAGCGAACCGTGCGGATTGCTTTAGCATCCGTGGTCTAGCTCGTGAAGTTGGCGTTCTAAACCGTGAAGCGGTTAAAGAGCCTGAGTTCGCAGCAGTAGCTGCAAGCATTCAAGACACAGTTTCTGTTGAAGTTAAAGCGCCGCAAGCGTGTCCACGTTACCTTGGCCGTGTGATTAAGAACGTAAACGTTAAAGCCTCTTCTCCTATCTGGATGCAAGAGAAGTTGCGTCGCTGTGGCATTCGCTCTATCGACCCAATCGTTGATATCACTAACTACGTGATGCTAGAGCAAGGCCAACCAATGCACGCATTCGATCTGAGCAAGATTGAAGGTGGCATCGTGGTTCGTATGGCTGAGCAAGACGAGAAACTGACTCTTCTTGATGGCAACGAAGCCAAGCTAAACGCAGATACATTGGTTATTGCTGACCACAACCAAGCGCTAGCGATTGCAGGCGTATTTGGTGGTGAAGGTTCTGGCGTAACGACAGAAACGACAGACGTATTGCTTGAGAGCGCATTCTTTGCACCGGATCATATCCGTGGCCGTGCTCGCGCTTACGGTTTGCACACTGATTCTTCTATGCGTTTTGAGCGTGGTGTGGATTACGCACTACAGCACAAAGCAATGGAGCGCGCGACTCAGCTACTAGTTGAGATCTGTGGCGGTGACGTTGCACCTATCGCGGGCGTTGAATCTGAAGCAGACCTTCCAAAAGCAAACACAGTCGCTCTTCGTCGCGCTAAGCTAGACAGCCTACTAGGTCACTCTATCTCTGATGCAGACGTGGTTGAGATCCTTGAGCGTCTTGGCTGCACAGTTGAAACTACTGATGCAGGCTGGAACGCGGTTGCTCCAACATGGCGCTTTGATATCGCTATCGAAGAAGACTTGATTGAAGAAGTTGGCCGTATCTTTGGCTACAACAACATTCCAAATCAAGCGCCAATGGCGGCTCTTACAATGAACGACCACAAAGAGGCAAACCAGCCACTTAAACGTGTTCGTGATTTGCTAGTAGATCGTGGCTACCACGAAGCAGTCACTTATAGCTTTGTAGAGCCTGAGCAGCAAAAGCTTATCGAACCAAACATTGAACCTTTGATCCTGCCATTCCCAATCTCTGCCGATATGTCAGCGATGCGCGTGCAGCTTATCCAAGGTCTATTGAACACAGTTGTTCATAACCAAAAGCGCCAGCAACCACGCGTACGTCTATTTGAATCAGGTCTGCGTTTTATTCCTGATGCAAATGCTGAGAACGGCATGCGTCAAGAGTCGATGCTAGCGGGCGTTCTTGCGGGTACTCGCAGCGAAGAGCATTGGGACATTGAAACCAACACCGTAGATTTCTTCGATCTTAAAGGTGACCTAGAAGCCGTTCTAGAGCTAACGTGTGATGACAAAGCGTACAGCTTTGCGGCAACCCAGCACCCAGCACTTCACCCAGGACAAGCCGCAGCTATCATCCTAGACGGTAAAGAAGTGGGCGTAATTGGTACGGTTCACCCAGAGCTTGAGCGCAAGTTTGGTCTTAACGGCCGTACTATTGTGTTTGAACTTGAGTGGTCTGCAATTGCAACTCGCGTATTGCCTGAAGCCGTAGCGGTATCTAAGTTCCCTGCCAACCGTCGCGACATCGCGCTTGTTGTTGATGAAGCTGTGGCTTCTGGTGACGTGGTTGCAGCTTGTGTTGCCAACGGCGGCGAACTGCTAACCGATGCAAAACTGTTTGATCTTTACCAAGGTAAAGGCGTTGAGGAAGGTAAGAAGAGCCTTGCTATCGCGTTAACGCTTCAATCCGTTGAGCGTACCCTTGAAGAGGCTGATATTGCAAGCTCTGTTGATGCTGTAGTTGCTGCTGTTACTGAGCAATTTGCTGCAACACTGCGCGACTAATATCGCAACGTAATTGTTGGAAAGGGAGCCTTATTTAGGCTCCCTTTTTTTGTTTGCGCATCGGTTAAGTGTGGTTGGATGATGGAAAGTTAACTCTAATTTGAGTTGAATTTCATAAAGGTAAATTTAGGCAATTTTTAGAGTAGTTGCACTCATTGGCCGAGATTGTTATTCATTAGTGTCACGATTATGCGTATTGAGAATGATTCTAGGTTACTGATATTTATAAATAAACAATAATAGCGTTTGGCAATTAGTCTGATTTTTATGCAATTTTAGTCTAACTTTAGGGCTAATAATACAAAAACAGCCTAAGTGTTTAATTCTTATCAACTTTAGGGAAGAAAAAGTTGGCGAAACCGAAAAGCATGTCATACACTTTCGATCAAGTCATCAATATGTAGTTGATTGTTAGACGATTTTTGAGGGCTACTATTTAGTAGCAAATGATACATCTAGCTTTGAGGAAAGTTTTATGGCGCTCACCAAGGCCGATTTGGCAGAAAACCTGTTTGAAAATCTTGGATACAGTAAACGGGATGCCAAGGAAACCGTGGAAGTGTTTTTCGAAGAAATTCGGAAATCACTTGAATGTGGCGAACAGGTAAAGCTGTCCGGGTTCGGTAATTTTGATCTGCGAGAGAAAAGCGAACGTCCTGGGCGTAATCCTAAAACCGGAGAAGATATCCCGATCTCTGCTCGCCGAGTTGTAACCTTTAGACCTGGCCAAAAATTAAAGGCTCGAGTGGAAGCTTTGAAAAAAGACGATATCTAATACTCGTTAGTCACTAGATAAAAAGAGGTCATTTGACCTCTTTTTTGATCGCTGAATAAAAGTTAGTAATGAATCTTAACCTTTTTACTTGCCTCAACTGCGGCGCATACTGCTTGTTGCGTGCTTTGATCTCTAGTTAAGATCACGCCAAGACGTCTGCGACCATCGATATCCGGTTTGCCGAACAGGCGAATTTGAGTGTTTGCTTTATTGACTGCTTCTTCAATTCCAGAATAGCTGAGATTATTTGAAGTGCCTTGGCCTAAGATAACAGCCGACGCTGATGGGCCAAACTGGTTGATTGAGTGTATTGGGTTGCCGGTAAAGGCTCGAACATGTAAAGCAAACTCGGACATCTCTTGAGAGATCATGGTTACCATACCGGTATCGTGCGGGCGAGGGGAGACTTCATTAAAGACAACCGTATCACCCTTAATAAATAGCTCTACACCGAAGATGCCATAGCCACCTAATGCATTCACAATCTCTTGTGCAACGTGCTGAGCGGATTCTAGTGCTTGTTCTGACATCTGCTGAGGCTGCCACGATTCGCGATAGTCACCGTCTTGTTGACGATGTCCAATTGGCGCACAGAAGTGTACCCCATCGACTGCGCGAACCGTTAATAGAGTGATTTCATAATCAAAGTCAATAAAGCCTTCCACGATCACGCGTCCTTCACCACTGCGTCCACCTGCTTGTGAATAGTCCCATGCGGTTAAGATGTCGTCTTGGGTGCGAATAACACTTTGCCCCTTGCCTGATGAGCTCATAATCGGTTTTACCACACATGGCATGCCGACCGCTTCAACCGCTTGCTGAAAGGCTTGTAAGCTGTCTGCAAACTGATAAGGAGAGGTGACAAGGTTAAGCTCTTCAGCGGCTAAACGGCGAATGCCTTCGCGGTTCATCGTCAGGCTGGTGGCGCGAGCATTGGGCACGATGGTCGTGCCGTTCGCTTCGAGCTCAAGCAGTGTATCGGTGGCAATCGCTTCAATTTCAGGCACGATATAGGTAGGCTGCTCTTGGTCAACAATCGCTTTTAACGCAGCGCCGTCTAGCATATCAAGTACATAACTGCGATGGGCAACTTGCATTGCTGGCGCGTTCTCGTAACGATCGCATGCGATAACTTCAATACCTTGACGTTGACACTCAATCGCAACTTCCTTACCAAGCTCACCAGAACCCAATAGTAAAACCTTAGTTGCACTCGTTGCAGTAGCCGTACCTAACATTTTCTAAATACCTTATTCTTGAAGAATTTTTGGCAAATGATACTCAAATTTTTATGTAACGCAAACGTTTGCTTCGGGTTTTTGGAAAAAAATAAACCCAGCCTTAAGCTGGGTTCATTATGCAGTGCATTTTTAGTCAATGGCGACGTATTGAATTGGGATATCAGGATTGATTGCTTCAATGGTTGATTGAGTATCGGCAAGGTGAGAAATAGAGCCTTGTTCCATCTCAGCTAACGCAATTTCTTGAATTTCGGTAAATTCTAATCCTGCCATTTGCATTTGAACTAGCGCGACTTGGAGTGGAGGCAGGCTTGGATTAAATGCTGCGTTCTCCGCATAGCTACCGCTAAATAGCTCGCCACTGGCTACGCGAATCGTTAAACCGCTGTGATTGTTGGTGTAGGGTGCGTGGCTCTTATTTAGTGCTATGACCGCATGGCGGATCAATTCATCTTCTTGGGAGAACTGATAGCCATGGTTAATAGGTGTCATTAGTGCAGTTTCAATGCCAAGATCTTGCGGGCCAAAAGATTCAGGAAGATAGGCTTGTAAAGACATCTCATCACGTTCTGGTAACTGTACTTGCAGAGTACGGGCTGTAGATAGCTCATTCATGAATTGACGGCAGTGTCCGCAAGGACTGAAGTTGATCGTAATATCCTGTACGCCAGTTTCCCCTTGCATCCATGCATGACTGATAGCCGATTGTTCAGCATGAACCGTTTGTCCAAGTTGAGCCCCAATAAATTCTAAGTTAGCGCCGAAATAGAAACTGCCTGAGTCTCCTTTGACGATAGCGCCAACATTAAAATTAGAGATAGGTGCAATGGAATAGGCGGCAGCAAAGGGTAGCAAGGTCACCTTGAGTTGTTGTTCATCAAGAGAGGAGGCTTGCTTTAGGGATTCAAATTGCGAAGGTGTTAAGATGCCCTTAAATGAATTGCCATCAAATACGCTTTTAAACGGCGCAACTAAACCTGCAGGTAGAGTGTTATAGATATGCTGAAATCGAGGGTTCATCAGGATTCCCTAGTTAGATAAACTTAGATATATCATAACCTATGGATATCTAACTAAGAACTGCTTTTGTGCTTTTGGTCTAGACGAACTGTTTACGGTCACATCACGGCTAAAATGATACCCATCACGGTTGGGGCAAGGATTGAGGTAATTACCCCGCACAGCACCAATGCCAAAGAGCTAAATACCGCATCTTTTTGGTTGTTCTCAAATGCGGTGGCGGTGCCTAGGGCATGGCTTACTGTCCCTAGGGTTAAGCCTTTAGCTATCGGGTGTTTTATGCCGAGCATTTGATAGATGGGATAGGCAAACAGCGCGCCGGTAAGGCCGGCCAATAATACTAAGATTGCGGCAATTGCCGGTTCGCCGCCAAGCTCCCCCGAAACCTGCATCGCAATTGCAGTAGTAACAGATTTACCCACGATACTGGCAAGTAGGGTTGAATTGGCACCAAGAAATGCAGCCAATAATCCTGCGCTAAACATTGACCCTAATGAGCCGACAACACAGGTGGTGAGCACCAGTTTCCATTTTGCTCTGATCTCATTGAGTTGCTCATACAGAGGATAAGCCAGCGCGACTACCGCAGGTTGCAACAACATCTGGATAGGATGGTTACCTGCAAAATAGGTCTCATAAGGGATTTTAAATAGCAACAAAAATGGTATCAGGATCAACATGCTGATTAACAGTGGATTTGCTAACGGATGGTGAAGACGAGCCGAAATGGTACGTGAGATGTAATAAGCAATAAGTGTTAGGGCTACCCAGATCATTTTTTGTTGTCTCCGAGTAGCTTATCCAAGGCAAGGGAGAGGGTACACAATACAAATAGGGTACCGCCAACCACGCTAACCACAATTGCTAATGCATTGTTTATAAGCAAGTGGAAGTGATTCATAAGTCCAACACTGGTTGGAATGAATAATATGATCATGTACTTAATCAGAAACGAGGCACTTGGTTGAACCCAATGAGGTTGCACAATACCACTGACCAAGCTCAAAAATAAAAGGATAAGGCCGATGACACTACCTGGGACCGAAAGTGAAAAATATTCTTGTATAAAGTTGCCCAAAAATAACGCCAAGCAAATAAGGGCGGCACTGGTTAAGTAATAAATGGCTTTATTGATCATAGATTAGGAGACTAGTTGTTGTACGTATTGATAAACCGCTTTTAGGACGCGCATCTTGCGTTCATCACTTTGATACTGTTCACCGAGGTGCTCTAAGTTTAGCATGTACTCAGGAAGCTCTTGCTCAAACTTGTCTCGACACAGAAGCAACCATTGTTTTTGTTCTTGATCGGTGAGTGTTTGAAAATAATGGCGAGCTCGATATTTAAACAGCAGTGGCTTAATACGGTCATCTTTGACCTGTAGATCCATAGAGCCTAAAGCCTGAGGATCGGCTTCACGTATAATCTGCATCTGCGCTTTGTCTGAGGGGTTGAAGAAACCATCATACAGCTGCTGGTCAACGTCACAACTTTTGGCAAACTCTCGAGCAGCGGAGAATACTTGATCCAATTTTTCTCTAATGTCGTCGCTGTGCTTGAGCTGTTCAAGCTTAGATAGGCAGTCAGCTTTGTCTATTTCTGTCCTTGTTATAGCGTCATCTGTCAGTACGCCAAGGGGAGCGAGAATAGGGCACTTGTTGAGATGCACCAGTTTAAGCGGAATAGGCACTTGGTCTGGAGCAAGATCAGCCCTTGGGGTATATAAGCGCGTTTTGATCTGTTGCGCATCTAAGTTTAACAGTGGGGAGATATCCTTGGTGAGATCCACACAAATAAGCGCTTTTTGCGGCGTCCACCCAATAGGAGCGACTATCGCGGTCTTGAGGTGATTCGACAGCATGCCTGACACATGTACTAGTGGTGTCATGTTGGCAATATCAACTAGGCTATTGAGTTTATTTTTTCCGCGATGCTGATAGAAGAAGTTAAATAGCCTTGGTTGAGCCTGTTTGACTTTTTTAGCAAGCTCTATGGTAGCGTAGACGTCGGCCATCGCATCGTGAGCATTACTGTGCTCTATGCCATTGGCGACGGAAAGGTGCTCAAGCTTGAAGCTGGTGTTTCCTTGCTCATTGGTTGGCCAGTTAATGCCCTCGGGGCGCAATGCGTGGCATGCACGCATGACATCTAGTAGATCCCAGCGTGAGTTGCCGTTTTTGTAGCTCCATTCATAGGGATCAAGGAAGTTACGGTAGCAGGTATAACGAGTTACTTCGTCATCGAAGCGAACGCTGTTATAGCCAAGGCTAGTGGTATTTTCTTGACTAAGCTGGGCATGGATGGCAGCAATAAATTCTGGTTCAGGTAGTCCCTCTTGTAGGGCTTTTTGAGGGGTGATACCGGTCACTAAAGCCGCTTCTGGATTAGGGAGATAATCCGACGGTGGTTGGCAGTAAATAACCAAGGGTTCGCCGATAACATTCAATTCAGAATCGGTACGAACCCCAGCAAATTGGCAAGGTCTGTCTTTAGCTGGGCTGACTCCCCATGTCTCATAATCGAAGAAGAAAAAAGTCGCTTGAGGAGCCTGCATAAAAACTATCCATAATTCAGAGTGTTGAGTGCACTCATGAGTATATCAACTGCCGGCCTTAGAGTCTCCCTTGAAGAGGGACTATCGTTACTTGTTCGCCCTCTTTTACGTTATCTACCCAAGGCGCGATTTCAATAATACAGTTCGCTTCACTCATGGAACGCAATATGCCGGAGCCTTGCTTACCGGTGGTTCTGACCAAAATTCGCCCTTGTTCATCTTGAGTGTACACACCACGGCTGAATTCAGTACGCCCCTGGCGTGAGCGCAATGGTTCGGTTGCGATAGCTGGCATTTTAACTGGCTGCCAGTTGACTTCACCTTGCATCTTTCTTAATGCGGGCTCAACAAAGTTTAGAAACGAAACCATAACCGCAACAGGATTTCCCGGAAGTCCAAAGAAAGGCTTATCGCTTATTTTACCAAAGGCCAACGGGCGTCCCGGTCGCATGTTGATACGCCAGAAATTAATCTCGCCTAGGGCTTCTAGTGCGTGTTTGACATAGTCCGCATCGCCCACTGAAACCCCACCAGAGGTTAAAATAACATCTGCTTCGATGGCCGCTTTAGACAGCGCACTTACAATGGTATCTTGATCATCTTCAAGGATGCCATAGTCCAAGATTTCACAATTTAGGTTTTGTAATAATCCCATCAGGCTGTATCGGTTTGAATCATAGATGGTGTTGGCTTTGAAAGCATCACCCGGTGATTGAACCTCATCGCCAGTCGAGAAAATAGCAACCTTGAGTTGACGTTTTACGTCAATATTGGCTAAACCGATTGAAGCCAGCATTCCCATTTCTGCTGATAGAATGCGAGTATTAGCCTCAAATACCAACTGCGATGCGGCGAGATCTTCACCCGCTTGGCGAACGTTTTGTCCAGCGCTGATTGATGCGCCACCAAAGCTTACGCGATCTCCGCTTTGTTCGGCTTGTTCACGCATGACCACTGTATCGCCGTTTTCAGGGGTTGGGGCGCCGGTCATTATTTTAACCGCTTGGCCTTTTTGCAGTGGTTTTTGATAGGCATAACCTGCCATGACTTGAGCGACAACCTGATAATCTTGGGCTTCAAGATCGTCACCGCGAATGGCATAGCCATCCATTGCCGAATTCGTGTAAGCCGGTACATTGATTGGTGAATGAACAGCATTAGCGAGTACGCGTTGATAGCATTTCTCGACCGCAAGAGATTCACTTAGGTTTTGTACATTAACTGCATCTAAGATCTTTTGTTGACCCTGCTCAACAGAGAACATGGCAGGAGATAGGATATCGCAACAAGACGCTGCTGGCGTAGTAGCGGCAGCTTGGTAATTATTAACGTAGTCGAGTACAAAGTCGGCGATTTGTTGCAGATTATTGATATCAAGCGTTGGTAACACAGTCTCAACCTGTTGGTCACTGGCAACTGCAATAATATTCGTGTCATGTGGATGCAACCAAGGCTTATCTATCGCTTCGCGGTGCAGCTCTATTTTAGGGAATGCAATATTTTTACAGCCTTCAACCAGAATGACATCCAAGGTATCATGCTCAAAGCGCGTTAATAGATACTCGAACTGGGCCTCTGCGTCAGGGGTTTCTGTCATCAATGCATAGCGATTTCTCGATGAAATTAGCATTTGAGATGCACCCGCTTTGCGCAGTCGAAAGCTGTCTTTGCCAGGCTTATCAACATCAAAATTGTGGTGAGCATGCTTTAGCATCCCGACACGTAGGCCAGCGTCAGTAAGCTTAGGGAGTAATGCTTCGAGAAGGGTTGTTTTACCGGTACCCGAGTAAGCGGCAAAGCCGAGCAGTGGAAGGCGTGTCTGGATCATGGGTTAAGGCGTCCAAATTGTTCTAGTTCTTGGGGTGTATTTAGATTAACAAAGCAGTTAGGTGAGTCTGAAAAATCGACATGTACTAGATTACACTCTTTGTACAATAAGACTATTTTTCGCTCTCCACGCTCTAAAAATGCATCCAGCTTTGGCAATACTCGTGTGTTGTACAAAGTGAAAACCGGTTGCAGATAATCACCGTCATGGGCGACCAATATATCGCTATCTTCGGTAATTGCTTGGTTAAAACGCTCAACTAAATCGTGATTTAGCATCGGGGTATCACAAGGAACAAACCCGACCCATTGGCTATCTGAATGCTGTAATGCGGCGTGAATTCCGCCTAGGGGGCCGGGAAAGTCACAGATTGAATCTGAAATAACCGGCGCAAAATTAGCATAGATATCTTGATTGCGATTGGCATTAATAGTGATGTTGGTCGTTTGTGCAGAAAGACGTTCGATAACGTGTTGAATCAAAGGTTTACCATTGAGTTCTATTAAACCTTTGTCGGTTCCACCCATGCGGCTTGCTCGACCACCGGCTAAGATAACCCAGCTAGTTGAGTTTGGTTGAGGCATATTCATTCTCGTAGGTTGTAGATGTCACTATTTGCAATAACGGAGACTCTACCAGAGTATTGTCTTTGATCCACCATTGCTTTTTACAAAGTGCCGTAAGTGCATTACTTTGATGGCTAGTGATAACTATGCTGGCGCCTTTGTTTAATAGGTCTTGAGCCAAGCTTACGATCTTGTCGATCGACTCTTGGTCAAGGGAGGCGCTAGGCTCATCCATCATTAAAATAGAAGGGTTTAGAATCCATGCCCTTACCATGGCAACGCGTTGTTTCTCGCCACCAGATAATACGGATATGTGCTCATCTGCAATGGTTTCTAATCCGACTAATCGTAATGCATTGATTACCTTAGCGCGTTTTTCTTGTGCGGGTAATGTTTGGAACTTTAAGCCATACGCGACATTTTGATAGACGCTACCATCAAACAGGTAAGGGTTCTGATGTAAATAGATAATATCTTTATGGCCACGTTGACGAAACAGTTTAGATAGTAGTCGAGGCTTATATGGAGACAGTTCTCCAGTAGACGGCTTGATTAATCCCGCCATAACCTTAAGCAGGGTGGTTTTACCAACCCCGTTATCCCCTTTAAGATAGATAGCGTCATTAGGGCCTATGGTTATTTCGGGGATGTGAAATAACACCTTATCTCTAAAGCGCATCGACAGTTGTTTTGCTGTTATTTTAATTGTCATAGCTGGCCTAATTTCTCAAGTAACCCTTGCCGCGCATACTAGTGAGTATGAAATTGAGTAATAATGCTAATGATAATAATACGATTCCAAGTGCCACCCCTTGAGCGAATGCGCCCTTACTGCTTTCCAGTGCAATAGCGGTAGGGATATTTCGGGTTACACCCAATATATTTCCCCCAACCATCATTGAACATCCCACCTCTGTTACGATGCGTGAAAACCCAGCAATCGTCGCCGCCATAAGAGGAAAGCGAGTTTCCCATATCATGGTGGCAATGATCCTCAAAGGAGAGACTCCGAGAGTGACCGCAGTTTCTAGAGCGCGGCGATCGCTGGATTGTAGCGCGCCATGCATCATAGATATAAGGATAGGAAAGCAAATTAATATTTGACCAAAAATCATCGCTTTTTGGGTAAATAGCATTTGCCAATCACCGAGTGGCCCTGAGCGTGACAGTACCATATACAGTAATAACCCGATGACTACGGTAGGAATTGCTTGCATCGTATTAATGATAGAAAGCAAGAACCATTTGCCTCGGAATTCGGTATATGCAAGCACAAATGACACCACCACCGAAGGCAATAGCACAATCGAAATCGCACTGATTGATACGCTACAAGATACCGCAACTATTTGCCACAATTCAGCATCAAAGTTGATAAGTAGTCGCAGGGCATCGGTGGTGGTTTGCCATAAATCCATATGTAATGAGTGTCCTTACTTGTCGGTGTTTACGTGCCAGTATTAATTGTCAGTGGTAATTGTAGTATCTGCGTTTGCTACAAATAACTGCTTGCCGTTTAATTTGAAATCATTAATCAGTTGTTGCCCTTTGGCTGCAACCAACCAATCACTAAATATTTTTGCATCTGCGGTGTTGAGGGTTGGAAAACGCTTAGGGTTAATCAAAATCACCTGATATGGATTGAATAGCTCGGGGTCATTCTGATAAACAATCTCAAGGTCAAGGCGCGCGAAGTATGCCAGCCAAGTACCTCGGTCACTAAGGGTATAACCTTGTAACTCTGAGGCCATGTTGAGGGTGGGGCCCATACCTTGCCCAACGGCCCTATATCCTGAAAATGTCGGTTCCACGCCAGTTTTAGCCCATAGGTTAAGCTCTTTTTTATTAGTCCCTGAATCATCCCCACGCGATACAAAAATAGATTTATGATTCGAAAGGCGCGTGAATGCATCTTCTATTGAGGTACTTTGATTCAATTGTGCAGGGTCATTCTTTGGTCCTACGACGACAAAGTCATTATACATTAGTTTTTTAGGAGAGATGCCGTAGCCCTTGTTGACGAAATCTGCTTCAGCTTTTGGGGCATGGGTCATTACTAAGTCTACGTCTCCGTTTTGGCCCATTCTTAAGGCCTTGCCGGTTCCGGCTGCGATAACATCAACCTTAATCCCGGTATCAGATTCAAATTTTGGTAGTAAATAGTCTAACAGCCCAGAGTGATAGGTGCTGGTGGTAGTGGCGAGTCGAATGCGGTGCGTGTCACTGGCATTCGCATTGATGGTGAACAGAGCCACCAGCAGTATGAGTAGTTTTTTCATTATGGAGTTCCTTTTATCACTCTATTTAGAATACCTAGTAAATGAGTGATGTGGTGTGAAGTAGGAATATGCGCTGGGAGAGTTGTAGCAATTTTAATGCCATTTTTTAAAGGCCAAGCGGTGAATTCGGCTAAATTCTAATGCTTCAGGCTGCTAAAAAGAGAGAGCTATTACTCAAAATCGAGATGGTAGCACTCTAAACATGTGTTTTTTATAATAAAAACTTGAAGTGAGACAAAATGTCGCACATCCACGCTTGGGTAATTATGTGCAATTGGTAAACTATTGCAAACCACAAAAATATGGATATCGAATGTCTGCTATTGCCTTACCTGCCAATCTATCTCAATACAAAGCGTTCTCTGTGCTGATAGTCGATGATGAGGTCGGCATTCAGGTAATGCTAAAAAAAGCATTAGGGAAATGGTTTGGTTTGGTCGATACCGCAAGTAGCGTTGAAGAAGCTGAGATTCTAAAGTCGGACAATTATTATGATTTGATGATTCTAGATATTAACCTGCCCGGTGAGTCTGGAGTGGAGTGGGTTACTCGCTACCCACAACAAGAAAGACCCAATGATGTTATTTTTATGACCGGATATGCAGATATACAAACAGCTATTTCGGCATTGCGACTGGGGGCGACGGATTTTATTCTCAAACCCTTTAGTCTTGAGCAGATGTTGGGAGCGGTGAGTCGCTGTCTTGACAAGCGATTGGGAGAACGCTGGCAAAGCGCCCTTAAACATGAAGTCGACCGGCATGTTGTTTCTGAAATTAAAGGGGCTAGCGTGCAAACCGCACAGCTGAAGAGTCTCATTAAGCAGTTTGCGCCATCTAAAGCCAGTATTTTGATTGAAGGTGAATCTGGCACTGGTAAAGAGTTAGTCGCTCGTGGCGTGCATCAACAAAGTGAGCGCAGCGGCCCCTTTGTACCTGTCAACTGTGGCGCGATAGCTCCAGAACTGCTAGAAAGTGAACTATTTGGTCATGCTTCTGGCGCTTTTACCGGCGCTAAAAAATCGAGGGAAGGCTTGTTTCGGGTTGCTAATGCAGGGACATTATTTTTAGATGAAATCGGTGAAATGCCGCTGTCGATGCAATCCTCATTGTTACGCGTACTAGAACAGCGCACAATCCGCCCAGTTGGTACCGAAAAAGAAATTCCAATCGATGTTCGAGTTGTAGCAGCAACCAATAGAGACCTAGAACACGAGGTCAAGCAAGGGCGCTTTCGTGCCGATCTGTTTTATCGCTTGAATGTGCTGCGAATTGATGTTCAGCCGTTGCGTGAGCGCAAACGAGATATCAATGAGCTAGTGCCTTTTTTCACCCAGCTTTTAGCCAAAGAGTTGTCTGTTGATGAGCCTCGCTGGACACATCAAGAGGTCAATCATATGCATCAGTATGATTGGCCGGGGAACATTCGAGAGCTGAAAAACTGTATTGAGCGGGCGATATTGCTTAAGCAATCTCCAGCCGAGCAGTTGCCAACGCAAGTATGTAGTATGACTCTAAATCAAGTGGCGAATAGCGATGAAGCTGCTGAGGGTTACCCTTTACAGTGGGAACTTAGAGATGTAGAAAAAGCCCATATTATGGCGGTGGTTGAGCATCATAATGGCAACAAATCAGCTGCGTCTAGGGCATTAGGTGTGGCGAGAAAAACCCTGGAGCGTAAGTATAAAGAGTGGGCTTGTGAGCAACCATGTCCTTGAAAATAATAACTAAATGGCGTCGTCGCTTTCAAACTATGGTGCGCTATCGTCTGATGTTTCTGACCTCAGCGCCGATCATTCTCACCTTGATTGCGCTGGTGGCGATCACCGCCTATTGGTCGGTCCATTACACATGGCAAAATGCACTGTATGACGTATCTGAGCGCCTGTATCAAGCGAATACGACTCTAGAGCATAAACAGCAAATCCAACAGCTGAGAGTGCAGGGCTTGGCTGACTCTAAGGCGATACAAAATATGGTGTCTCAGCACCATTTATCATCATGGCTAGACCAGCAGTCGATATCGCTAGGCGTTGATCTGTTGCGTTTTGAGCACAATTCTAACCTCAAAGGTATAGGCACATTCCTTGAAGTATTGCCTGCAGAGCAGCTGACGAAATCGCTGGCATTAGAATCGGCAGTTCCCCTTTTAGGTAGTGATAAAGTCGAGTCGCAAGTGCTAGCCTTAGTATCACGAGTTCAGGTGCTAGATGATGCCTATAAGGTCATTGGCGTGCTAGTGGCTATCAAAGTCATTAATAACGATGACGCACTAGTTGATCAATTACGTGAGCAAATATACCCACGGATAGAAGGCCTACCTGCGGTGCCTGGAACGGTGACGATTTTTTTAGGGGATCTTCGTATTAGTAGTAATGTTCCTGCTAATGAATATCCAGCTATTGGTAGCTATGTGTCGCAGAAGGTTAAGCAGCATGTATTAATCAATGGTGAGGTATGGTCGAACTTGGCGTCCGTCAATGATACCTGGTATATCAGCGCCTATATGCCGTTAATCAATGCCAGTGGTAACAAGATTGGTATGCTGTATACCGGCTATCGAATGAAGCCTTTTCTCGCAGCTTATTTATCTAATATTGTTGATATTATTCTAGTGACACTGGCGGTGTTATTGCTATCGGGGGTTGCGGTATATCGAGGTGCGAGGGATCTGTTTACCCCTTTTGAACGAATTCATCGCGTAGTGCGTTTGGTGCAGTTTGGTAAACCAACCCGTATTGGAGACCTTGGGCTAAATGAAAACCATGAGCTGACTCAGCTCGCGCGCCAGTTTGACAGTATGCTGGATAGCCTAGATGCAAGTCATAGCGATCTGCAACGAGCGGCTAATGAACTCGAAGATAAAGTGGCGAGTCGAACTCAAAGTTTGCATGAGCGCTCTCACCAACTTCAGTTACATATCGAGCTGTTAAACAAAACCAGAGATCGCCTAGTTGTTAGTGAGAAACTGGCTGCATTAGGCGAGCTTACTGCAGGCATTGCCCATGAGATCAATAACCCAGTCGCGGTAATTTTGGGGAATATCGAATTGATCAAGCTTGAGTTAAGTATGAGTGATGGTGGAGATATTGACGTAGACGATGAAGTTTCGACCATTATCGCGCAGATAGACCGAATTCGAAATATTACATATAGCCTACTGCAATACAGCCGCCACGGTGGTATCCAAGACCAAGTAACATGGCAGTATGTAAACCCGATTGTTGAAGAGTCACTGGTATTGGTAAAAACCGGGAATAACAAAAAAGGGGTACAATACATCACAGACCTAAAGGCTCGCGCTTCAGTAGAGATAAATCGCAACCAGTTACTACAGGTATTAGTCAATCTACAAATGAATGCCGCGCATGCCATGGATAATAAAGGGACCTTGACGATTACTAGTGAGGAGTGGATAGAGAATGGTGCTGTGCTTGGGGCTAAGATATCTATAGCGGATCAAGGTTGTGGTATAGCGGCAAAGCATCTATCACGAATCTTTGACCCGTTTTATACGACTAAGAAACAGGGGACAGGGCTTGGATTATCGCTTTCTCAGAGTTTGTTACATCAAATTGGTGGCGAGTTACTGGTTGAATCTGAGTTGGGGGTTGGGAGCACGTTTACTATCGTACTCCCACACCGGGCACCAACACAGTTGCAGGTTGCTAATCTTTAGTATGTCCTTTGACATCAAAAGATATCTTATCTGCGCCACTAAAGACTTGAAAGCGTAAACCTTTAGCTCGTGCAATGGTGGTAATTCCAAATTGTGTCGCAAGGTCTAAACCCATCTGTGTTACACCGGAACGTGATAGCAATACTGGAATCCCCATTTGTGCCACTTTTATCACCATCTCTGAGGTCAATCTGCCAGTGGTGTAGAATATTTTGTCCTCGCCCGTTTGGTGATTCAACCACAGCTCTCCGGCTAGGGTATCTACCGCATTGTGTCGTCCTACATCCTCTACAAAAGAGAGTACTTGGTTGGATTTGCACACTGCGCACCCATGAACCGCACCCGCTTTTTTGTAGGTATCATTAAAGTGGGTTAGAGCCTCTAAAGTGGCATAAATCTGAGATTGCTTGAGTGGCACTTGAGGAACTTGATAGCCATCAAGTTGTTTCATTACGTTGCCATACATGGTCCCTTGACCACATCCTGAGGTAACGGTTTTCTTCTTTAATGCTCCCTCGATATGGTCGACGTTTTCTGTGGTAATCACGGCTGCAGTATTGGTTTCCCAGTCGATAATCAAGGATTCAATGGCGTTAGGATCAGAGATGAAACCTTGATTTTTTAGATAGCCCAATACTAATGATTCAGGACGAGAGCCCAAGGTCATTAGGGTGACCACTTCTCGCCAGTTTAACATTACCGTCAATGGACGTTCACAGGCGATCTGCTTTTCAAGTTTTTCCCCATACTCGTCAAATACTTCAACCGCAATGGTTTGCATTGGGTTTTCACTGGTTTTAATAATGCTAGGTTGAGTCACGGTTCCGCCTTATCGATTTTGTTTACCGCTAAAGTAAACCAAATCTGACCGCACAAATCTCGCGTATAAGCACTAAACTTAGAGTTGGCGCGTTAATTGCAGTGTTTTTGTCATTGTTTGCAGTGAGTTGGGCGTAGCGATGAGTGGCTGTTGTATTTATCGCTCGATGAACTCATTAAATTGCAATCCGACACTGCTACGTTGCAAAGAGGTATATATTCCATTGAATAGTAAGTTATTAAAAAATGAATCCTATTGGGCGCTCAGTGTTGATCTAGAACTGTGCCCCGTTAAGGATAATCGTTGGGGGTTATCCCAGTGGCAACTTAATGGTTTTGATTTACACCCAGAGGCTGAATCCGCTTTCGTTATGGGGTTGGAGCTGTATAAAGATGAGCGCACCGAATATCGCTTTAACCTCAGTTCACACCAACCTAAGCTATTTGTGGTGTTAGATATTCTGCAGAGCCTAGAGTCCCCTAATTTGGTTGCTATTACCGCCTCACAAAGTACCGCCGCGCAGTTTATGGATGGTGACTACGTAGTGCTATCCGCTGAGATTCCAGTAGCGGTTCAGGCTTGGATGGAAGCATTTATCGGCCGTCATGGTGAGTTACTGGAACAGCGCCGTAAAAAGCGTAAGGGAGCGGGGCGTTCAAGTGGCCAGTGAATTTTTAAGTCGATGGTCTAAGAGAAAGTTGCAGCCAACGGATACTGCTGAGCATGAGCATGAAAAAGATATTGAACAGGTCCTAGAACCGTCGCCTCACATCCAATCGGAGCAGATAGAACAACCGAGCATGCCGCGTGAGGAGTCTGACAATCTGGATGAAGAGTCGCCACAAAGTGAGCTGAGCGTGGCGCAATTACTGGCGACAGGGGCGGCCGCTTCGGTAAAAAAAGCGGCTTTACGTAAGCTGTTTTTGAGTGGCGAGTTCAGTGCTGTCGATAACTTAAATGATTATGACTTGGATTACTCATCGGTCGACAAACTCAGTATAGACGTGGCACAAAAGCTAAGAGAGTGGGTCAATGATGTCGAGCAAGAGCCTGATCCAGAACCTGAAAGTGATATGGATTCTGAGACTGCACCACAGCAGCAAGATTGCGATCCAACGGCATCTACGCTACAGCAGTCAGAACAGGTTACGGATGAGGAGTTAGATTTGGCCCAAGGCAGTGAGACAAAATAACCCATAAAAAAAGAAGGGACAATTTGTCTCAGTTGCTATGTTTAGTAGTGGGACAATTTGTCCTGCTTTACTTATATGCCTACATGCTGGCTACTTAACTGTAGCCGTAGCCTATAATTTAGCGGCATATACAAAGTTGGAACAGTAATTGCTTGTATAACTGGATAAGCTTTTCATCGCGCTGAGTTGCGTGTTGAAACTGTGTGGTTTTACAACCTGAAGTGATATTGATGTCACTAACTGGATAAAATAAATGCTGATACAACAATTAAAACAAGCAGATACCGCAAATGGTCACGCTCGGCTATACGCTGTTGAGAATACCGTAGAGTTGACAAACCTTATCCCACCGACGGTTTCATACGAAAGTTTGGGCAATATCCTGATTATTGGCCCCACCTCGATTATTGTCTCTTTAGTAGAGCAGTTGACAGAGATGACGACCGTTACCTTGCTTTCAACCGATGGTGAGCAGTCACAGCTTCATTCTCTTTACTTTACCAATAAAATTGCAATCTCAGGCTTCTTAGGTCGCTTTCAAGTCCTGACTCAAAACCAACAACAGACGACTGACCTTGCACAAGCCGCTATCAACCAAACCCATTTTGATATCATATTAGATATGACGTTAGACGGGTGTATGCGTGAGGAGGTACCAGTTCCTGGCTATTATCCTGTGGGACGTGGTTATCCTAAATTGGCTGATGCGTTACAAGAGATCCCGAGCCTAAAAGGAACCTTTGATAAGCCCAAGTTCTTTCGCTTAAACAATGATATCTGTGCACACAGCTCCAGAGGCATGAAAGGGTGCGAGCGCTGTGTGGATGCGTGTCCTGCTGGTGCATTGGAAAGTATTGGTAGCGATAAAACAGGATATAAAATAGAGATAAACCCGTATCTTTGTCAGGGGGTTGGCACATGTGCTACAGCCTGTCCAACCGAGGCTATCCATTATGCCTTACCCACACCGCAAGAAACGCAAAAATTCATTGAGCGAACGTTAGCTAACTACTTCAAAGCTGGTGGGGTTGAGCCCGTTATTCTGATTTGTAGTAAATCCCATGCGATGTATAACACGATGGCACTTAACGCATTACCTGATAACGTCATTCCTATCGAGGTCGAGGATTTACCTTCTATAGGGATAGATACTTGGTTTGCCGCGTTAGTAAATGGCGCGTGTCAGGTGTTGTTTGCCGCAAGCCAGCGCATGCCAGAGACCATTATTCGAGTTCTTACTGCTGAGGTTGCACAAGCTCAACAGCTATTAGGCCAACTTAAACTCAATCAAAACACCATTGATATCTTATATCTTGAAAGCCTAAGACAAGGTGCGCCGTCGCTTCTTAATCAGGATCTAGGTATCAGACAAGGCGAGCTTTCAGGAAGCAAGCGTGAACGGCTATATGCAGCGTTGGATGCAATGGCACAACGTTACCCAGTAGAGCAGGCGGTTACAGCTTTACCTGAGGGTGCACCATTTGGACAAGTCACTTGTGCCAGTGATAAGTGTACATTGTGTATGAGTTGTGTGGCGGTATGTCCGACTCGCGCACTGCACCATGAAGGGGATACCCCAAGCCTTAGCTTCATTGAGCAAGATTGCGTGCAGTGTGGTATGTGTGAAAAAGCGTGCCCAGAAAGTGCCTTGACCCTTCAAGCTCAGTTCAATTGGGATAAACAATCTCGACAATCAGCACTCACCTTACATGAAGAAAAGCCAGCTTTGTGTTTGCGTTGTAATAAGCCATTTGCGCCTCAATCAATGGTCAATATGCTGCAAGATAAGTTACGTGGTCACTCTCACTTTTCAGATGAAATGTCGCTACGCAGAATCGCAATGTGTGAAGATTGCCGCGTTATCGACATGTTTGAATCTATGTCTGACGACCCAACTGAGCAACTTAAATATTAGAGGTATCCCCTTGGACGAACAAATAACTTTACGCAGAGATATCTATTTAATGCTTGCTAACTTCTATCGTGGTGCGCCCACCCCAGAAGTTTTAAATTTTCTGGCAACCCTTGAAATTGAGCCGGAAAACAGTGCAATGAATTCGGCATGGAAAGCGCTAAGTCATGCCGCATTAGCGACTAAAAGCGACGCTTTACAAGATGAATATCAGCAATTATTTATCGGTATTGGTCGTGGTGAGGTGGTGCCATTTGGCTCTTGGCATCAGACAGGGTCTTTAATGGAAAAGCCACTAGCACTAGTGCGCCATGACCTGCAGCGATTAGGATTTGAGCGCGAAGAGCAAGTGAAAGAACCTGAAGACCATATCTCAGCCTTATGTGAGGTTATGGCGTATCTGTTGGAAGACCATACAGACGAAGCGCAGGGCTTTTTTAATCATCATATTGCGCCGTGGTTTAGCAAGCTCAATACACAAACAATACAAGCCAATGCCACTGATTTTTATGGTCATGTTTCTAGGTTGATGGTGACATTTTTCGACATAGAGCAGGTGCGATTTAGTGAGGTGCACATGACCAATTTAAGCCTAAATACAATTAACGTGAAGAATGTTACCGGTTAACCCACCAGTAACCGAATAATAAACACGAGCAGGTACGTGAACGTGCCGCAAGGTAAAGGAAGCTGACATGAAAGATAGGAAAAATATCGATACGAAGCGCTGGGAGCCCAGCCGCCGTGAGTTACTTAAAGGCATGACCACCGCAGTAGTCGCTGGAGGAATAGTCGCGGGTACAGCCGGTGCTGCCCATGCATCATCGACACAAGCACCTTCTGTAAAGAGTGATGAAAATGAGGGCTATCAAGAAACCCAACATATTCGTGATTACTACGATACGTTATAAGGAGCTGTGACATGAAATTAGTGAAACGTTCCCAGAGCGTAACCAAAAAACAGAATGGATTAGGTATTAGCCGTCGTTCATTTGTAAAAAATACATCTATAGCTGCAGGTAGTGCTGCGGTAGGCGCGAGCTTATTTGCTCCCGGCATGATGCGTAAAGCCGAGGCTAAGTCTGTTGATCCTGAAGCAAAAACAGAGATTAAGCGCACCATATGTTCACACTGTTCAGTCGGTTGTGGGATCTATGCTGAGGTTCAAAACGGTGTGTGGACAGGACAAGAGCCTGCATTTGACCATCCTTTCAATGCTGGTGGACACTGTGCCAAAGGGGCGGCTTTACGTGAGCACGGTCATGGCGAACGCCGCCTAAAATATCCAATGAAGCTAGAAGGCGGAAAGTGGAAGAAATTGAGCTGGGAACAAGCTATCGAAGAGATCGGGAATAAAGCCCTTGAGATCCGCGAGCAGTCTGGTCCTGATTCTGTTTATTTCTTGGGTAGTGCTAAGCACAACAATGAACAGGCTTATCTATTTAGAAAAATGGCTTCTCTTTGGGGCACTAATAACGTCGACCACCAAGCTCGTATCTGTCACTCAACTACGGTTGCAGGGGTAGCAAATACGTGGGGCTACGGTGCGATGACTAACTCCTTTAACGACATGCACAACTGTAAATCGATGCTTTTTATTGGCTCAAACCCTGCCGAAGCACACCCAGTTGCCATGCAACACATTCTGATCGCCAAAGAGAAAAACAACTGCAAAATTGTCGTTGCTGACCCAAGACGTACTCGTACTGCTGCAAAATCTGATCATTATGTGTCATTGCGTCCCGGCACGGATGTCAGTTTTGTATGGGGGGTGTTATGGCATGTGTTTAAGAATAAATGGGAAGATAAAGAGTTTATTCGTCAACGTGTATTCGGTATGGAAGAGATCCGTGCTGAGGTCGCGAAGTGGAACCCTGAAGAGGTGGAGCGTGTAACAGGAGTCAGTGAGCAAGACGTCTATCAAACGGCTAAATTACTGTCAGAAAATCGCCCTGGATGCATTGTGTGGTGTATGGGCGGAACGCAACATACTACAGGTAACAACAATACGCGCGCCTACTGTGTGCTTGAACTTGCCTTGGGTAACATAGGTAAATCAGGTGGCGGCGCAAATATATTCCGTGGCCATGATAACGTGCAAGGTGCTACCGATTTAGGCGTACTGTCGCATACCTTACCAGGCTACTACGGATTGGCAGATGGTTCTTGGCAGCATTGGTCTCGTGTTTGGGGACTCGAGTTTGACTGGGTTAAGAACCGTTTTGACCAAGCAAAATATAACGGTAAAAAACCAATGAACAATATGGGTATTCCCGTATCGCGTTGGATTGATGGCGTTTTAGAAGATAAAGACAAAATTGAGCAAAACGATAATATCCGCGCCATGTTCTATTGGGGACACGCCGTAAACTCTCAGACTCGTGGTCCTGAGATGAAAAAGGCGATGGCAAAATTGGACATGATGGTCATTGTTGATCCATATCCAACCCATGCGGCAGTAATGAATGATCGCAGCGACGGCATCTATTTGTTGCCAGCAACGACCCAATTTGAAACCACGGGGAGTGTCACCGCGTCCAACCGTTCTATTCAGTGGCGTGATCAGGTCATTGAACCGCTATTTGAGTCCAAGCCCGATCATGAAATTATGTATTTGCTAACTAAGAAGCTCGGCTTTTCAGATCAATTGTTCAAGAATATCGAGGTTAAAGGTAATCAACCTGTAATTGAAGATATTACGCGTGAATTTAACCAAGGTATGTGGACGATTGGCTATACAGGTCAAAGCCCAGAGCGCCTTAAACAGCATCAGAAGAACTGGCATACCTTCCACAAAACGACACTAGAAGGTGAGGGCGGCCCTGCTAGCGGTGAGACCTATGGCCTGCCTTGGCCTTGTTGGGGAACCGCGGAGATGAAACACCCAGGTACGCATATTCTTTATGATGTATCTAAGCCTGTTGCTCAGGGCGGCGGCAACTTCCGAGCACGCTTTGGTGTGGAATTTGAAGGAAATAATATCCTTGCTGAGGACAGTTTTTCGAAGGGCTCGGAGATTGAAGATGGGTATCCTGAGTTCACTGATAAGATGCTAAAAGCGCTTGGCTGGTGGGATGACCTTACCGCTGAAGAGAAACAAGCGGCAGAGGGAAAAAACTGGAAGACCGACCTTTCCGGTGGTATCCAGCGTGTTGCTATTGCTCACGGCTGTATTCCATTTGGTAATGCAAAAGCGCGTGCTGTGGTATGGACCTTCCCTGACCGAGTTCCTTTACACAGAGAGCCTCTTTATACACCGCGACGTGATTTAGTTGCCGATTATCCAACCTGGGATGATTCCACGGCTATCTATCGTCTACCAACCCTGTATAAGTCGATACAAGACCAAGATAAATCAGCTGAATACCCAATTGTATTAACCTCTGGGCGTTTGGTTGAGTATGAAGGCGGTGGTGAAGAAACCCGCTCAAACCCTTGGTTGGCTGAGCTTCAACAAGAAATGTTTGTTGAAGTAAACCCAGCTGATGCTAACGACCTTGGCTTTAGAGATGGTGAAGATGTGTGGGTAGAAGGGGCTGAAAAAGGACGTATCAAGGTTAAGGCTTTGGTGACGCGCCGCGTTAAACCGGGCATGGCATTTTTACCTTTCCACTTTGGTGGCAAGTTTGAAGGGGAAGACCTTCGTCATAAATACCCAGAAGGTTGCGACCCATATGTGGTAGGTGAAGCTGCGAACACCGCAACCACCTACGGTTATGATCCTGTAACTCAGATGCAGGAAACAAAAGTCACACTGTGTAATATTCGAAAGGCGTAAGGAACTATCACTATGGCAAGAATGAAATTTCTATGTGACACCAAGCGCTGCATTGAATGTAACGGCTGTGTCACTGCATGTAAAAATGAAAATGACGATGCTCTTGAATGGGGAATGCAACGTCGTCGCGTGGTTACCCTAAATGATGGCGAACCCGGAGAAAACTCGATATCTGTTGCATGTATGCACTGCTCTGACGCTCCGTGTCAGGCGGTGTGTCCTACAGATTGCTTTGAGCAGACAGAAGATGGAATTGTAAGGCACAACAAAGACCTTTGTATTGGTTGTGGTTACTGTTTATTTGCGTGCCCGTTTGGCGCTCCGCAATTTCCTAAGCAGTCTGCATTTGCTGAGCGTGGCAAAATGGATAAATGTACCTTCTGTGCCGGTGGCCCTGAAACAGAACCAGGTTCTGCTGAAGAGCGTGCTAAATATGGTGCAAACCGTATTGCTGAAGGTAAGTTACCTATGTGTGCCGAGCTCTGCTCCACCAAAGCTCTTTTAGCCGGAGATGCGGCTAAGATTTCGGACATATTCCGTAATCGCGTAGTGCATCGCGGTGCGAAAGAAGCCGGTTGGAGTAATGGTGAAGACTTATCTTATGATGCGACCAAGAGCTAGTGCTGGAGAGAGATATGGCTAAGGGTATAAAACGCATGTCTCTAGGGGTACTGTCAGTATTAATACTGGGTGCCCTGATCATGTTTTTGATGCCGGCATCGGCAGATAAATCAGGGCCGGAGACCACAAGCGTCGCGAAGAGTGAGATGGTGCAACTGGCCGGGGCTGACTATTGGCGAGATGTGAAAGGGGGCGTGTCAGGAACTACCACCTCTAAGTTCCCTGAACATAATGTATTGATAAGTGTACCAGGGGAAACCTGGCGCGAACTAAAAGAGAAGTGGATGTCTCCTGCGGGTGCAGTGGCTATCTTCGGTAGTATCTCTTTAGTAGTGCTGGCTTATTTGACCGTTGGGCCGCTTATGCTCAGCAAGCCTCGAACAGGCAGAACCATGAAGCGTTGGTCTCGTTGGGACCGTGCTTTGCACTGGAGTATGGCATTTACTTTCTTAACTCTGGCATTTAGTGGATTAATGCTGGTTTATGGAAAGCACTTTCTAAAGCCCTATGTGCCAAGCGAGCTATGGGGTTTTGTGATGATGTTAGCTAAGCAATACCATAACTATGTTGGACCGCTGTTTTTCATTTTGTTGATCTTGGTATTACTGAAATGGTGGAGAAAATCGATCATTAATAAGGTTGATATTCAATGGTTTATGAAACTTGGTGGCATGGTTGGCAAGCATAAAGGCAGTCACCCTTCAGCAGGCTTCTCTAATGGTGGTGAGAAGGCGATATACTGGCTACTTATTATATGCGGCGCTATTGCAGCATTAAGTGGTTTAGTCCTTGATTTTCCGATGTTTGATCAAACGCGACGTGATATGGAGTTGGCAAACCTAGTACACAGTGTTGCCGCGCTTATTCTTATCTGTGGCTTTGTATTCCATATCTATATTGGTCTATTTGGTATGGAAGGGGCATTGGAAGGAATGGTCACCGGAGAGGTTGATGAAACCTGGGCGAAAGAACACCATGACCTGTGGTATGAAGAAATGAAACAAAAACAAGCCTCCGCCGATGTTGTTGAACCCGTCTCGGATAACCCCAACAAGGTGAATGGAGGTGCAGCTAATGAGTAAACCTCATAATGGGATTTGGGTCGCTTATATCTTGAGTATCTTTACTCCCTTCACATGCTTACTATCGGGTGTTGTTGCCATAGTTTATGCAGGCTATCGGCTAGATAAAGGGGACGATTCGGAGATTGTTGCATCACATTACTACGGCTTAATTCGGACTTTTTTCTTGAATTTGACCTTCTTTGTGGTGTTGATAATGACGGTTGCTACCTCGAATGGGGTGCTGATAGGAGTAAACAATTATTGGTACCAAAGTTCAATCTTGCAAAGTATCGCGTATGTGATCCCATTTATCGGTGGGTTCATTGCTCTAGTCGCGATTATAATTTGGATTGTTCGAATGGTGAAAGGAATGCAAGACCTCAAGAATAACGTTCCGCATACACCAACAATTGGCCCTGTACTTTACGCTAGGCGCCGATAATATTAGCTATGGCTAACTTATGGAAAGCTCCCAAATTTGGGGGCTTTTTTTATTCTTCTAACGTGCTGACTTATGGAGTATCGTGGAGAGATAGTCATTAAGATATGTAAATGATCTTGATCTACTTCCATTTGCTCAATTTCGAACTCAGAATTTTGAGAGAGTGACATTAGAGAGTTCTTCATCACCAAGCCTAACCCTCCTTTGAGTAGTTTCTTCCTATATTTAACCACCAAAATGAGATGAATAGCTATTAGAAACTTACAGTGCGAATTTCGTTGATACTCCATACTTGACACCTCCATATGCTGTATTAATATACAGTATATGAAAAAGACGCTTAGATACAATTTCAGGTTAAAACCTAGCCCACAGCAAGAGTTAAAACTCGTCGAGTTTGGCTCATATGCCCGTGGTTTATGGAACTTCCTGTTGTCTGAGAATCAGCGTCAATACGAAGTCGATAAGACATTTTCTTTCTACAATGAAATGGCTTCGAAGATTAAGGAAATTAAGAAGTTGCCTGAGTTTTCATGGGTTAAAGCACTTGACTCAGGGGCGGCACAGCAAGTCGCCAGAGACCTAGACGCAGCGTTAAAAAATGGAACATCAAAGAAGTCCCACCAACACTTCCCAAAGTTTAAGGTTAGCTATCGAGTTAAGAAGCAACACAATGACAGCTACCGCTCAGTAAATAATAACAACTGCATTAGAGTTGAGAACGGCACTATTACTTTGCCAAAAGTTGGGGCTGTTCCTATTGTCTTGCACCGTAAGTTAGTTAGCTCAATTAAAACAGCGACAGTCCAATACCGACACGGGAAGTGGGAGGTTAGCCTCACACAAGAAGTGGTGTGTGACGAAGCGAAGAAGGTACTAAAAAGCATTGCGGGATACGACATCAACTCAAAGCAAACCGTTGTCGGATCTAATGGTTTAACGGTTGATAACCCGAAATACTTAAAACAAGCAAAGCAGAAACTAACTAGATTACAGCGACAGCTTTCTAGAAAAAAGAAAGGTTCTGCTCGCTGGAAGAAAACAAAATCCCGTCTAAATAATCTTCACGGTTCAATCGCTAGAAAACGAATGGACTTCGCACATAAAACCGCTCATCGGATAGCCAACGAAAGCGATATTGTAGTGTTTGAAGACCTAAATGTGGCGGGTATGCAAAAATTCAACGGCAGGATGATTGCTGACAACATCATGGGGCTTATATCTGACTTAGCGAAATACAAAATTGAGCTGAGAGGTGGTATACATCATGAGATTGGTCGGTTTGAACGCACAACGGGTGTGTGCTCACACTGCGGTCAACATCATAGATTGACGTTGAAAGACAGACATTTCACCTGCATTAGTTGCGGCACCTTTAGTGATCGAGACTATTCCTCTGCAATAGCAGTACAACGGATAGGTGAATCTGATTTAATGGCGAATGGAACTGTCGTCAGGTTGACTAGATCAACCAGCACTCAGCAGAAATCAGGCGTTAAAACGAAAGTCTTTGCATTGGCAAAGTTGTCTTTGGGAGCTGAGGAAACAGAAAAGGCAGTTTGCTTAACTGCCTTAGAAGCTCAGTGATCAGCTATGCTGTCGCTGAGTAGTTCACGGGTTTTGTACCATATTGTGTCGGTAGTAATGGATTGTGCCCAAGGTGTCCTGTTTACCTAAATAGTCAATCATTGCACAGGCAACGTCACTGGCAAGGATTGGTTTTATGTTACGTAAAGGACCTATGAGCAACGGACTTAAAGGCGATAGCATGCGCTGAACCCAGATCTCATCGGCGCGCTGATTGGTTTTTCGTCCAACTAATGGGCCTGGGCGAACAAATAGCAAAGCTGTAAACCCCAAAGCTTGTATGTGTTGCTCCATCTCGCCCTTGCATCTGAGATAGTGTGAGGCAGAAGTGGGACTGGCACCTAAGCTTGAAACCACGGCCAATCGTTTAACACCACGGGCTTTCATCTGTTTGGCAACATGAACGACCAGGTCGTGATCGATCTTATATAGGGCTTGGTTTCCACCAGCTTGTTTTTTGGTCGTGCCTAAGGCGATAAGCCCGCAGTCGAACGATGTATCAAGCTCTTCGATGTCGAGCGTTGGTGAAATGATATGCTTGATATTTTGTATTTGATGCGTGGTTTTGCGTGCAAGGCTTGTGATAACAGCAAATTGATTGCTGTCTATGGCAGATTGCAGGGCGTGGCCTCCAATAAGCCCACTACTGCCGGCGATAATCAGGTTATGTTTTTTGTGCTTCATCGCAATATTTTCCATGTTATCAATGTACTATGGCTACATCCTAGCTATAACCAAGGGAGTGTTCCATGGCAGGAGTGATGTTTCACCACTCATTTTTACAAGATTCAGTACAGGACGTTACTGCAATTTCAAATACAGTAATATTAGATAACGGTGTCCAACTTAAGTTATGGCGCCGTGGGGTACTTGAGGTAATACCAGCCTCTGTATCTCGCTCAACCAAACATATCATTTTATCCTCAGGGGTACACGGTAATGAAACCGCTCCCATCGAGATAGTTGATCAACTAGCGACTGATATTTTGCAGCAAAAATGGCAGCCACAATGCCGCTTACTACTGATTATCGCCCATTTTGAGGCAATGCACATTGAGAAGCGCTTTGTGGAGACGAACCTCAATCGCCTATTTGCGGATATCGACTACCCAGACTCGAAAGAGTTAGCTATTGCACAGCAGCTTAAATGCGATGTGGCAGACTTCTTTAAACACACGGCGGTAGAGTGTCGGTGGCATTTTGATATGCATTGCTCGATTCGAAAATCTATCCACTATACCTTTGCCATTAGTCCTCAATCCGCCTTTAAAACGCGCTCGGTTTCACTGATTGATTTTCTGGAAAAATCAGGGGTTGAAGCAATACTTCTGTCTGAGGAGGCCTCGAGTACCTTTAGTTGGTTAAGCTCGTCCGTTTATGGGGCTCAAGCGCTGACGCTGGAGTTGGGGCAGGTGGCACAGTTTGGTTACAATGATATGGGAAAATTGGACGCCTTTATAACGGCTCTTCGCGAGTTGATAAAAGGTGATGCGTTGTCCGGCACTGGCACCTTGCAAGCTTATCAGGTGGCTTGCTCTATCTATCGTCAAAGGGAAGCGTTTGAGTTTTCATTTGCAAATGAACTACCTAATTTTACCAAGTTTACCCACAAACAGCAGTTAGGATGGGATGGTAGTGAACCGATTACAATGCCTGTGGAGAATGGAGCTATCGTATTTCCGAATCCAAGCGTTGAAATAAAGCAGAGGGCGGCACTAATCGTTGCGCCTTGTACGCCTGTATTTGTGGATGGGCAGTGGCAATACTAAGGCATTGTTATACGCAATAACAATGCCTATGGTCTAGACGAGAAATCGAAACATACGCTGGGAATTACTTCGAATTATCAGCTGTTTCTAAGAATGTCTTGAGCTTTTGCATGCTCTGTTTGAAGTATGGATTCCAGCTAGTGCGCGCTCGAACGGTGTGCTCATCACCATCACCCCATGCGCCATACCAAACCTGACTACTATCAACCTCACTACAATCTTTTGGCGCAGATTCAGGTTGCTGCTTAAAGCAAAGGCGGATCTCGCCATCTCGTTTGTAAACTGGGTTATTAGGGGAGTACATTACCGATATGTGTGATGCGCTGACAATCTTTTGCTTGGGCAGATCCATAGTGTATGTACTTACACGTGTATCTTGAGGTGGATTATCACCAAACCACAGCATCACGTTATTTGGGTTAGTAAATTGGGAGCTTAGTTCATTTGCGGCATAGTGAGCATCTATGGTCTCGTCGCGCTCGCTAAGCATCACAAAGGTAGGCTTGGTATATATATTACTTTCAATATACTCACGTACCGCAACGGATGTTTGATAATAAACCGCTGCGCCATTCATATGCAGTGAATTATAGCGAGTGTAGTTGTCTTCTTTTTCTTTACCTGCCCAGTCTACAAACCAGTTAGCATAAGGTGAAAATTTGGCTAGTGGGTCTTTAGGCTTAAATGCCGGAGCAAATAGCAGTAACCCCTCAATACTGTCTTGTTGATATGCAAGCTCTGTAACCAGGTTTGCTCCCGTTGAAAAACCGCCTAACCATACCTTATCAACACGCTTAGAAAGTAGCTGGTAATTGTGCTTAACGATATTTTGCCAGTCATTGAGCTCAGGTAGTGATAAATCGGCGGCGCGAGTACCGTGACCGGGTAATAAAATAACTCGAACTAAATAGCCTTGTTGTGCCAGTGTTGGTGCGATATCTGAATAAGAGTAGGGGGAATCTCCCAGTCCATGTACCAGTAAAATGCCTTTGCCATTAGGATGTGCTGGTTTTAATTCATAAGGTAATACGGCATTAAGTTCCTTGTCGTGGTCTTGGCTGATATAAGCGCGGTGTGTTGTTACCCAGTCTTGGGTCTGTTGTAAATATTGTTGATAGTTCGATTGTTGGTAAGGCTGCAGAGCTTCAGAGGCGCGATATTGTGCGTCTTGCGGTTCTGAAGTGCATGCAGTCAACAGCAAGAGAGCGCATGGAATAATTGGGTGGAATTTAACGATATGCATGCTACTACCTTATATGAAAATGCGATGCGAAACAAAATTAGAGAAACTCAGCGTAATATTAAATATTAATTAATAAATCGCATAAGTATTATAAATGCAATAATTAGAATTTGTTAATTATATGCAAAATGAATAAGTTATTGCTTTTATTATGTAAAAAACAAATTGTTGCACTTTATATTCTAAGTTTAGGCTGTTCTAAGATAGAATCTATTCTTATCCAATTGGTGTCATGGATGAATTTACGAGCCTTTATGCGCGTTACATGGATATAGTGTAATTATATGCATATTTAGTGGGAATATATTCAATTTGGCGGTGCTTTCCCTCATATAGGCACTGTAGGTTGTTAATATATTTGTGATTTGGCTCGCATATTCAGAGACTTTAAATTGGTGCATTGAAAAAGTGTGATTTTGAACTGATTAATTTCGGCTGATTAATTTAATATCTCGGTTCTTGATAAAAGATAAGAACTTCAATAGTCGACTTTATCAGTAATTTTATTTTCTAGAATTTTACAATGTTAGAGGCCCCCGAATATGACGGAACATAATAATAATTATTCGCATCTGCCGAGTAATAACCTAGTGCGTAGCACTGTAGCGCTAGTTTTAGCAGGCGGGAAAGGTACCCGTCTGAAAGGATTGACCAAGGAAATTGCAAAACCTGCAGTATCTTTTGGCGGTAAATATAAAATTATCGACTTTACGCTTTCAAACTGCGTTAACTCTGGTATCCGCCGAGTTGGTGTTCTTACCCAATTTATGGCGCACGATCTTATTGATCACCTGCAAAAGGGTTGGAACTTTATGACCAACTCAGCGTTGAATGAAGGGGTGAGTATCATTCCTGCACAGCAGCGTACTGGTGAAGCTTGGTATCGTGGTACTGCGGATGCGGTATATCAAAACCTTGATATTATCCGTAAGCAAAAAGCACAGCAGGTTCTCATTTTAGGTGGAGACCACATCTATAAAATGGACTACTCACGTATGCTTAACTTCCATGCAGAGAATGGCGCAGACGTAACGGTAGCATGTATTAAAAAGCCTATTGAGCAGGCTTCTTCTTTTGGTGTTATGTCACTTAACGAAGATGGTCGTATTGTTCAATTTGACGAAAAGCCTGAGAACCCACGTCCGCATCCAAAAGACCCAAGCCAAGCACTCGTGTCTATGGGTATCTATATCTTTAATACTGATGTATTGGATAAAGAACTAACAGATGCGCTTGATGATCCAAACTACAACCATGACTTTGGACACAATATCATTCCAAACTTGCTAGAGCGTTATAATGTAAGTGGATATGTGTTTACCGATAGACACCCAGGGCACAATGCTTATTGGCGCGATGTTGGTGACTTAGACGAGTACTATGCAGCGAACATGGATCTACTATCGCCTAATCCTGAGTTGGACCTGTATGACCATGCGTGGCCAACCATTACTCAGCAACAGCAACGTCCTGGTGCTAAGTTCGTATTTAATGATGAAGGACGCCGTGGTAGTGCAGTAGATTCTGTACTGTCTGCAGGCACGATTGTTTCAGGAGCGGAGGTTGAACATACCTTGGTTTCTTATAACTGCCGTGTTGAAGAGTTCTCTTCAATCAAGGATAGCATTCTATTGCCGAACGTTGTTGTTGGTAAAAACTGCCAGCTTAACAAGGTTATTGTTGCTGAAGGTACAATCATTCCTGATGGCACAATTATCGGTGAGAACCCAGAGCAAGACGCATTACGTTACGATATCACGGCGAATGGTATCACTCTGGTAACAGAAGAAAACTTTCGTTAATTACAAAGAATAAAATGAATGGAGCGCTATGCGCTCCATTTTTTTTGCAATTTTTTTATGGTATTTCGATAGGTTACCCATGCAAATAACCCTGCACATGTGTTTCCGATCGCTGCACCATAAAAGAGGCCATGTATCCCAGCGATATGTGCGCCTAAATATAGACAAGGCAGGAAAAATAAAAATAATCGCAGGCTTGATACCAGCAATGCTTTTACCGGTTTACCCAACGCATTAGATACAGAAACAAGCAAGATACACACGCCAAGGGGCGCTAAGCTAAACGGCACAATCAGCAGGTGTAAATGAAGGATACGTTCCACCTTATCAGTTGCGGTCATCAATGTAGATAAATGCCCGGCGAGTAGCCAAGTGATGAGCGCAATAACAAGCTGAGAGCCTAGGATAAAAAGGGTAGCAATCTTAACCAGTTGGATTACCTTGTCGGCCTGCCGTGCACCAACATAGCGACCAATCATAGGGGGCATTGACATAGTCAGCGCTAAGACAGCGACAATGGCAAAAAACTCATAGCGACTTCCGAGCGCCCAAGCTGCAACTGCGGCAGTGCCAAAGCTTGCCAACAGCTTAGTAGATAGCATCGCCGCTAATGGTGGCATAAGTTGGCTGGTCATTGCGGGCATCATAATATTAAACAGTGAACGAATACTGGATACTAGATTTAAGCTAGACCAATCAAAGCTGTAGTAGTGTTTAAATCTGATTCGATACACAACATACAGCGCGCCAATACTAAAGGCGAGTATGGTTGCAACGGCAGCACCATGGATACCCATATCGAAATAAAAAATGAAGATAGGATCCAATACCACGTTGAGTATGCTGGTAATCACCATCATGATACCGGGCAACATCGTATTGCCATTGGCGCGGCACACGCTATACAAGAAGTAAAGCATGGCGCCAACCCAGGCACTTATCAGCCATACTATCCAATAGGTATCTATGATGGGCATGATGTCGGCAGTTGCACCAAGCATGTTTAATAACGGGTATCGAACTAAATAGAGCAACAAGCAGATCACACCTGTTCCAGCCCCCCCAAGCGCGAGTACCAAGCCTCCCAGTTGACGAGAGTAGCCAGTTTGCTTTGCACCCAATGCCATTGATATAACAGAGGTCGTTGCGATACCTAAACCCACTTGAACGCCAATGATGAGCTGGCCGATAGGTAAGGTAAAGCCTTGCGCCGCCAAAGGTAAAACACCGAGCTGAGCGATAAAGGCACTGTCGATGAGCTGAAAGCTCATCAAGGAAAGTACGCCAAATACCATAGGCCATGTCATGGTAAATAGCTCTTTGGCGAGCGAAGAGTGTGGATTGTTTGTCATAGTGCTCTAAGTTTTATTAGTCATAAATTCAATCAGTTAGAGATTGAATGTGAGTAATTTGGGAGTAGCTGATTGTTACTAAGGCTATGCTTGTCATCTTGTTGCTTGGCAAACTCAGCTATCTCATTAAATTGCTGTACTGTCCATACCTCATGTTGCAAGAGGCTGTCAGGTAGCGCAGTAAAACTCTTTTCGTGTTTAGATGCAACTAATGTTAGGTATCCATACGATTCGAATTGCTTATAGTCTTGTAAAGAAAGAGGGATACGACCTTCACTGCTACCCCAGTGAGGGGTTAAGGTTAAGCGAGGGGTATAATCTCGGGTCTTTACTACCCATTTATTGGGCAGACGTTTATCACTGTCCCACCACTTTTTATCAAGGGCATTCATTATAGATTCAGTGCTTGCACGAGGCTGCGCATCTAACTGTTTAAGTTTAGCAAGGAATGTGGCACTAAATGCCTGTTGATAGTCAGTTTTACTCAAAGCGGGAGTGCGTTGCAGTATTTCAATACCGATTATTGCTCCAAGCATATTGGAGTACAGGTCTTCTGGGGAAAATGCCGAAGGGTACTCTTTAAACCCGGCCACAGAGGTAAAACCGAACCACTGTGCAATCTCATGCCATTGGGCGAGACGAAAAGCCAATATGGCACTGAGTTTAATCTCAACATCGAGTCTCTCTTTTTGAGTAAGGGGGAGGTCACGTTGCGTAAGGTGAATGACTCGGCTACGCAACTCATCGGTAAGGATGATGGTTTTATCTTGTCCAAGATTGCCTTTAATTTGGTTGTATAAATAGTAGGTATAATCTGCGGTATCGCGAACGTGGGCGGTATCTAAAATCCCACCCTTTGCGGTATAAATTAGGCCGTTGGCTTCTTCACCCGTCCCAATTAGGCTGCTTGCGACACCTTGACTGCCATCATTATATAGGTGCTGCTTAAGATCGCTCTGTTCGACAATATTATCGACTCGGAAAAATGGTACGGGCACGACCCCAAGCTCAGATTTCATGTTAATGCCAAAGGCGCAACAAGGTCGAACGCCGCTTGGGGCTTCAACTGCGAAGGCAGAAAATGAGCTTGTAATTGATAAAGCGTATACCAAAGGTTTGAACTTCATATATCATCCTTAATAAGGCTTTAGCGATGAGTCGCTTTGTTATCCACCACGCCTAGAGCCATCTATTTGTATTGCTTATCTAGAATCGCGTGTCTAGCGAAACAAATGCACTTTGACGGTCTCCGAAACCAAATTCACCAATAATATTAAAGGTTGGATTGATTACGTAGTTAAAACCGAGCACAGTGTTCCATTCAGATTCAAGCTCTTGTTTGACCACAAACTGCGCATCTTCGCCATTTTCAGCCAATGCTGCTGCAACCCCGGCCCCGAAAATATCGCTTAGATTTCCTTTCAAGGTTTGTTGAATGTTTTGATATTGGCCACCTATCCAGACCCGAATAGGGTGACCATAATTGGCAAAGTCAAAGCCCACGCGAGGGGTGACAACGATAGAGTCTATCCCGCCGTCGATAACCGTAAGGTTGGTTTTGGTATAGCTGGCATCAATTATGGTAAACCACTCTTTATACCCTCCTGCGACGACAAAACCACCACCATACATATTACCGTCTAGGTCTATACGAAATGGCAATTGTGGGGTGGTGAGGGTGCGGTCATTTCCGTAGTTAATGGTGACATTGACGTCGGTTTCAGAGTAGCCGGTTATCTTTCCGGCAATAGCGTACAGGTTTAAGAAGGGAAATAGCCACATATCGGCGCGAACTGTCCATACATCACTTTCTTGAAATCCACCTACGGTATCCACATCGATTGAGTTGATGGGAATATCAGCCGGAATACCAGGAATAGGAGGAATGATACAGTCTCCGGTGATTGGGTTATTACACCCAAATCCAGGATAGCCACCAGTACCAGGGTTGCCAAGGCTACTTTTAATGCCGTTGAGATCAATTGAGTTAACATTGATGCCTTGTTCAACGTGCATATAGCCAATACTGATACCGAAGGCTTTAGGTAAAATATACCCGCGTTCTTCAGCTTCAGACTTCCAGATCGGAAGTTCAAAAGAGTTGGCATAAATTGGGGCCGAAAAAGATGCGCTAATTAGCGCAGCAAAAGAAGTGATTCGTTTGAGTTCCATTCAAATATCCACAGCCTATAGAAAACAGATTAAGCATATGGTTGAGTATAAGCGCTATCTATAGAAAAGTGAGTAAAAACACGGATTTAGTAGAAATTAATCAATAGAATATTTTGGTGACGGGTCGATAAAACGTTGGGTTGTTGATTGTAGGCTATATAATCTAGCTTAAATCGAACAACCCATAGTGAGGGGATAAATGTGCAGAACTTGGCTGGTTAATCTAGCGAGTCAAGAGGCAACCAGTCAACCTTAACTCCCGCTTGTCCGAACATATCTTCACTGACTTGAATTTTATCACCCCAGCGTGATAAGAAATCTTCATCTTGAGCTGGGCAATGTACTGCTTTAATACCCGTTTGAATGATCTTAGCTGCGCAGTTGGGACAAGGAAAGTGCGTCACCCAGATTTCGCAATCATCGAGATCACGTTTAGCAAATAGGATGGCATTCTCTTCAGCGTGCAGCGTTTTGAGATATTTCATATCGCGTTCATCGGTGTCAGCACTGTCGGAAATACCATGTGGATAGCCATTAAACCCAACCGATACAATACGATTTTGCTTGGTGATAACCGCGCCGACCTGAGTCGAAGGGTCTTTGCTCCAAGAACCGACCAGCTCTGCCATTTGATTAAAGCGTTTAGCCCACTTATTGACCATGTAAATATCCTTTTAGTTATTGATTTATAGGCTGTTGTGGCCCTTAGCGCTGTAATTAAAAAGCGAATCGCTCTAGTTTATTGAGTTTTATGCAAAAAATACAGACATTGAGCTTAATGTGCGTGGTTAGCTGATATTGGAGTTGATATTGATTACACTGGCAACAGTTTTCTACCACGATACCTACTATGATAAATCAAACTCAGATAGACCAGTTGAGCAATTGTCAATTCAACGCCCTGCGCCCGATCTTAGTGTTGATTCGCGGGCTACCGGGGAGTGGCAAGTCGACACTTGCACGCCATCTGGCTAAAACATACGCTCTGCACCATTGTGAAACTGACCAGTATTTTGAAGACCAACATGGCAGGTATCACTTTGATGTGAGTAAATTGTCACAGGCTCACGCTTGGTGTCAGGCCGAGGTAGAAAGGCTATTGCTAGCAGGGCATTGTGTGGTGGTTTCAAATACCTGTGTACGCTTGTGGGAAATAGAACCTTACCGCAAGTTAGCTAAGGCGATGGGGGTGAGCATTATGTTCATCGAATGCAAGGCAACATTCCCTTCTATTCACGACGTACCAAAGCAAACTATGCTAAAAATGCGCCGTAATTGGCAACAATTGCCGGTTAGTTGGCAGTAGTGATGATAGATAATATAGGTTCTATCGGTTGTCAGAGTTAGGAGGATTAGATGAATCATGATCAGTTTAATCACTATTGTGAGAGCTTTGCAGGAGCAAGCTATGTCATGCAGTGGGGCGGTTCGCATGTATGGAAAGTGGCAGGTAAGGTGTTTGCCATAGGCTTTACACTAAAAGATGGTAATAGCGCATATACCTTTAAAACCTCTGATCGTAATTACTACTTTTTGCAAGACAGCCACGGTTATCGTCCAGCGCCGTATTTTGCGAATCGTGGCATGAAATGGATTCAGCAGACGGACACCCGTGCTGAGTTAGACAAAGAGCTAGAGTATTACCTGTCTGAGTCTTATCGAATCGTGCTCGAGGGAGTAAGTAAGCGCAAGCGCTCGCAATTGGGTTTGCTGTAACATGTTCAGTTTAACGGCATGACATAGTACTACTTCAATAGCCGCAAATAGGCTAGAATGCGCACCACTATTTAAGTCTGAGCCTATAAATCTATGACAAATCCTGCAATCCCTAGCAACTTTGCTGAACTTGCCTTAATTAAACCTCTTTTAGCACGCCTAAAAGAACTGGACTATCAACAACCTACACCAATCCAAGGGCATGTTATTCCAAGTGTGTTGCAAGGGCGTGACTTAATTGCAGGCGCAAATACAGGCTCAGGTAAGACGGCTGCTTTTGCACTGCCTTTGCTCCAACAACTGTTCACTAAGCACGGTTTGGTTAAAGGAAGCACCAGTAAAGGTAACTATGTTACAGATTTGATACTGGTTCCAACCCGAGAGTTGGCAAAGCAAGTAGCCGATAATATTAAGTCTTACGCGGCGCATTTTAATGGTGAAATCAAAACCGTTGCTGTGTTTGGTGGGGTGTCAGTCAACACTCAGATGTTAGCATTGCGTGGTGGTACCGATATTCTGGTGGCAACCCCAGGGCGTTTGCTCGATCTAATTTCAAGTAATGCTATCAAGCTCGATAGGGTGAAAACCTTAGTGCTTGATGAAGCAGATCGTATGTTGAGCCTTGGGTTTACTGAAGAGCTGTCACAGTTATTGGCGAAGTTACCCAAGCAAAAACAGACCTTACTGTTCTCCGCAACATTTCCTGAGCAAGTTCAGCTATTAACCGAAGAATTGCTGAGCGATCCGGTGGAAATCCAGCTACAAAGCGACGATGAAAGCACCCTTGTACAGCGGGTATTTAATGTCAATAAAGGCGAGAAAACCGCAGTCTTGGCGCATTTGATTAAACAGCATCAATGGCGACAAGCGCTGGTATTTGTTAATGCTAAAAACAGCTGTGAGCATTTGGCGGATAAGTTGTATAGGCGCGGTATTGAGGCGGAGGTTTTCCATGGTGATAAGGGACAAGGCTATCGCAGTCGTATCTTAGATGCGTTTAAGTGTGGCGAAATTGATGTACTTATCGCAACTGATATTGCCGCTCGCGGTTTAGATATTGAAAAACTGCCTGTAGTGATCAACTTTGATTTGCCGCGTAGTCCGGCAGATTATATGCACCGCATCGGTCGAAGTGGTCGTGCTGGAGAGGTCGGTTTGGCTCTAACCTTGATGGATTACGAAGACATCAATCACTTTAAGGTTATTGAGAAAAAAAATAAGTTCCGCCTTGAACGCGAACAAGTAGCGGGCTTTGAGGTAGATGAAACCATTACTCAAGAGATGATCGACGCGAATAAACCGAAAGCGAAACCCGCTGGAACGGGCAAAAAAAAGCGTAAGAACAAAAAACCGTCCGATCTAGATATCTGGTTACGAAATTCTTAATCTAGCATCTTGGCATTTATCGTCTAAATAGTAGGGAAAAGACAATGAGCGGAACCGAGCGCGCACATATCCAACGTGGAATAGAAGTTAATATCGTTCTTAAAAAAGATCAACGTAGCGGCAATTTAACTAAGGGTGTTGTAAAAGATATCTTAACCAAATCACCAAACCATCCGCACGGCATCAAGGTACGTTTAGAAAGTGGTGATGTGGGACGAGTAAAAGAGATATTGTAAGTCCTACAATACGCATTTTATTTTCACCTGTCTCATCGCCAATCTTTATTGAGCACTGCAAAGAGCTGCCTTGGTGAGGCGGCTTTTCGCGAGCATTAAAAGAACTGTTATGTTGTTCAAAAATAGCCAGTACATTACAAAGAACATAAAAATGGCGTGGCCGATTGCCATCAATGCGCTTTTGATGCAGGGCATGTTAATGATCGACACGCTGCTGATTTCCCCTCTAGGTGATGGCGCACTGGCCTCGATGGGGATTGCCAGTACCATAGTGGCATTGTTGCTCGGAGTGCAAAACGCACTCGCAAACGGTTCACAAAATGTGTTGTCGCGTGCAGTAGGTTCAGATAAAAACTCAGCGATTTCTCGCTCATTTCTGTCAGGGATGATCATCAACCTTTGTTTTGCGTTGTTATTCTTTGGTTTAGTTACGCTATTTAAATGGCCAATTATTAAACTGCTGAGCCACAATGTGGACCTTTATGCTCAAATTGATGCCTATCTTTCTGTTATTAAATATACGCTGCTGTTAACGGGTGTATCTCAGGTCTCCATTGCTCTATTTAATGCGATGAGTAGAACCAAAATACCCTTAATTAGCTACCTGATAACGATGCCGGTTAATGCTGTGGTTTCATACTATTTGATTCATGGTGTTGGCAGTTTTGTTGGAATGGGGATTGCAGGAGCGGCGCTCGGTTCGGTTATTGCGCTTGGGCTAAGAATGCTGTTCTTACTCGTGTGCCTTAAATACCAAAACGCTATTAACCTGCCATTAAAACAGCTAGTGAGTGGCATAAGTCAAAATATCAGCCTGCACTTTAAAGAGATCTTCCCGATTGCGGCCAATATGGTGGTATTGGCGTTAGGGCTGGCAACGTATAATCTTTTATATGCGCGCCTACCTACACAAGCCTATGCCGCTGTGGTCATGATCACCCCTTGGCTTACCGCGCTGGCGCAGTTTGTGGTGGCTTGGGCGGTATCCTCAGCCATTACCATTTCTCAGGCTATCGGCTCGAACAATTTAGAGACCTTAGACTCAGATGTTAGTCTGAGTATTAAAGTTACCGTTGGTGTATCGATGCTTGTTTGTGTGGCTTCTTTTATCTTGAGCTTGGTTATTGATAAGCTCTATCCAGGCCATTCACAGGTAACCTATCAGGCATTAGCAAGTATTGCGCCGCTCTATATATTGATGCCTCTCATTCAAGGCTATGTCACCGTGCATGGGCAGGTCCTGCGTGCACTTGGTAAAACCAAGGCAGTGTTTAATATCAATTTTGTGACTCGCTGGCTGATTGCAATACCGTTATTTGCGTTTGCAGTACTGGTACTAGATGTATCCATCTTCTGGGTATATGCGATTACTGTTTTCGAGCAAGCACTTAAGATCCCTGCAATGCGCAGCCAAGCGCGAAGATTCTTAAAGGAATTTGATAGTAAAAAGGCAAAACAGCTAATGTATTAAATATTGAGCTTACGACTGTGTATATAGCTTAAGGGCTGATTGAAGATTGTTAACAATCTTCAATTTTATATGCTGCGGCTCAACCACCTGTACAATATTGGCGTTTTTCATTAGCCACCATTCTAAACCTAAACTCTGGCGCACCTGCGCTTTTATGACGGTATAAGTATCGGTTTTTTCTACGATCTGTTGCTGGTTTGATAGCTTAGTCTCTTCGATAAGATGCAGGCCATGATAGTTATCTATCTTGAGTTGGATCTCAATCCAATCGCCACCGGAAAAGTGGGGGATGTTGGCTTCAATATGCTGTTTGGTATTGAAGGTGCGCCGTGGGCTGATGGATGAGAAACTGCTTTTAAGCTCACTGATGCGGTGAATAGCAAAGGTTCTATATTCGCCGGTATCAAACTTAGTGGCGATCAGGTAAAAGCTATTGCCATGTAAGGTTAACCCCAACGGATCAATATGATAGGGCTGTGCGCTGTTACTACCACGCTTCTTATATTTCATCTTGAGAGAGCGTTTCTCTAAGATGGCGCGCTCAATCTGCTCTATAAATACCTCTTCAAATGCAGGAGGCGTTAGTTGAAACTCTATCGGAGCGTAGCAAAATCGCTCTTTCCAGAGTGAAACCCGTTTATCTTGCTCTGAGTTGCCAGTGCTTAGTAGGTTTGAGACCTCTTTTCGCATATTGGGCGGTAACATCTTAAGCACTTCGTGCTCAATGATTTGCAGGGATAATACACTGCTCATTGCCGCGGGATTGATTGGGTGTTGATGCCCAAGGGCAATACTTATCTGATGCGGCCGCTTGCTGGTATCTAAATCAACACACTGATAATCGGCCACCACTTTATTGATAACCCGTTGCACTGTCTTTAGTTGGCTACGTTCATCTAGATTGGAGTCGAGAAGTTCTTTATTTAGCAATATTTGTCGCAGTTCGGTACTGGTGATGTGCTCGGGAGCACATGGAATGTTCTGCAATACTACTTGAAATCGTTCAAAACTCTTCGACATCTCTATATTCTCCAAATAAGGGACATAATTTGTCTCTAACTTAGGCATAATATAACGGTTACTAGGGTAAAAGGAAAAGCCATGAATACAATTTATATAGCGTTTAGTTTCGCGATCGCGTTTTGTTCCGGTCTGAGTTATTGGATAGCGTATCGCAAAACCGTGCGTTGTGAGATTGAGCTTCGGCGAATGCAATCCGAAGCGGATGCCTTTACCGTAGCCGAAGGTAAAGCGGAGAAACTGATCTCAGATATGCGAGAGCAGATATCACACCTGACTATGCGTAGCACTCAGATAGAAACCGAGCTTACTCTATGTCGTAGTTCTGATATGGAATTAAAACAGAAAATCCAAAGTCTAGAGTCGCTATTAGCCCAGCAGCAGCAGCAATTACTGCATACCAAAGGTCGAGAGAGCGCAGCACAGGCCAGCTTGATGTCGAAAAGTGAAGAGTTGAGTGTCGAGCTTGAGAGAGTGGAACAGTTAAATTTGGAATTGAGAAACTGCAACGAGAATTTAGGGCACGCTCAGCACACCAACGGTAAGCTGCAAACTGAATTAGCGACCAAACAACAGCACTTTGAGCAGCAGTTAACCTTGCTTAAAGAGAGTAAACAAGAGCTGAGTAAAGAGTTTGAGCGTTTAGCTAGTGAGATCTTAGAGCGTAAGGGACAGGCATTTAAGCAGATGAACAGTGAGAGTATGCAAAGTATTCTTAACCCAATTCATCAAGAGCTTAAGGGCTTTAAGAGCAAAGTCGAAGACATCCATAGCAAAGAAACCGAGCAAAGAGTTCAACTTAGAACTGAGTTGGTGCATTTGCAAAAACTTAATCAAGAGATCACCGACCAAGCATCAAAGCTAACTACAGCCCTTAAGGGCGAGAAGAAAGTACAGGGCAATTGGGGAGAGCTGATGCTTGAAAATGTGCTGGATAATTCGGGGTTAAGGCTCGGGATTGATTATAAGCGCGAGGTTAGTATCAACACCGAAGAAGGGCGTTTGCGCCCTGATGCTATCGTTTATCTGCCTCAGCACAAGCACCTGGTCATCGATGCTAAGACCTCACTGAATGCCTATACTCGTTATGTAAATAGTGAGGATCAGGCTGAGCGAGAATACGCGATTAAGCAACATGCATCAGCAGTGCGAGATAGGATCAACGAGCTAGCAAGCAAGGAATATAGTAAGTTACCGGGCATAAATTCACCGGAGGTAGTGGTGATGTTTATCCCTGTTGAGTCGGCTTATGTAGAGGCGCTTAAATATGACTCGACTTTATTTCAATCGGCTCTAGAGAAAAACATACTGGTGGCTACCCCAACCACGCTGTTAACCAGTTTGAATATTGTTAGACAGCTATGGCGCTTTGAAGAGCAGAATAAGCACACTGCAGAGCTTGCCAATCGCGCTGAGAAATTTTATAGCAAACTCAATACATTCCTTGGCAGCATGGAAGGCGTTGGTAAGCAATTAGATAAGGCCAAAGAGACCTATGATAGGGCGCTTGGACAACTGTATGCAGGCAAAGGAAACCTAATAAAACAGGCTTCAGAATTTAAAGAGTTGGGAGTAGCGGTTAATAGAGAGCTGCCTCAAGAGATGGTTGAAAAGGCCCACCTTGAATTGGATATGGTTTCCAATTCAGAGGTGGTGTCCATAGAGCACAAGTCGGTGGAACTTAAACAGAAGGGAGAGGTATCATGGCATCACGAGGAGTAAATAAGGTTATTTTACTAGGAAACCTTGGTAACGACCCAGAGGTAAGGCATTTTTCAAACGGCAATGCAGTTGCCAATTTTACGGTTGCAACATCCGAGACTTGGCAAGACAAAGCCACGGGTCAACAGAGAGAAAAAACGGAGTGGCATCGAGTTTCTGTTATGGGAAAACTGGCTGAAATAGCGGGAAACTACCTTAAAAAGGGCTCACAAGTGTATGTAGAAGGGCAACTTCAAACTCGAAAGTGGCAAGATAAAAGCGGACAAGAGCGTTACACCACCGAGATTGTGGTACAAGGCTTCAATGGCACTATGCAATTATTAGGCGCTCGAGGCGAGACAAGCAATATGCAATCCACACCACCACAGTCGACAGCTCAATCGTCGGGATCGCAGCCTAACGCCTTTCAGGGTAGCGTGCAGAACTCATCGACAAACCAGCAAAACTATCAACCCGATGACTACGATGATATACCGTTTTGAGGAAATAACGTGTCAGTATTGAATTTCTAATAGCCAGTTTTTACAAAGAACAATATTGATACTCGGGGTGTCGATTTTACCTTTACCTGACGCCATTATGGAGTAAATCCTAAAATTATGGGCGCTAAGCAAGGCCCAATTATTAGTGGTGTTGTGGCTAAAGGCTAAAGGCTAAAAAAATAGCAAAGCGCCTACCTAGGTAGGCGCTTTGTATGGATCATCTATGACAGCTACTGAGGTTACATCAATACCAGGTAGGCAACAAAGATAGCGGACAAACCGTAGATGATGGGATGAACCTCTTTTCGTTTGCCAGCTACTACCATTGAGAAAGCGTAGCTGATAAAGCCCATAGCCATACCGTTAGCGGGTGAGAAGCTAAGAATAGTAAACATAATGGTAAAGAAGGCGGCAATCCGTGATTCTTTCTTTTCCCACTGAATGTTGCCCAAGCGTCCGACCATGTAGATACCTACAACAACCATGGCGGGTGCAACGATTGCTGTTGAGAAAATAGAGAACAGCGGGAATAAAAATAACGACACTAAGAATAAACCGGATACGACGACCGCAGCAAGACCCGTCTTTGCACCCTGAGAGGATGCAATACCTGACTCAGAGAACGCGGTAATAGAGGTGGTGCCCAGTACGGTACCAATAACTGTGCCACCAGCATCTGCCACTAAGGCTGATTTTGCATTCGGAACTTTGCCATCTTTATCAATGATGCCCGCATCGCGACCAACACCGACTATGGTGCTTAATCCATCAAAAAAGTCGACGATGAAGAAGATAATGATAATAAATAGCAGATCAAATAGCTTTTCTGGGGTAAAGGCTGAAAAGTTAAAGATTGCGCCAAGACTTGGGGCAAGGCTTGGCGGCATAGATAACAGAGAATCAGGGATTGGCGCATTGGCTGTTCCCATAAACACATCGGCAACTATGGTCAGTACAATTGAGGTAACGAATGAAATAAACGTTGCTAGCTTAATGTCTCTTATCATGCAGCCAAGTGCGACAAAAATACTGATATAAGCAATCAATACCTGCGGCTCTTTGATGTTACCCATACTCACCAGTATAAATGGATTAGCTACAATAATTCCCGCGTTCTTAAGACCAAGAAAGGCGATAAAAAGGCCAAGAGAGACAGTGATTGCCAGTTTGAGATCTTCTGGAATCGATTCAATCATCGTCTTTCTAATCTTAGTCAAAGAGAAAATAAGATAAATGATGCCTGATAGAAAGATGCCAAATAGGGCTTCATGCCATAACAGAGCCACGGAACCGCTAAATAAAACCCCCTTAAAGAAGCCATTCATACTCATACCGGGCGCGAGCATAACGGGATAGTTACCAAATATACCCATAATTAGGGTTGCAATCGCCGCTGCAATTGCGGTCGCCGTAAATACTGCGCCGCGATCCATGCCGGGTATATCACCCAAAATGGCAGGGTTGACCGCTAGGATATAACTCATCGCTAAGAAGGTGATAAAACCTGCGTATAACTCAGTACCGATACTCGATTTGCGCTCGCTGATCTTGAAATGACGATCGATAACCGAGGTATCACTTGGGCTTGGTTGAATAAGGGTTTCTTGACTCACTATGTAACCTTAATTAATTAGAACAATTAGGGGAGTCTATCTAACTAAAGACAGAGCAAAACATCGAAGCCAATGTGAGTGATGGATGCACACAATATCAATGAGCATTGAAAACTGTAGTCCTAGAATTAGGCTCTAGGGTAGAAACGATTGGTCCAAATCACCAAACATATACAGCTTCGATATATTAAATTTGGCGCGTATAGTAAACGTTTGCGTGGGTAATTCAATCTATATTTCGAGGTTTTCACTCAGTTATTGAATTAAAGATCTCAAAAATGAGATGCTTGGTGCGGGATTTACATTGCACAGAAACAGATTCTACTTGTTATGCCAGCCGTATCCTTGACTCTTCTGTGGCAGGGTTTTGGTCATTCAAAATATTTGAATTAATCTATCAGATCTTTCCAATTTATTAATAGTACCCACACACTTAAACTTAGATAAAGCAAACCTGCAATACTGTTGATAGGCAATTTTGCAACGAGAAGTATTGAGGTTAGTTGTTGTAAATCTTGTCAAATAAGGAGAGGTCATGATTAGGTTACGTCGTTCAAATGAAAGAGGCAGGGCCAATCATGGATGGCTTGAGAGTCAACACACCTTTTCCTTTGCCAACTATTACGATCCACAGCAAATGGGGTTTTCTGTACTTCGTGTTATCAATGATGACCTTGTGCATCCACAAGCGGGATTTGATACCCATGGCCATAAGGATATGGAGATCATTAGCTTTGTTTTAGAAGGCGCTATTGAGCATAAAGACAGTGAAGGAAATGTTCAGACGTTGCCAGCTGGTGAGTTTCAATTAATGTCGGCAGGGAAAGGGATTTACCACAGCGAATATAATCCCTCTAGCAGTGAAGCCTTGAAGTTCCTTCAGATCTGGATAGAACCAAACAGCGCAGGAGGTGAGCCCAGTTATCAGCAAAATGACTTTGGCAAAGAAGTCGGGCTTACTACGATTGCCTCGCCTAATGGCAAAGATGATTCAATGCTTATTAAGCAAGACGCAACCCTGTATCAGTTAGTGTTAGAGGCAAATAGCGAGATCAAGTTACAAATAGAGTCAGGTCGTAGGGTGTATTTACATCAAGTTGTAGGCTCATTAGCTGTTAATGATGCAGCTCTTGTGCAAGGCGATGGCGCTAAAGTATCTAATGAATCCAGTGTTACTTTGATAAATACGACGCAACAGCGTATCACAACGCTTATATTTGACCTTCCTTAATCTAGTTGGCTTCGCAGAAATTACGGGGTGCTGTGTGTATAAACAGTACTCTTATAAAAGGCGAATGTTCGAGCTAATTTATGTTTATCTAATCGTGTGATTTATGCTGTATCAGCTACAAAGGTGTCTTGTTGCTGTTGGTATGTCGGGAAATAAATACCAAAGCAATCCCCCCCAGTATCACTAGGCTGGTAATAATGCTGCATGTGGAGATAGGTTCACCTAACAACATTGCTCCAATAACTATTGCAAGAGCAGGAACGCATAATTGGCTCACTGCAGCCTGCAATAGTGATAACTGTTTTAATACCTTGTACCACAATAGGTAGCCTAAGCCAGAAGTAACAGCCCCAGAGATAACCGCAAGCAGTACGCCATTCACGGTTAAAGAGATATTGGACAACAGTAGCGGGGAACACAGCGCTGCGATAAGTGATGCCATTGCAAATCCCCAGGTTATTCCAATATTGGGGGACTGAACCTGTTTGCCCAGTGCGGTAAAGGCTGCCCAGCAGACCCCTGACAGCATCATTAATAGCGCGGAAACTAAGTCGGGACGGGATACTGACGGTAGCATTAGCCAAGTAAAACCTGCTATAGACATAGCAATACCTAACCATTCTAAGCTATTAAATCTCTGACCTTGACACCAATACAGCCCCAACAAAGTAAGTTGTACTGCGCCAAATAGCAGTAAAGCTCCGGTTCCTGCTGCGAGGTTTAGGTAGGCGTAGGAGAACAGGGCCGCGTAACCAAATAAGCTCGCTCCCGCGAGCCAAGTAAATCTTGTACTCGGTTTGAAACCGTAGGTTACTATTTGTGGACTGGTTATTTTATGTATGCTGAGCAGTATTAAGGCCCCAGATAACAGCCGAATAAGGGTAAATGAACCGGCATCGATATCGCCTTGCGCCAATGCTAAGCGACACAAAATGGAGTTTGCAGCAAAAGCTATCATCGCAATGCTAGTGAATAGAAAGGTTCGCATAAAGAGCCAGTTATATCCTAGTGTGGATTTATTATTGTGAATTTCGCTTGTCGAACCAAATATCGGTGAGGGTCATCATACCTAGGCTATCTACCTTCGTTCCGCGAAGGGTTTGGTGGCTTTTATAGGCAATGGACTTTATCCACAGAGGTACTAAACGCCTCTCTTTAAGGTATTGGTCTTCAATGCGATTTAAAAATTCAGATTTTGAGCAGGTGGCTTGTTGAAATTCAGTGAGCCATTGACGCTGTCGAAACGGGGTCAGCATATGCTCTGCAGCTTGGCTTAGCAACAACCAATAATAGTGGTCAAGTACTACGTCTGAACCGAATAAGAAGTTGTCAATCCAGATATCCGCATCGCGGATTGACGCGACAAACTCGATTTGAACCCCAGTATTGCGTAGCTCGTACCATAACAGTTGCAGAGGGTCTTGTTTTAGCTCTAATACCCGAAATTGAGAGGGCAATTCATGAGGCCTAGGTGGTTCAGTAGTGGCGGCTATCTGAGATGTTCGAGAAGGCAATACCGTGTGGGTGAGTTTCTTTTGTTCAGCATAAAATTTATGCAGGACATGTTGTACAAACTCTTGAATGGCGCTGCGAGCGTTAAGATCTAGCCTATGGCTAATACACAGGGTTTTTGTGCCCATGGTGGCATAGTGTCGATCGCGACTGTCTTTGGTATCTTCAACGTCTTCAAATTCAAACAAATGCCCAACTGAGGTTTTCTTTGATGAGATAACATGCCAGAAATCCGCTCGTTTTAACACGCCATGGGTTCCAAAGTACTGAAGGTTCTTTAATAGTGACCAGTGATCTTGGTTCCGGTACTCCCAATAATAGGCGCCAGTACCATACGGGTAATCCGGTTCTGCGGGGTTATCGAGATAGATAGCGGCGTGAATATCGGCTAAGGTGTGCAAAAACATGGGGTCGTTTTTTTCAAGGGTCACCTCAACCCACTGGCAATTGATGTGTATCGATGCAATGTTGGCATACAGTTGATGCGCCACGCTGTTGTTGTTTTGGTGTGCGGTTAGGTTTTGTTTGATGTGCTGCGGCGTAACAAGTTCGCCATTGTGAAAGTAAACATCGGGGCGAATTCTAAAGTAGTAGGTAAGGCCCTCTTGATAAAATTGATGAGCGAGGTGTGGGGTAAACTCATTATTTTTAGCGTCATATTTGATTAACGTATCGAACATAGCATTGACAAACACGCCGGCGTTTCTATCTGTCATATCTTTAGGATGACATCTAGGTAAACAATATGGGATCAGAGAGATTAGTTCGTCAGAGTATACGTTATCGTCCGATACGTCGGTTAACCATTCAGGAAGGTGTTGTTTGAATACATTGCCATACTTGAAAATATCAGCATAGCGAGAGGCTTCACTGAGTTCGCCATTGGCAACATAGCCCTTTAATACTGAGCACAGTCTTTCATGGAATGACCCTTCAATCTTTAACTGGGTCTTATTACCACGGCCTTTACCAGGTATCCAGGTGATCCAGCCCAATTCGTTTAGGTTTTTCATGATCTTGGCGACATTACGTGTCGAACACGACATGATCTCAGCTAGGGTCTGGCTATCAACTACCGTGGCTTCGGTACCGAAATAGGCGTCGAGTTGCTTAAGGCGTTGCAGGTGAATGGTACTGCTTTGTTTGTCCATAAATCAAAAATACGTTAAAACATGACTCACAGATTCTAGTCTAATTTATTAAGTTCTGCTTTTAGGAAATGTAATTACTCACTGCGTACAATAGCAAAGAGCACCTAAATATTGCGAAATAGGTGCTCATTTAATAATTTACTTAGCTTGATATGAGATTATAGGTCGTCATTGTTCTCTGGGCGCCAACTTAAGGCACTTGCAATACTTCCGACCACAACAGCATCTTTTTGATCCGCAGTTAAGCTTTCCATCATCTGAATACTAACATGAGCGTTAGTTTCTGTAGCCGCTACCTCTTGGCCATTTAGTTTAAAGCTATAACCGAGTGGGGTGCTGGTATCAAAGGCTGCACCTTGAGCGCGTTTTACCGCAGCTAACTGCAAGCTAGTGCCTTGAATTTGAATTGAACCGGTCTCTTTGCTGGTACCCATTAGGCTATGCTCGGCTTTGATAGTGTACAAGCCTACTTTTTTATCACCTGAATAAATATCACAACTAAAAGGCTCACTTCCTGACATATTTAGCCCGCCAAGGGTTAAGTTGCTTTGTTCGCCATGACAGGCAAGTTTCCAGCTCTGCTCAGTACCCTCTTTTTGTATTAACGCCACTAAACCACTTTGCTTGGTTCCAGAAATACCAAACCACTTAGAGTTTGAGGCGTCACGAGAGAATTGGCCGTGATACATGTCCGCAATCTTAAAGGTACCGTCGCTACCAAATCCGCCAAACTTACCATCGACTGAAACAGCAACTGAAGGCAGATCATTGATTGCTGCGGATTTTTCCATAACCGCAGTGGTGACGCAGCCAGAAAGTGCGCCAGCAAGCACAAGACCTAAAGTGAGGGTTGTTATGTTTTTTTTCATTATTGTGAGCCTCGTCAATATTTATCCTATTAATATAAGCATCGAGGCACAGTAAAAGAAGAACAGTTCTGGTGATTTTGTTCTGCTTTTAAATATTGATGGGCGAGGGTTTTAGGTGATGGATTTGCTATTAAGGTATTGTTTTTATTAAATAAGGCGCTCAATGTTGCTGAACGCCTTATTTATCAATCGGCTAAAATTAAGCTATTTTATTAGGTCGCTTTTAGGGTTATCAGAGTCTGAGATTAAGGGATCAAACAAGGCTAAGGGCAGTTTTTTGTGAGTCGCGACATGGAAAGCGTTACGATTAAGTTGCTGATGCATGCGTTTTCTGTGCTTAGCTGTACGATTGATCTGTAATCGACGACTCTTATTTATACCGTTCATGGGACACCGTTGCCTTATGTTGTGATTGCTATAAAAAGAAGAACACCCTAAAAATCAATGTTCCTATTTTAGTATGGATAATATTCGTACAATTGCGCAAGTTATTCACTAAATTGGTACGAAAATCATGAACAAGACAAAAGCAGCGATATTATTTGCAGGCTTAACCCTAGGAAGTGCAAATATCGCGCATGCGGAAAACTTTTTGTCGGGATTGACTATGGGTGCGGGCTATTCATCAACAAGCGTTACTAACGACGATGTAACGCAAAGTCGCCCAAAGGGATATAGCATCTTTTCTCGTGGTTATTTAGTCAAATCGTGGAAGGACTACCTATTTACGGATTTTCGAGTTGTATCTGAAACAGAAAAAACAACTGGTTCTGGCGGCTCAATGAAGATAGATTTGACCCGATACCAAGCATCGCTAGGCTTAGGTTATCCGTTCCATGTTAGTGAAGGGTTCACTGTGAAGCCTTATATTCAAAGTGGTTGGTCATGGAATACGGCGAAACTAACCGCTACCTTCAATGATGGACAGCAGATGGGTGTAAAACAGCATGGTAATGGCATTTTATTGGGCACGGGTATCGAAACCCAGTTCGGCGACCATATTATAGCCAACGTACTCGTTTTAATGAATGAGGGCAAAGGCGGCGATTCTTATGGCTCTAGCATGTTTGATATAGGTTATAAATTCTAACTGCCGATGATTAATCTCTAGCGCCAAGAGCAATTATTGGCGCTTACTCTGTAATTACCTCTTTCCTCTATAGTTTTCTATTCTCTTTGGTTTATCATTGTCCCAGTAATTTCGATAATGGACTGACAATGCGTATTCTTCATACCTCCGATTGGCATTTAGGGCAAAACTTCTTCAATAAAAATCGCCGTGATGAGCATCAAGGGTTTCTTAACTGGCTGTTAGAAGTGGCTAGGTCACAGCAGGTAGATGCAATTATTGTTGCGGGGGACATCTTTGATACCAGCACACCACCAAGTTATGCGCGTGAGCTATATAATCAATTTGTGGTTGAAGCCAATAAATGCAATTGTCAGTTGCTACTTCTAGCCGGAAATCATGACTCGGTTTCGGTGCTAAATGAATCTAAGGGTCTACTCAAATATCTACGTGCGGACGTGATTGCCAGTGTTGGTCATGATATTGATAAGCAGCTAATCTCACTGTTCGATAGCAGCGGAAATGTAGGCGCTTTAGTATGCGCGATTCCTTTTGTTAGACCACAAGATGTGATGCATAGTCAAGCGGGAATCAAGGCATCACAAAAGCAGCAGCAACTAGGAGAGGCGATAGCTTCCCATTATCAATCCCTGTATAGCAAAGCGCAAAGCAAGCAGTCTCAAATCTTGCAACAAACTGGAACCAAAGTACCGATCATTGCCACGGGACACCTTACCGCATTGGGCGTAACTCAGTCAGAATCGGTAAGGGATATTTATATTGGTACCCTAGAAGGGTTTGCTAGTGATGCCTTTCCACCGGCTGATTATATCGCTCTGGGGCATATTCACAGACCACAAATAGTGGCCAAAAAAGACCATATCCGCTATTGCGGCTCGCCGATCCCATTGAGTTTTGATGAGCTTAAATCCTCAAAACAAGTCGTGTTGGTTGAGTTTACGGGCGATGCGACGCAAGTTACCCCTCTCGATGTTCCAAGCTTTCAGCCGATGGCGGTACTAAAGGGTGATTTAGCCGCGATTGAACTGCAGGTTGCTCAGTACCAAGGGCAGGAGCAGCCTACCTGGCTATCCATAGAGGTTGCAGAACAGGACTTCTTGAGTGATTTACAGCAGCGAATAGCCAGTATGGTTGAAGGGCATAGCGTGGAAGTACTGCAACTGCGACGAGCGCGTAACAATGATAAAAAATCCATACAACAGATAAAAACGGAAACCCTAGCTGAGCTTAAACCGACTGAGGTATTTGAAAAGCGATTGGCCCTTGAGAGCTTGAGCGATGAAACAGAGCAAGCACGACTTCGGCGGATCTCACATACCTTTACCGAGATCTTAAATGATGTTGAGTTGCAATCCAAGGAGGGTGAGCAATGAGGATCTTATCGCTAGAATTTGAAAACCTAAACTCTTTAAAAGGGCGCTGGAAGCTCGACTTTACTCAATCTCCTTTTTCAGACAACGGTTTGTTTGCTATTACCGGCGCGACCGGTGCGGGCAAGACCACCATCCTTGATGCTATCTGCTTAGCCCTTTATCACCGCACGCCACGCTTAGGCTCGGTAACGCATACCAATAATGAGGTGATGACTCGCGGCACCGCAGATTGTTTTGCTGAGGTAGAATTTGAAGTTAAGGGCACAGCGTATCGCGCTAACTGGTCGATGCGGCGCTCAAGAGGCAAGCTAGATGGTAAGATGCAAAGTGCTAAAGCTGAAATTGCACGGGTCGATAGTGGTAAAATTCTCGCCTCTGCCATCAAGCAAAAACTGGATAAGGTATATGAGTTAACCGGTTTAGATTTCTCTAGGTTTACCAAATCAATGATGCTGTCTCAGGGACAGTTTGCCGCGTTTTTGAATGCAGATGCCAATGAAAGAGCTGAGCTGTTAGAGGAGCTTACTGGTACTGAGGTTTACGGTTTGGTTTCTGAAGAGGTTTATCGACGCTTTAAGCAACATGATGAATCCCTAAAGCAGCTGCAAGCTAAAGCCGAAGGCGTTAATCTTCTTAGCGACGAAGCTCGAACGCAGTTGCAATCAGATGCAAGTCAGCTGCAACAAAGCCAGACTCAGTTGGATAAACAGATCCAGTTGATCGAATCTCAATTGCGCTGGTGGCAAGACATCGAAAAGGCACAGTTAAATGTTGATAAGGCGAAGCAAAATCAGCAACTAAGTGCGCGGCAGTATCAACACCACCAGTCGCAGCTCACAACACTGAAAAAAAGCATTCCTGCTCAGGCGATTCGCCCCGCTTATCAAACGCAAAATCAGCTACTTACAGAGCTCACCCAAGAGCATGCGGCGCAAGAAATTGCTATCGCACAATTAACAGAGCTTGAACACGCCCTCAATCAAGCCGTGCAACAAAAGCAGGTGAGTGAAAAGTCTGTACAGGAGACAAAGTCAGCCCTTGATAAAATAGAGTCGTTAGCCCTTAAGGTTCGTCCAATAGATGCACAGCTGGTCTCTTTATCTGAGTCTAGCTCGGAAAAGCAGGCTAGCTTGGCGCAATTGAGTGAGTCTCAGCACAATAAAGACCGACAATTACAGCAGGCGATGCTTACTCAGCAAAGCCTTAGCAATGAGCAATCACAGCTACAGCAGTACCTAAGTAACAATGCTCGATTTGAAAACCTAGCCACCACTATCGTTGAGATAAAGGGGCAGGTTAGTAAACTTAATGACAATCAGCGCCGCATGGCCAGCGTTGAAGCTGAGCAGGTTACGCTGCGACAATCCCAGCAGCATTATCACGCCGAATACCAATTGTTAGATGAACAACTTCAACAGCAGATAGAGGGCCATCAACAACACCAGCAAGCCTTTATTGATGCCAAATTAGAATGGCAGCAATGTAACACGCAAGCCAGTGTCGAGACCCTAAATGTGCGAGCAACCTTTATTGAGTCTGCTTATCTGCAACAAAGTGAGCTTAAGCGAGTTAATACAGCATATATGGCGCTGATGTCCCGCCTCCAAGAGGCTAAGGCGAGTAAACAAACATTACAGCAACAGATAACACAGCTTGATGGCTCAATAGAGGCGCTAAAGCTACGCTATGTCGAAAAAAAGCAGCTGTTAGACAGTATTAAACGCTTGATTGAGCAAGAAGGAGAGCTGGCTAAGTATCGCGCCACGCTTAAACAAGGTGAGTCATGTCCACTTTGTGGTTCTGTTGAACATGATGTTGTTGCAAATGATGACCTCAACGCCTTAACCCAGCAACGTAATGACCAACAATCGTTGTTATCTACAATAGAAGAGCAAGGGGCACAAGTTCGTAGGGACCTAAACGATAAACAGCGAGATCTTAAGGCTCTACTAGAGCAGATTGAAGGCGATAGTGCGCAGAAGATCGAGTTGATTAGCCAATGGCAGTCTTTAGTTGCTCAATTAAGTGGTGACGCTCCTAGTAATGATTTGCTGGAATGGGCGAATGATTTACGTCTTGAGCGTGGGGAGTCGATTAGTGAGTTTGTTGAGCTCGTTAGCAAAGAGCTGAAGCATCTGCGTCAGTTGCAACAAAAGCTGGCCAGTCTTCTAAAACGGATGCAGGACGCCGATAAAACCTGCACTTTAAGTGACGGCGTCACTAAAGAGCTACAAGGTAAGCTAAACCTAGCTGAGCAACAAGGCAACGCAATTCAAGCACAGCTGTTGCGATTACAACAGCAACAGCAGACCCTTGATAGCGAAGTGTCTCAGTTGGCTGTGAAACTAGAAAAGACCATTACTGAGTTAGGTTTTGACGTCCCTGAAATGTCAAAAATAGATGACTGGTTGGTTGAATGCGACCAGCAAGCCGCTAGCTGGAATTCGAAACAGCGCTTATTGCAACAAAATGCAACGCGTGTTGCGAGCTTAGATAGTCAGATCCAAGGCTTTAAACAACAAATTGCTGAGCTTTCACAACAAATAGAACCATTACGTAATGACCTGACGCTGCACAAACAGCAACAAACTGCGTTACGCCAAAGTCGAGATAGCTTATATCAAGGCTCGGATATAGAGCTCGACGTGAAAGCGCTTAAGGACCTAACTGCGCAGCATCTAGAGCAACTTAAAGCGGCCCAGGCGCAGTTTCAAGATATTCATAATAACGATCAGAAACAGCGCGCTAAGATAGAAACAACTCAGGGACATCTAGACAAGCTCACTAACAGATACCAGCAAGCAAACCAACTCTGGCTACAGGCGTTACAACAGAGTGAATTCGATACAATAGATGATTTTGTAGACGCGCTTATAGGGCCAGATGAGCATCAACAGCTCTTGGAACTCGAGCACGACCTACAAAACAAAAAGTTAATGGCAGATACCCAGTTTGATAGTGCCAATAGCGCTTTGCAAGAGCTCAAAAGTGTGGATGTAGGCAAGGAAATACCGCAAAAAGTTAAGGTTGAAGCCGCTTTATCATTGAGCAAAGCCCAGCAAGCCGACCTCTTGCATCAGCTAGGGGAGATCACAGGTCGCTTAAACCTAGATATCCAAAATCGCGCTAATCAGCAGCATTTGTTTGAGCAGATAAGGTCAGCCCAAGCGAGTTATGATGATATGGCTTATCTTAATGCGCTGATTGGTTCTCAAAAAGGGGATAAGTTTAGAAAGTTTGCGCAAGGCTTAACCCTAGAGAATTTGGTTTATTTAGCCAATAAGCATCTTAAGCGTCTGCATGGTCGCTATGAGCTAAAACGAAATCTAGAAGATGGATTAGCACTACAGGTCATGGATCTGTGGCAAGGGGATGTGGTACGTGATACCAAGACCTTATCGGGCGGTGAAAGTTTTTTGGTTAGTTTATCCCTAGCCTTGTCTTTGTCTGATTTGGTGAGCCACAAAACCAGTATAGATTCACTGTTTTTAGACGAAGGCTTTGGCACACTGGACCCTGAAACATTGGACTTGGCACTGGACGCATTAGATACCCTCAATGCAACCGGTAAGATGATTGGTGTGATTAGCCATGTCAGTGCACTAAAAGAGCGAGTGCCAGTGCAGATAAAGGTCAGTAAAAAAGTAGGGCTAGGTGAGAGCCGGCTGTCGAAGCAGTTTGCGGTATAGGCATATATAATAAACAATCGATGAACCCATAGTAAAAATGACTCGTATTTGCTATGGGTTCACTTGCTTTTGATGGTGAGTTTTGATGGTAAGTTTAGATAGCGAGTGAGGCTGAAGTAGCTAATTGAATTCAACAAACTTGGTAATAGAGTCTACTTTGTCAGTGAGATCGAGTCCGAAATACTCTTTGAGAGCAACCATAAAATCGGCCTGATTTGTGAGTAAGGTTTCAGTTATCTCACCATTATTGGTTATTTTAAGGCGTTCATTTAACAGAGTCGCTGAGCCATTAGCTGTGGCGATTGCTGCAATACACGCCGAGTTAAACACCGAATCACAGTGCGTAGAGGTATAGTGGTTTGCAACCTCGATATCACCTTGGCATACGTATCCCATATCTAGACTATAGAGGCTTTGCCATTGCTCGTTATCTTGAATTTGTAGCATGATGCCAAACTGCGCATCGCGAATAAAACGAAAGGTCTGGTTGTCGGTTTTGAGTTCAACATCAAGTTCAATGGCAATCGGCTTTCTTGGAGTATGAGAGCCAAACCCAACATCAACTAACCACTGCTGATTATCAATGGTAACTAGGCTTACTTGATGACTACGTCCACTCGCAGTACCGGTTAAATGTACTCGCCCTAAAAGCCGCTGTACGGTAAAACCCATTGCTTGCAAGGCATAAAACATTAACCCATTCACCTCAAAACAATACCCGCCACGCAGGTTAGATATTAACTTGTCGATAATTGACTGCTGATCGACATAGATACCTGAGTTATCAATTACGTTGAAGTTTTCAAATGGGATAGTGCGATGATGTGCATTATGTAATTGATGTAAAAATGTAACGGATAAATTCGGTGTTTTATCAAGCTGAATTCGTTTTAGATAGGCAGTTAGGGTCTGGGTATCCATATATTAGGCTTATAGTAAAAAGGCGAATTGAATGGATACACCTTACCAAAAAAAAGCCTCGCGTTTACGGCTCAGAGCCATAAACGCGATCAAGCAAAGAAATTTAAACGCCTTTGTGGTACTGCTTGTTGTTGGTTGGGGCTATAACATTAGTAACCAATGTATAGTCCTTATCCGTGGTTACTTGGCTGTGCTCAATATAGTGTTGGAAAGCTAGGATAAGCTCAGGTTTGCTCACCTTATGTTGGGTCTCGGTCTGGATATCACGCAGGTCGATAAATACATCGGTGATCAGATCGCGCTGATCCCTTAAGATCTCAAGGTTGAGCACGTTTAGTTCACTATACAGGCTATTGTGTGAGCCTTTTTGTTTATGCACCACATACGGGCTATCGTTGAGATTAATGATTGAAGTCCGTTTGCTACAACGCTTAAGGCAGCCTTTATTTACCTTTATTTTTTTACAACCTTCAGTTTGTTGGAATAAACATTGACGACTGGTGAGCAGGGTATTTGGATGATACACACTGTAGAAGGTGCGCATCTGTGCTGGCCTACGAATATGCCTTAGCTGTTTATCGCTAAGCTCGTTAGACAAAAATGCACCTGAAGCTGAATACTCTTCCTTTAAACACTTTAAGGCGTATGAGTTTGCACTGTTCATATGTGGGCCTGCAATCCATTCTAGCCCTAAGCGAGTTGCATGCAAGCCGACACCAGAGTTGTTGGTGATCAGCATGTTAGGCTTAATCTCAGCTAACAACTGCTGTGCTGCTTCAAAATCAGCGCCAATGAGTATCGACGGGAACCAAGGCTTGAGCGTCGGGTATTGAGTAAACAGCTCGATAAGCTGATTCAGTTCTGCTTGTAAGCCCATAGGTATCTGGAAGTAGACATCTATGGAGTCATCTTCGGTTAGATAAGCATCGCTAGGGCTTGAGATAAGTACCGACAGTGCTGGTGGCTGCTGAAGTTTTTCATTATGCGCTAGCGGATCGAGTTTAAATACCTTTGCGCCACCTTTTAAGCTCTTGTTGCTTTGTTGGGGTGGGATGTTGAGGTCTTTGATCTGATCCTCTACGTGGGTAATGATATCGGTTTTCTTGTCATACAGCTTTCTTTTAACCGATTGCACTTCATCAGCTGTGTGACAGCCATAAATCTTAGAAAAGTGGTTTACAGCATGTCCACGCGGGTTTTCAATGAACATGTTTTTACCAAAGTTGCCCTGTAAAAAAGCATTAGAGAAATCACGGTTAAATACCGTGTATAGCTCAGTCATGTCGCTTGATAATGGCTGATTATTACACAACCTATCAATCTGTTTACGCCAGTTGTCGACAACCGTATAAACATAATGGAATTTCTTAATTCTGCCCTCAACCTTGAGAGAATAGACCCCTGCATCGGCAAGGGCTTGCAGGTCGTTAAAGGCTGAATTGTCCTTAAGATTAAGGGGGTAGTTGGAGCCTTGTGCTGTGGTTTCGTATTGATCACGACAAGGTTGCCCACAGCGGCCGCGGTTCCCCGATGTGCCGTTACGAGCCGAGCTGAGGTAACATAAACCAGAGAAGCCAATACAGTACGATCCATGCACAAAGACTTCCATCAGCATATCGTGCTGGTGGCCAAACTGTGTGAGCTCTTTGATCTCGTCAATATTCAGCTCGCGGGATAGATTGACGCGACTTGCGGTTAATTGTTTTAGAAACTCAATCTGCCCTTTGTTATGGGTATTTAATTGGGTTGAAGCGTGTACATCTAACTTAGGGAAATAGTGCTTTAGTAGATACCCTAGGCCAAGGTCTTGTATGATAACACCGTTGACTTTGGTGAGCTTAAGCTCATTAAGAAGGCGGATCAGAGAAGGGATCTCGTTCTCTAATATCATGACGTTGAGAGTCAAGAATATCTGGCAATTGTGCGCGTGAGCCAACTCAAGCACGCCATTTAGGTTCTCTAAAGACAGATTGGTAGCTCGGTTTCGTGCATTAAAACGGTCTAATCCGCAGTAAATGGCATCTGCGCCAGCGGCAATTGCCGCTTTAATGGAATCGACATCGCCACCAGGAGCAAGTAATTCAAATTGATCACGCGTCATAACCGAGCCTCTATTATCTTGTGTCATGGTTTAGGCCTTTAGCCCTGTTAATCGTGCAACTTCAGCAACTGATTCACTGATCTGTATGGCAAAGTTGCTGAGTGCTTGTTGTTCACTTTGGTCAAAAGCATTGCTAAGTACTGACTCAGCGCCGTTTTTACCGACAATCGTGGGTAAGCTCATCACCACATTATCTAATCCATATTCACCATGTATAACGGTTCCTACAGGAAGAACGGAGCGTTCATTGACCACAATGGCTTGGATGATGCGAAAGACGCTTGCGGCAATGCCATGCGCGGTGTTGTTCTTGCGATGGAAGATCTCAAAACCAGCTTGTTGAACGCTGGTAAGTAGCTCGCTGCGCTCAAATTTCTCAAGATTGTTATGCTCGCAGTAGGCATCAAGATTTTGTCCTGCAACCCCTAGACTGCGCTCAGGAATAAAACAGTTGCTGCCGTGCTCACCAACCACTAGGCCAGATATATTTTTAGGATCTAACTGAACGCGCTGCGCAACAATCGTCATCAAGCGAGCAGTGTCGATAACGCAGCCTGAGCTTATCAGTTTGGCGCCGTTAAAGTGTGTATTATGGGCGATGAAGTGGGTGACAATGTCGCAAGGGTTAGTAACAACAATCAAAATAGCGTTTGGTGCCACAGCTTCGACTTGCTTGGCAATATCTACACCAATTCGAGCATTAATCTCTGCAATGTCGAGGCGCGATTGCCCGTGTTGAATTTGAGCGCCCGCAGTAAGAACCACAATGTTGGCATCTTTTAATGCTGAGTAATCGTCTGTAGCGATAAGATCGGTGTTTTTGGAAAAGGTGAGGGCGGCGGTGTGTTGAAAGTCGAACACTTCGCCTTCTGCTTTATCTAGATTACGGTCGAGTAATACCAACTCGCTCGCCATACCTAAGGTTAACACATAGTTGCATACACCAACCCCAACTGCACCCGCACCAATAACACCAATCTTCATGATTCAAACATCTTTGATAATAAAGTGTGAAGTGTATCGCGCATTGGCTTAAGCTCAAAATGGTTTTGTGATTTGGCGCAGCACAACATAATGAATTTTTGGGATAGCAGAAACAACAAAGCCTCCAAAAAAGGAGGCTTTGTTTAAATTTGGTGGGTCCGGGCGAACTCGAATCGCCGACCCCCGCCATGTCAAGGCGGTACTCTAACCAACTGAGCTACGGACCCAAATTTGTGTAAGTAACAGTGCCTTAGCGCCGTTGCTTGACAGGTAATATATTCAGTTGCGCGGTTACTTGCAATAGGCAATTTGAATATTTTGGTTTGTTTGATGCCTTATTGTTCAATTTGCTCAAATAGCGATCCATAACGGCTAATATTTGTTTCTATGTTGATGAGTAACAACGCAACTTAGTACTGAACTTGTTCGCTAGAAGCACCATCAACATACCAATTAGAGCCTGAAACAAAGCTTGCTGCGGGGCTAGAGACAAACACAACTACATTGGCGACTTCATCTGGGTTAGCAAAGCGTCCCATAGGGTTGTTGTCTAATACCTGATTGAAAAAATCAGGATGCTCGCGTTTAATCTTGCCCCAATGCCCATTTTCAATATAGGTATCGCCAGGAGAAACCGTGTTTACTCGAAGTATTGGCGCGTGGGTGAGAGACAGTGACTTCATATAATGGGCCATTGCGGCTTTTGCCGCGCCATATGCTTTGCCTTTGGCAATCGTACTGCCGCTGGCTTTTGAGCCGATATAGGTCAATGCACCGCAAGAAGACTGGAGAAGTTTAGGCAGTACAGATTCGATTGCTTGTTGGGTTGCCATGATGTCGTGGGCAATCATATCACTCCAATCATTAGATAGCGCACTGACATTGGGTACGAAAACGTCAATGCTAGGAATGGAATCAATCCATGATTGGAATGCGGACGCGTCCGTTACATCCACAGATGTGCCTATAACTTGTTTAGATAGCGCTCCCAAACTTGCTATCGAGGCATCTATTTTATGTTGGCTACGTCCACAAAACCACACCCTGGCCCCTTCTTGGGCAAAGGTAAGCACGATCTCAGCGCCGATACCAGAAGATCCGCCAGTCACAACGACATGTTTTTCTTGTAAGCCTAACTGCATTCTTTATTTACCTTCTTGGGTGAAATTTACTGCTAAATACTACAACGCTGTGCCCTAAAACAGCTCTATACAATCTTAGTATTAGGATAGTGTAAAAGTGGAGGACGTAATGAACACTGAGCTTAGGTGTTGATTTAGCTACGCACAATTGGAGAGCATATCTAAAGTTACCTGATTAAGAGAAGCCAGTTTATAGTCGGCAATACTCCATTGTGGGCGCTCTAATTGTGATGTCTCCGGGATTACGATCGTTTTCATACGCGCCGCTTTGGCCGCTAACAATCCGGTAAGAGAGTCTTCTAGGGCAAGGCATTTCGTAGGGCAAACCTTAAGAGCATGTGCGGTATTGAGGTATACCTCTGGGTGTGGCTTTCCATATACCAATGTTTGTGCTGAGAGCACGGCATCGAACTGGTGGGTTATCTCAAGGGCATTTAGGGTTGCTTCAATGAGATCCATTGGTGAAGAGGATGCTACCGCCAGTTTGATATCCAGTGTTTTTAAGCGCTGTATTAAGGGCTTAAGGCCAGGCATTGCCGGTTTATTAAGCTCTATTAACTCAATGACTCTCGCGCTTATCTGCGAACACACTTGGGCTTGGGTTGCCCCTGTCCACGGTTGCTTAGCATAATAGCCCTCAACTATGTTATCGATACGCACACCTGTGGTGTTAATCGTATCTTGATGGGTGATAGATACGTTATACAGGGGAAATATCTCTAACTGGGCTTGCTGCCAAAAAGGCTCTGAATCGACCATTAATCCATCCATGTCAAAAATGACGGCTTGGAGCATAATTTAATCCTTAACTTCGATGACTCTCGATACGATTACGAGTGAGGTTGCACTATTACATACCTTTATGTGATATCGACGCAAGGAAAACCAATCAAAACATGAGCTGATTGGTAGCGTTGGCTAGTTTTATGGTACGGGAGGGGCTATGAATCATATAAAACCATTAGCGGCACTGATGTGCATTGTGCCGTCCATCGAGGCAAAATCTGAGGCAAAGGCGGTTCAATTAAACGCCATACCATTAGCAAACAACTATGCAGGGCAACTCCTTGATAGCTCGTACTTGATAAGTGAAAAACTGGATGGTGTCAGAGCTATTTGGGATGGAGCACGCCTATATTCACGCTCTGGACGGGTGATTAATATCCCCGAATTTTTTGTCAAGCAAATGCCTCCCTTTGCAGTCGAAGGCGAGTTGTGGGCTGGGCATGGAAGGTTTCATCATGTGCAGCAAACGGTACTAGATAAAGTTCCTAATGAAGCAAGCTGGCGCACTATAACTTACTGTATGTTTGATGTGTTGAATACCGTAATCAAGTTTCGTGATAACTACACACAACTATTAGCATGGCAGAATCACAATCCATCTCATAATGTATGTGTCGTTAAACAGGTGCCATTTGAGTCAAATGAACAGCTGTCTCGGCAATTACAGGCGGTGTTAGTTAGCGGTGGAGAAGGTCTTATAATCAGAAAAGGCAGTGCGATAAGTGTTGCTGGTCGAAGTAATAATATCCTTAAACTAAAGCCTTTTATGGATGCAGAAGCATTAGTTGTTGGGTATAAACCGGGTAAAGGGAAGTATCAGGGGATGATTGGCGCACTGAGAGTTCAAACCCCAACTGGGGTTGAGTTTTTTATCGGCTCAGGTCTAAGCGATGTTGATAGAGCGACGCCTCCTAAGTTAGGTAGCACGATTACCTATCGGTTTAGCGGGGAGACGCATCTCGGTGTACCGAGGTTTCCCCGCTTTGTACGAGTCAGGCAAATGCAATAGGGGCATTTTGCTCGTGCTAATAGAATTATCGTGAAGCGAATAATAGTTGCGCTTCGGCTGTCTGATTGTGCATCCATTTCAGGCGTAGACCTAATAAAATTGCAGCGGTAGTTAGACCGAAAATAAAGCCGAACCAATAACCTTGTGCTCCCATAGGCTGGACAATCCAGTCGGTTGCACCAAGTACATACCCCGAGGGTAAACCGACCACCCAATATGATAGAAAGGTTCGGTTAAAGATAGAGCGCATATCCTTATATCCACGCAATGCACCGCCTGCAATGACCTGTATCGAATCACTAAATTGATACACTGCAGCTAATAGTAATAAGTGCACGGATATAGCGGTAACTGCATGATTGTCGGTGTAGAGGTTGGTGATCTGCTCTCTAAATAAGATGGTGATAATCGCGGTACATGCGGCCATCATTAAGCCTAATATCAATCCAACATGCGTCGATATCTTGGCACCTTCAGTGTCTTCTTCTCCAAGTTTATGCCCTACGCGAATACTAACCGCATTGCCGACACTCATCGGCAGCATAAACACCATAGAGGAAACGTTGATAGCGATTTGATGCGCCGCTACAACAATAGGGCCAAGTGGAGAGACAAGTAGTGCCACTACCGCAAATAAGGTCACCTCAAAGAATATCGACAAGGCGACAGGTAATCCCAGTTTAAATAAGCGTATCTGAGCTTGCAGTTTAGGCTTGTGCCACGTAGCAAACAGGCCGATGCTTTGGAATCGTTTTGCAGTAACGGTAAACCAAAGCAGCATTAAGAACATGACCCAATACACTATAGTGGTTGCTACGCCGCACCCCATACCACCTAACGCTGGCATACCGAATTTACCGTAGACAAAGATATAGTTAAGTGGAATATTCAGCAGCAACCCAACAAAGCCTATGACCATGGCGATCTTGGTCATAGACATGCCATCGGTAAAGCTGCGCAGGGTTTGAAAGAATAAGAACGCTGGAATTGCTGGTAACATGGCATGCATATAGCCGATGGTAATACTTGCCATATGTTGGTCAACATCCATCATTCCTAAAATGGTCTTTGTCTGCATTAGGACAAAGGCAATAGGAAAGGCGATAAACACTGCCAAAGCAGCGCCTTGATGGATCTCATTGGCAATCTTGTTTTGATGTCCACGCCCGTTAAGTTGAGCGACGATTGGGATCAGAGCCATCAACACTCCAATCCCAAACAAAATTGAGGGTAGCCAAATGCTCGATGCTATCGCAACTGCAGCCATATCAGTTGCACTTACGCCGCCAGCCATAATAGTATCAACTACGCCCATACCAGTTTGAGCTACCGAAGCAATCAATACCGGAGTTGCGAGTTTGACAAGGCTTTTCACTTCTTTTTTATAACGGTGCAAGATGGAGATCCTAGTAGCATGCGTTGGGTGCGAGCATAGTAATTGAGTAGAGTATTAAAACCAACCAAAAATAAAGAGGTATTTATGTTTACTGGCATTGTTCAGGGCACAGCAAAGGTCGTTGAAATTATAAGAAAACAAGATTTTAATACCCATATTATTGAGCTTCCTAAACACCTATCAGAAGGTATTCAAATTGGCGCATCCATTGCTCACAATGGGTGTTGTTTGACTATTACAGGTGTGCAAGATAGTCGAGTCAGCTTTGATTTGATGAAAGCGACTCTTGAGTTGACCAATCTAGGGCTAATTCAAGAAAATGATGAGGTGAATATTGAGCGTGCGGCAAGGTTTGGAGATGAGATTGGCGGGCACAGCATGTCTGGTCATATTATGTCTACAGTTAAGCTTACTGGCATTATAGCGTCGCCTAATAATAAGACGCTGTGGTTTGATGCGCCACAAGATGCGATGCGTTACATACTGCCCAAAGGCTATATTGGGCTTGATGGATGTTCGTTGACCATTGCTGAGGTGAAGGCATGTTCATTTTCAGTCAACCTGATCCCAGAAACACTCAATCGCACCTTATTTGGAACTAGAAAAATAGGCGATACAATCAACCTAGAGGTTGACCCTCAAACGCAAGCGATAGTCGACACTGTAGAGCGCGTAATGGCGCAAAAACTAGCTTAAAATATCTGTTCGTCGTCCGCATCAAGGCTAAAGTCGACTCTGTCTCTAACTTCATCGAGCGTGATATTCATATGGATTGAATTACAGCACGCAGGGCAATCATGATAAAAATCTTGATTTCCTTGCGTGGTATCTATGGCTACGGTGATTGTTTGTCCACAATGCGGGCATGAAACATACTTGTCGGCGTAATTTTTCATGGCATTTTCTCCTGTAACATGAGCAACAATACTAAACGTATAAGCTATTTAAATTATCGATTTGGATTTGGGCATCGGGCAAATAGTGGCCGCCAAATACATTACACTGATTAAGGATATGGTAAAGATTGTAAATCGCTTTACGTTGTTGATAGCCTTTGGGTAGTGGGTATACGCTTTGATAGCCCTCATAAAACTCGGCGCTAAAGCCGCCAAATAATTCGGTCATCGCTATATCACACTCGCGATCCCCCCAATAGCAAGCTGGGTCGTAGCAGATAGGACCAAAAGGAGACAGCGCGCAATTAGCTTGCCATAAATTACCGTGTAGCAAAGCAGGTTTAGGTCTGTGACCAGATAATGAGTCTTTGGTATTGTCGATAATCTGTGTGATGTTTCCGAACTCAATTCCTTTTTCTTTTAGGAGTTGAAGCTGCCATCCGATACGTTGTTCAGCGAAGAATTGTGCCCAATTTTTGTGCCAGCGATTTGGTTGAACTGTGTTGCCAATAAAATTGTCACTATCAAAACCAAACTCTTTTTGGTCTCCCCATTGGTGAAGGTTGGCAAGTTGCTTACCAAATTCTTCACTGCATTGAAGATCTGAAAGTGGGCGGGTAGGAAGGTAGTTTAGGATAAGAAAAGAGCTGTCTTTAGTTGTACCGAAGTGAACTAATTCAGGTACCGAAACCGTACCTGTACTGCGTAACTCCGCAAGAGAATCAACCTCAGCTAAGTAATTTTCGAGGAAGTCCTTATGATTAATTTTGACAAAGTAACGTTGTTCGCCGTCACTTATCATAAAGCTTTCGCTGATTTCACCAGCACTAATCCGAGTTTTTTCTTCAATCTTAAACTCGAACATTAATACATCGGAAAGTTGTTGTGATATTGCTTGCCACATCAAAACACCCTCGAAATTGTGATTACTTAATTATTTTAAGTGTAGATGATATTTACACTTAAAATATGATCTCCTTCTCATAATATACGACGTATTTGCCAATAGGCATCGGCCCAATATGGGGAATCCAGTCGAGATATCATCACCCCGTGAGAAGTGGAGGCGTGCATAAAGCTATTATCGCCCACATAGATACCAACGTGTCTCACTCCATAGCCAGTTTTAAAGAAAACCAGATCACCGAATTGACGCTGTTCATAGCTTATCCATACACCAACATTGCTCTGAGTCTTAGTTGTCCTTGGGATAGGATGATGGAATACTTCATTGAACGCAATTTGAACAAATGCGGAGCAATCAACGCCTTTTTTAGATTGTCCACCTAAGCGAAACGGCGTGTTATGCCAGGTTTGATAAAATAGATAAAGTTGATCTTTATGCGCAGCTTTTACGGCATTTAGCTGCATCATGTTGACTTTTGCGGCTGGATTTTCCGTTGGACCAGATACGCATCCTGCAAGGAGTATGCTAAATAATAGCAACATAGTCGATTTCATTAATGTTTCCTAAAAGGTTGAGTGAGTAGCTTATCTAAACGTTGCTCGTTAGGATGACGAAACTGTGCTATTCCAATGCGCATCTTTCCATGTCCATGTTTAGGCTGTGCGATATAGGAATTAAATAAGCGATCCCAAATAGATAAGCAGAAACCATAGTTTGAGTTGGTTTCGCGGCGAATTATAGAGTGGTGAACTCGATGCATGTCGGGTGTAACCATACATTTACGTATTATTTTATCGAGTTGCTGAGATAGGCGCAGGTTACTATGGTTAAACATCGCGCAGCCATTTAATGCGACCTCAAATATAATTACAGCTATTGGCGAGATGCCTAGTATAAGGACGGCTGTAATTTTGATTATCATCGATAGCCATATTTCTATGGGGTGAAAGCGCGCACCGGTAGTAACATCGATATCTTGATCCGAGTGATGCATCTTATGCAGCGCCCACAGCCAAGGTACGACATGAAACAGCCTATGTTGCCAATAGATGAGAAGGTCTAAAACCAATACGCTAATTATAATGTTAATTAGGCTTGATACGCCTAATAGATGCAGTAGTCCCACGCTATGCTGCTCAGTCCATGCTGCAGCTTCGAAAGCAAGTAATGGTAGGGTTAGCCTTAATAGCAGAGAGTTAAATACCACAAGTGCGATGTTATTTACCCAGCGGTACCATTTAGGTTGGGTGAGTACGCGGCGAGGATAGATTGATTCAAGCGCGATACACAGCAGCAGTATACAAGCAAACAAGATCAGTCGAATTAGGTTGTTATCCATAAAATTGTCCTTGGTTGCGTTCCGTGAATGACTCAATTACCCTTGCGAGCTCAATCAATAACAGGGCATCATTAAAGAATGCGAGTTCATGCAGTGCACGAGTTAATCGAGCACAGAATCAATAATGCAACCAAGCCTTTTAATGCGCGTGGTGCAAAGGTGCAGCGTTGCCTTAGATGTAGAGTGGCAACGAAATATTGTCTATGCCAATTTCAACCCGCGCCTTTTCAAGGTTTTGCCGCAATACTGCTCTATTCAAACAATGAGGTACTCAAGCCCAGTAATACCGGACGCCTAATCGCAGATATCTGTGAAGACAGTTATGCCTTTGAATGGCAACGCACTGAAATGCCTGACCAGCTAAAAAGGCTACTAAATGACCCTGCATATCAACCGATTCTGGTTTTCCCCTGTGATTATTTATTAGAAAGTAATACGGTAATTGAGCCTAGTAGTGTTAAAGGGATGGTGAAAATCCCCTTGTTTATTTTCTTAGACGCAAGTTGGCGAGAAGCTCGACGTATCTATCGAAAATCAGCGTACTTACATCATTTACCGTGCCTTTCAATCAGTGAAAAATCACTGTCGGATTATATTATGCGCAAAGCGGTGAATGAACAACAGTTAGCAACATGCGAGGTGGCAAGTCTGGTATTGAATCATGCTGGATTTACCGACGCTGCCGATACATTACAGCAGTGGTTTGAAGTCATAAAAGAAAGTTATATGTTGACCAAAACTCAAGGAGATAAAGATTTCACTCGCCCAAAACTGAGTGCTTTTCTCAATAGCAGCAATGCCAAGGATAACTGAGTAGGAATCCGTGTCTTTTATGCGAATCATCACGGACAGTAGGGCTACATTTCTGGATAATAGGCTGAATTAACTCAAAATAACGTGGATGAGACAGCTAATGTATTATGGTTTTGACGTCGGCGGTACCAAGATTGAATTTGGTGCATTTAATGAAAAACTTGAGCGTCTAGCGACAGAGCGCGTACCGACTCCTGGTGATGATTACACTAAGCTAGTGGATACCTTAGCCGGTTTGGTTGATAAATATGATGCGAAGTTTGAAACCAAAGGTAAGGTCGGGCTTGGTCTTCCGGGTATGGAAGATGCTGAAGACGCAACTGTACTGACCGTAAATGTTCCTGCGGCAAAGGGAAAACCATTGCGAGCGGATCTTGAATCTCGTATTGGTCGCACAGTAAAAATTGAGAATGATGCAAACTGCTTCGCACTTTCTGAAGCATGGGATGAGCAACTCAAAGACGAGCCTTGTGTTATGGGGCTTATTTTAGGTACAGGCTTTGGCGGCGGTATTATCCATGATGGTAAAGCCTATTCTGGTCGCAACCATGTTGCCGGTGAAGTTGGTCATACCCGTCTTCCTATTGATGCATGGTTCCACTTAGGTGATAACGCACCACTGCTTGATTGTGGATGTGGTAAAAAAGGCTGCTTAGATAGTTACTTATCTGGTCGCGGATTTGAGCTTCTTTACGCGCACTATTTTGGTGAGCAGAAGAAGGCGATTGATATTATCACTGCATATACACAAGGTGATGCACAAGCCACAGTGCACGTAGAGCGCTTTATGGAGTTATTAGCCATCTGTTTTGCTAATATCTTTACTGCATATGATCCGGATGTGGTTGCTCTTGGTGGCGGTTTATCTAATTTTGAGCTCATCTATGAAGAGATGCCAAAGCGAGTACCTAAATACCTGCTTTCAGTGGCCAAATGTCCGAAAATTATCAAAGCTAAGCATGGAGATTCAGGTGGTGTTCGTGGAGCTGCGTTTTTGAATATCCAATAAGCAACAGCAGGCAATGCAATGTGGTGCGCTAGGATCTCAGTGCACCATTTTTTTGCCTATTTTATGGTCGTTTTTACTTTGAAATTGGAACTAAACCAGAACAAACGCAATTTTACCTACAATGTTTGTGGTTATTTTGGTATAAAACGCGCTTCAAATTTTCTTCCCTGCTGAGAAGCAGCGTATAGGAGACCTATAAATGAGACTTGCACATAAACGTAACGTTCAGCGTAAATTACGTAAATTTGTGAAGGCTACACCGGCGCAGCAGCGCACAACATCGGAAGTAGTCGAGACGAAAGAAGTCAAAATCGAGACGGTTGTGACTAAACCGAGCGTTGCTTTGACTCCAAAACAACAACAAGTACTTGATATCGTTGTTGCTAACGCAGATGGCATTAATCCAAAAGGGATTGGCCTATCAGCAGGACAAGAAGACTCAAAAGCAGCATCTTGGGCAACGGGTGCTCTGAAAAAGCTTGTAGAGCTTGAGCTGGTTGTAAAAGAGAGTATTGCGTCGAATAAAGTTCTATATAAAGCACTCTAATTCAAGTAAACAAAGGGAAGTTAAAGCTTCCCTTTGTTTTAGTGCTAGGTGACAACATGCGATGACTAAATGCTAAAGGTCAGGCTGGGTTACATCAATGAATAGACATGAATAAGGGAAGCATATGCTTCCCTTATTTTTTTGCTTCTGACTTCTTACTTCTTACCAATAGGTCGGTTTTCTTTCGGCTTTAAAGTGATCTTGCCAAAACCAAGCTTTTTGAAGTAATTGTCGCGATAATCGCGAGCGGCTTTGGTGTCAGACACGGCTTCAATCTGCTGTTCCATTTTTAGGAACTCTTTAATATCAATGCCTTCTGCTTCAGCAACGGCTTCATGGATAGAGCGGAACTGCTGATAAGAAAACAGCAGCTCTTTCGGTTGTTTGTTATAAGTGTATAAAATTGTACGTGCCATATAATTTGCCTTAAGAAGCATTCACCGCAATGCGCGGTGGAGTAATGTTATGTTGACGGAACTCTTTCATCACCCGCAAAGTGATGTCAGTTTCGAACAGTTTCTCATACGCAGTATCCACTACGTAAGCCTTACAGGTCAATTGAATGGCCAAATAGTTGTCTGTAATGGACTGTTTGACTAAAACAACAACAGGTTTAGGCAGATGGATATAGCGACTGGATGAGGCGGCTTCTTGAATCAATGTCCGAGCAAGGTCGATATCTTGATCAACCCCGACGAAAAAGGGGATGACTACCTGCATATCCAGCGCGCCATAGTTACCGCTAATTGTCACTTCATTTAAAAATTTGTTATTAGGGATCGTAATAATATCGTCATTAAGGGTACGCATACGCACCGAGCGTAGCCCAATAGTGATGATATCTCCGTAGTTGCCTTCAAAGGTGACGCGGTCACCAACCTGAAATGGACGGTCTATCATCACCGTAAGACCTGCGATAAATGACGCAGCGAGATCCTTTAACGCAAAACCAACGGATACTGCCAAGGTACCACCGATCAATGCCAAAATATGGTCATTGATACGAAAACTGATCATAAACACCACTAAACCCGCAGTGACATAGATAAAGAACTGAAAGAAAGACTGAGCTTTCTGCAAAATCATACGATACTGAACAAACTGGGTGCTGACACTTTCTACGATGGAGTCCACAAAGCGCAGTAGTAGCCATGTGCATGCCACAATTACGATAGAGAAGAGCACGCCGCCCCAACGGATTAAGGTTGCAAACTCCTCAAATGAATCAATGTTTGGTATCTCTTCTGTAGCCCATGTTGGAAAGCTGCAAACAACAAGAACCACAAGCCATAAAATTTTCTGCATATTATTTTACCAATAGGTGCTGACGGTGAAGAACATTAGTGATGTGACGGAACCAGTGATCTGAAATCTTGGCTTTGTCTTCATTCCACTCTATATAGCCGCGACTCTGGAAGTAGCGCAGGGTACCGAGAACCTCAGCATGGGACAGGCGAGTACATTCCGATAACTCTTCTTGACTGGCGACCTCTAATTGCACGATAGAGCGCAGTACTGCCAGCATGGGCTTGGGCATGGATTCTAATTCTTGAGATTCTGGTGCTCTAAATAATCGCACCACAACGGAATCATCTTGCTTGTCACGCCTTAGAGAAAGCCTAAAGAAGCGCAAAGAAACGGTAGGGTTTCCATCCGCATAATGCCAAAGAATACGATAGAAGCCTTTGCGTGCTCGTTCTTCTTCACTAATATTTTCATGGTCCCATTGCTTGGGTACAACTAACCCTTCAAACGACAGTTTATTATCATCACTTTGGTTGATTCGTGACTCTAGTAACTGTGCTATTTGTACTTCATTCCAGCGCGGCAAAAATGCAACCCAGTCAAAAAGTAGACGCTCACCACGAGCTCGATCCACAAATCGCCAGTTGGCTTTCTCTATTGCCAGTACAGCGCGATGGTTTTTCTTAGAGCGACGCAAGAGGTTGGTAAACTTAATTAATCCGTTTAAGCCTCCTACCATGGGCTTAACCAGTCGCTGCCCATTGTCCAACGCAATCATATAGCTTTCATTACTCTTACGTAGGTGGTTTAGAATCTGAATTTCACCCACTTCACGGTCTAAACCAAGCTGCTCTGCAAAGTCTTGGATAAGCTCGTTGTAACCGGTGTAAGGGCAGTTGAGGTATATAGGGGTCGCATTCTTCACCTTGAACAGAATTTGTTTTAAGAAGGTCGTTGTGCCAATACCACGTTCGCCTGAAATAACGCAAACCGCCGGTTGATTGGATAGAACGTAGCGTGAGATGTTTTTAAACTCGTCGGTCGCATAATCAATGAGTGTACTTTCCTCGTGCCCAGGGGTGACATACTTAAATGCCTCTTCACCACGGATACGCACCAAAGTACTAGATTGTGCCTCGTTCTCATTTTGTTTAGCCACTTCAATCTTAAACAGATAGGCAAGCCCTTGACTGAAGAAGGTATATTTAGACAGTCGACTTACAATCAGGGTCTGTATAGTTGTAACTGTTATCCATATGATTCCGATCACAGAGGCAAGTATATTGAGTAAAAATGTGTCTTGGTTTCGTTCAGCCCAGCTAACCCAAACCGGTTTATCTTGTATATTGGCCATTCGGCTAAAGATAATTGGACGCCATTTTTTCAGTAGGCGCACTGATATCAATACGAACCAAAATAACACTAATGTAGATATCCAATAATAAATCGTACCTTTACCTACGGTACGTTGTGATATCTGTAAAATAACCCCAACAAAGATAAAGCTCCATACATACCAGCGAATAGTAGATAAGCGTAAGGCGATAATTTTGGGTGATGAACTGCGGCTATTACGGTATGTAAACTCTAATAAAAAGCTAATCGCAATTGAACCACCTAGAATCCACCAAGTGAAGATCTCCAGTACAATCAACTGGTTGAGGCTAGGTATTGTGGTGAGCACCCGCAATGAGAGAGTGATTGCAATTAATACCGCTATGGCACGGTTGGCGCGACTAATGTACCAGATCAAACGTACCCACAAAGACGGAGAATGATTCAGCTCCAGTTGTGATTTACGGAATCCCTCAATAAGGCGCTTGCTGTTGGTTAACCACCATGTCAAAACAAAATAGATAAACAACACCTTGATGGTTGCCCATATAACCGGGATCGGCGAGATAAAGATATCTTTGATTAAGGCCTTAAAGCTGCGAAGTTGCCAATGCAGTAAGAACTCACCATTTAAGCGCGTGATATACCATTCGAGCTTAAATTGTGTCACGCCTGATGGACCAAACCCAGTGACTAACTCTTTAGTTGATGTGCTAGAAAGCCTAATGAGCTTTTCTTTGCTGTGTCCTAGGTGAGATAAGGTTAACCAGGTTTTCTCTGCTGCTTGCCAATTTTCCGCGCTGGATTGCTTGCGATATTGGCTGAGTTGGTTTGAAAATCGTTTAGCGTCGATTTGTTGTTGTTCTATTACCGCAGACAGTAATTGGTCAACCTTGTCGCTATCTGCACCCGACATAAAAAGCGGTTCAGGCAATTTATTAACTTCAGATGCAATGGTTATTGCAACTTGGTCAACCTCAGGTTCGTCTGAAATTTGGTATTCCCATTCCGCTCGCGCAGAAAAAGAAAGCAGAATCAAAGCAAGAGAGATAAAAAAGTTTGTTCTCATGATTATCTTGAGCCCAGATGTATAGAATAAAGATATACTCGCAAGTCTAGTTCACTCTGATTCAATTCTGAAATTTTTTCATAAAAAACATAAAATTAGGTGCAACTAGTTTCTATTAAAAGTGTGATTTATATTCCTAAAATAGAAGCTGCTATCGGTTTTAACCGTAACTCATATATGCTGATATATAGTGAGTCATACATGCTAGGAGGCTGGGTTGAAATTTCCTTTTAAAAATATCGTTATATTAACTGGAGCGGGTATCTCCGCAGAGTCCGGTATTCAAACTTTTCGCTCTCAAGATGGTTTATGGGAAGAACATCGTATTGAAGATGTCGCAACACCAGAGGGATATATTAAAAATCCCGAGTTAGTGCAGTCTTTTTATAACAAACGTCGTGAGAAATTACAGTCGGCCGAGGTAAATCCTAACTCAGCTCACCAAGCATTAGGGAAACTGCAGCACCGCCTTGATGGCCAGGTGACAGTGGTAACTCAAAATATTGATAACCTGCATGAAAGAGGCGGCAGTGAGGGCGTTATGCATATGCATGGCGAGCTTCTCAAGTCGCGCTGTAGTGAATCCGGGCAGGTATTTGAACAATTAGGTGATATTAGTCAGGGAGATTTGTGCCATTGCTGTCAGATACCGCAACAGTTGCGGCCACATATCGTTTGGTTTGGAGAGATGCCTCTAGGACTTGATGCCATCTATTCGGCAATACAACAAGCCGATCTGTTTGTATCTATAGGGACTTCTGGGGTGGTGTATCCAGCGGCTGGTTTTGTTCATGAAGCACGGCTACATGGCGCGCATACTATCGAAATCAACCTTGAACCAAGCGCAGTACAAAGTGAGTTTGAAGAGAGACGTTACGGACTTGCCAGTATTGAAGTGCCCAAGTTGGTGGACGAATTATTGACCCCTTAAATGCAAACGGCTTTTTACCAATTGAAAGCTGTGCTCGTAATTTAAGCGACTATTAGGATAGGTTAATAAAAATTGACCATCTTCAATTGCCTCATCAGGAATTAGGCTAATCGTATCGTTTTCTATATCGATGCTATCGAGGTTAGGGGTCAAACCTGTATGGCGAGTTAGAGCAAGTTGGGTTTGTCTATCGGTTAAATAGTTAATTAACTGATAGGCTTGGTCGTGTTTTGTCGTATGTTGCAGCATTGACAGGGCGTAAATATCCAATAGGGCACCTTCAGATGGCCAAACAACCTCAATATTGCCACCATCTTGATTTACCTCAAAAGCTTGAGCGTTGGTCAATAAACCAATAGAAACTCTACCCGATAAAAAGTGAAGTTCTGGGTTGCGGTCTGCTAAGAAGGCGGTATTAGAGGCCAGCGCCTCTAGCCACTCTTGAGCATACTGAATCTGGATTTTTGACGGATTATTGATGGGATAGCCTAGCTCAATTAGTGCAATACTGACCATGATCTGCGAATCATTTGGAAATAAAAGTTGCCCAGACCATTGTGAGTCTAATAAGTCACTCCAACTATCGACTAACGAGGAGGGCAACATATTAGCATCCGTCGCAATTCCCATACCCTCAATCAAAAGCGGTACTGAGTATTGGCTATAGGCATCGAGTAATCCAATATGGAGCTCTGGTTTAAAGTCTTGTCTATGAGTTAGCTTATGCTGCTCTATTGGAGCAAAATATTGTGGAAGACTATTTTTTTTCGGATAGAAACTGTAAGGAAGTATTGCAACATCTATACTACTGGCATTGATACCAGAGTGGCTAGGTATGATATGCGGATTGTATTCGCGCTGCACAATCTCAATACCAGTTTCATTAGTAAACTGCTGTATTACGTGGTCTGGAATCATACCCTGGGGTGAGTACAAGGTTAAAGATTGACTAGAGTGTTCGTTTTTTGTATTTATCGATGTTGCTCGTTTTTCGAATGTGAGTGATTCTTTAGCAGACGCTTGAAATATAAAGAAAATAGTCGGAAAAACCAGTACTAAAATAAAACGAAGTGTGCTTGTCATTTATACCTATTGTGAGTCTTGTTGTATAACAAAGTGTGACTTGAGCCGCATTATATATGAGCCAATCTAAGTTTGCACCTACCAAATCACATTTTGTATTGCATCTGTTGATGTCATGACTTCTCCTTTTAACGTGGACTTGAATATAAGCCATTACTAAAATGAGAGTTTGGCATAAAGGTATACCCCTCACTCGCTATTGTCGCTATACTTGCGCGAGAAAAATTTCGTTATATAGCAAGGATATCAACAGTTAAATGAGTAACCCGATTGAGAAAGATTTTAACTTAGGAGGCAGTGTCGACAAGGCACTTAATGGCGATTTTGAATTAAAGCCAGTAGACGTGATACGTGAGGCATGGCAGTTGACCATGAAGAATTTATTTCGTTTTTCTCCCGCTATATTGTTACTGGTTGCTATTCAAGCTGCTATTTTCATTTTCGCGTTAAAGTTACATATGGGCGATCTTAGTGCGCTATTAAATATAGTGAGTGATCCTGAAAATATTGACCCTTCGATTTTTCAATCTGTGTTCATTGCAAACTTTAGCTATGAGGTGGTAACCGCTCCGCTTTATGCCGGTGTTGCATTGATGGCAATGAGCCATGCTGCGGGACTAAAAACTCAAACAGGCCAGATAACAAAGGGCCTGAACTTCACGCTATCGGTGATCATTGTTTCAATGATCAACCTTCTGCTACAAGCGATTTCTGGAACCCTATTTCCGTTCTTATCATTTTACCTTTCAATTGCGTTTAGCAATGCGATTCTACTGGTATGTGAAAAGCGGATGCGACCGATTCAAGCTCTTTGGACATCATTACGAGGCGTAAATAAGCGTTTGTTTGCAGTGGCGACGATTTATTTTGTCGCAATGCTCATGTTTTTTGTTGGGGTGATGATGTATGGCCTAGGACTGATTATTGCAGTGCCATTTTTCTTCCATGTTAAGGGGATTATCTATCGCAATATGTTTGGTATTCGCCTGCAGGTTGTGACAACAGCTTCACCTGAAACTGATGATAATACTCAAGATGATGACAACTCTAATAATGGACCGCGCCCAGGCTCGAATACCTTTGATGCGTAACAAGATGAAAATAACCAAAAGATGGCACTTACTGATGGCTCTTGTAGGCGCGTGCACCTTATCTTCGGCACACGCTCAAGAGTATATGTTTACCTATAGTAAACTGTATTCACCGCTAAAACATAACCTTCAACAACCAGACTCTAGGGTTAAAGTCGGACTGTTTTTTACAAACTTTCAGAGTAAGCATCCATGCACAATAGAAAAAGCCTGGATGGAAAAAGAACAGCACTATGAATCCCTGACTATTGCTGACAATAGTGAGATTATTGTTCCTTTAGACGACAATTTACGCAGTGCGAATCCACTAGTGTTTATTCATACTCAGCCCAACACCCGTTGTGATTATTCACTGGTAGTATTGGATAAAAAGCAGTGGCAAGGTAGGGTCAATCGAGAGAAGCTTGAGCATACTACCACTGAGATGCATCAAACCCTTGCGGAATTAGGTGGGATGTTTTCTTCGTGGTTTACGCCTGATATATTGGGAGTAACCTTAGAGTTTGCACCCAATACAGCGCAAGATATATTACTATCGAATGGTAAAGTGATTAAGGTTGATGATAGCGATAGGGCGATACTGAAGTTAACCGACTTAAGTGACGGTGTCACTGCAAATATACCGATTACAACTCAAAGAGTTATGCCATATATTAAGCAATAAAAAAGAGGACCTTCGGTCCTCTTTTTTATTGGTTTAGATATTAGTCACGTCCAGTTGCATCTTTGGATCAAATTCAACTGGCTCAGGAGTGCTAACTTGTGGCATCTCTTCTTTATCAAAGCCAATATCGCCACCGTTAATCACCCCAGAATCTTTATCAATTGACTTGAAATCGAATAGTTTATGGTCTGCAAGGTGACTCGGAACCACATTTTGCAGCGCCGTAAACATAGTCTCAATACGCCCAGGGAATTGTTTATCCCAACCATTGAGCATCTGCTTGATATTCTGACGCTGTAGATTTGGCTGTGAACCACAAAGATTACACGGAATAATTGGATAGTCGCGCATTTGCGCAAATTTGATGATGTCTTTTTCGCGGCAATACGCCAACGGACGAATGACAACGTGTTCGCCATTATCAGAAACAAGTTTTGGCGGCATGGCTTTCATTTTTCCGCCATGGAACATGTTTAGGAAAAGTGTTTCTATAATATCATCGCGATGGTGACCAAGAGCAATTTTGGTTGCGCCGAGCTCTCTGGCTGTACGATATAAGATACCACGACGCAAGCGTGAGCAAAGAGAGCAGGTGGTCTTTCCTTCAGGGATCTTATCCTGAACAATAGAGTAGGTGTCTTCTTCTACAATCTTGTACTCTACACCTAAACTGTTTAGATATTCTGGCAAAATATGGTCAGGGAAACCCGGCTGTTTTTGGTCCAGGTTAACGGCAACAAGAGAAAACTGTATTGGCGCACTTTTTTGTAAGCTCATCAGGATTTCAAGCATAGTAAAGCTATCTTTACCACCAGATAAACACACCATGATGCGATCGCCTTCTTCGATCATATTAAAATCGGCAATGGCATTACCTGTGTTACGACGTAAACGCTTCTGTAACTTGTTTAAGTTGTATTGCTGCGCCTTGGTGGGTTGTTGAACTTGTTCGCTCATACTGCTTCCGTTTAATGGTTAAACTTTTGGACAGGTATGATACGGATATTCAGGTTAGTTTCCAGTGAAAAATGGGACGCAAAAAAAATGGCGGTAATAAACCGCCATTAAAATTACTAATTATGCTTGTTTGGGATCCAGTGGACTGATGTATCCACTAGGCTTTAATGCCAGTACATCGCAGTTTATTTTGTCTATGATATTTTCCGCGGTGTTACCAAGGAAAACCGCCGACAATCCAGTTCGACCTGAGGTACCAATAATAACCAATCCGGCGTTAAAGTCATCAACCGCTGCGGGAATAACATCTTGAGGAAGGCCCTGTTCAACAATGGTTTGAGCTTCGTCAATGCCATATTGTTGGCGTAAAGACTTCATGCTTTTCAGGTGATGACCTCGAACTGAATCGGAGTAAATGGTGGGATCAAATTCAGGTAACTCCACAGTAATATTAGGTGGTGTTATTGGGTATGAGTTCACTAGGTGAGGCGTGGCGTTGAGACGGCGAGCTAAATCTAACGCACATTCGACCATATGTTGATTGAGCTCCATATGCAGTTCATTTTCAGACCCGACATGTACAGATGCAACAATATGACCATGCTCTGGCCAGTCATGCTCTTTTACCATTAGCACAGCACAAGGACATTTTCGCAATAGATGCCAATCAGTAGGGGTGAACAATACCGACTCCAATACATCGTGTTTGCGTGTAGTTTTTACTACGAGCTCGATATCTTGGGCAAATACTTCACTGATGATGGCTTCATAAGGGCGGTTATGCCACACCACTTTAATATCCAGTTGAATACTGTCATCAAGGTAAGGCGCTGCAATTTCCTTCATCCACTGTTTTCGTTGGTGGACAACACCGGCGCGCATAGCATCTCTTTCTTCATAAGAGAGCATGGAGGTCATCTCATAAGAAAAATCGTATATGGCAAGAAAGAAGGTAATTCGGCTAGGAGAACGACTCTTTTTACCGATCTGCATGGCTCTAGCCAGTGCAGGTTGTTGCTCGGTATCAATGTTTGCAACAACTAATATGTTGTTATAGATACTCATAGGTCACCTTGTCTAATTATCGAGAATAGCGCTTAGATTAAATAGGAACGTGATAACGCATCACGTAAAGTACTAAACCTATAGAGTAATATTAGACGAAAAAATAGTGACTTATTAGTGGTTTAAAATATTTATAGTGAAGAATTTGAAGTGACTCACGAAGAGCCACTCTCGAATGAAGGGTTAGGCTGAGCGGCTGGCTCCGGCAAGCTTACCTAATGCATCATGGTCATTGATTGTGATGTATTTGCCTTTTACAGATAAGATGTCTGATTTTTGGAAGCGACCGAGTAGGCGACTAATTGTCTCAACGGTTAAGCCTAAATAATTACCAATATCACCACGGGTCATAGTCAGGCGAAATTCGCGAGGGCTGAATCCACGTTGAGAGAAGCGCTCTGATAGATTGTAAAGAAACGCAGCTAAACGTTCTTCTGCATTTTTCTTAGACAGTAGCAATATCATATCTTGATCGCCTTTAATCTCACTACTCATAAGGCGCATGATCTGTTGTCTAAGCTTTGGCATTTTACCAGATAGGTCATCCAAAATTTCGTATGGAATTTCACAAACCATTGAGGTTTCTAAGGCTTGTGCAAAGCTAGGGTGAGCGTTTGAATTAACCGCATCAAAGCCAACCAGGTCACCGGCTAGGTGGAACGCAGTGATTTGCTCATCACCTTGTTCTGTGATGGTGTAACTTTTTATTGTCCCAGAGCGAATCGCATAAAGTGATTTGAGTTCATCACCAGCTTTAAACAACTCTTGTCCTTTTTGGATCGGCTTTTTACGCTCTATGATTTGATCTAGTTGGTCTAGCTCATTGTCATTAAGCGTAAAAGGAATACAAAGTTGCGAGATACTACAATCTTGGCAGTGGATGGCACATCCACCAGATTGAACACGCGTAGCTGTTGGCTTGTCAGTGATAATCATAGGTCTCAATCGGCTTTAATCTTGATTTGCGTCAATATATTACCATTCCTAGCCATTAAAAGGTAGTACAATTAGTTGCGTAAAACCTCAGTTTTCACGTGCTATAGACTCAAAATCATTATGCAAAAAAAGTGTCTAGCCATTAAATATGAAAAATACTTGTTACTGAGTATAGTCCATAGACAATCATAATGATGCCAAATACCCTTCGGCTACTTGGCTTACGCAAGGCAGATGTGATATTGGTGGCACCATTACTTATGGTTAGCATTGCCGGTAGGGTTCCAAGCCCGAATGCCCCCATTATGAGCACGCCATTTACTGCGCCGCCTGATATTGCCGCCCAGCTGATCATGGAATAAACCATACCGCATGGTATCCACCCCCAAATAAAACCTAGGGGAAAAGCATACCAACGCGAACGTAGTGGCATGAGTTTGCTGGCACAAGGGGATATGAGCTTCCATACTCTTTGCCCGAGTTTTTCCACATACAGCAAGCCATTCCACCAACCAGTGAGATAGAAACCAAGTGCTAAAATAAACAGCGCGGCAATCACACGCAGTACAAATAGCCCGTAATTGAAACCAAATAGTTGTACACCACTGGCAATTGCGCCACCAATAACCGCGCCCATAATAAGATATGAGCTAATGCGACCTAGGTTATACAGCAGTGAGACCTGAAATTTATTGTGCTTGCCATTGAGCGCAATTGCACTGGCAATACCACCACACATGCCAATGCAGTGGCCGGCTCCGAGTAGGCCAACTAAAAAGGCACCCAGCCAATCAATGTTCTGCATCTGACTTATCTGTTGTGGACTTTTTAGGAAGGTCGTCTTCAAACAAAATATTATGTCCCTGACGATCTAAGTCTTCAAATTGCTCACTTTTAACCGCCCAAAGAAATACGGCTATCGCCACTGCGACGAGTACCATGGCTATCGGTATCAGAATGTATAAGCTTTCCATCAGTCTTTAATAACCTTAATGAATTGGTGACAACAATTATCGAACTTGCAGACATTCCAACAACCGCAATATATGGGGCAACGAGTCCTGCTACGGCAAGAGGCAAGATAAGCAGGTTGTAGCCCAACGACCATGCTAAATTCTCACGAATAATCTTACGTGTTTTTAGAGCCAATTGACGTGCGGCGATCAATTTATCTAACCGATCTCCCAACAAAACCATATCAGCTGATGATTTGGCTACATCAGTACCGCCTCCCATGGCAACTGAAAGGTGTGCGCCAGCTAAAGTTGGAGCATCATTGATACCATCACCTATCATCATGGTGATTTGCTGGTTAGGCAGTGATTGCAAGTAATCGAGCTTACCTTGTGGGGACACACCGCTAACAACCGTATCTATATTAAGCTTATCCGCAATAGGGCTCGCATTTTGTTGGCTATCTCCAGTTAGTAGAGTGGTTTTGATACCCAATTGTTTAATTTTACTGATAAATTCGATACTGCTTTCACGCAATGGATCGGTATAAGTAAATGTCGCTATAAGCTTATTGTCCAGGCTCATATATACGGTCTGCGGGCAGCTGTTAATGTCAGTTGGTGCGACAAACTTATAGCTTCCAATCTTACATGCTCGGCCTTTGTAATCACCACTTAGCCCTAAACCTATATGGTTATCAACATTATCTATTTCTATATTTTTGTCCGCATATGGCTTGAATGCGCTGGCAATAGGGTGATTGGCATGAGCTTCAATGCTGGCAGCGATAGCAAGCACCTCTCGCTTGGTCATCGAATTGAGTACTTCAGTATGGCTAAGTGACACCTTTCCTTCGGTAAGAGTGCCGGTTTTATCTACTATTAAATGATTTACTTTACACAAGGTTTCAATAGCGTGAGATTTACGCAGTAAAAGCCCAAGGCTACTCATTCGCGATGTACCGCAGGTAATTGCGGTTGGGGTAGCAAGAGATAGTGCACATGGACAGGTCGCCACCAAAACCGCTAGCATTATCCAAAACGCATCGTCAGGCGCATTATAGTGCCAATAAATATAAGTAGCCGCTGAGATGATCAAGATAGCGGCAACAAAATATCGCGCAACAATGTCCGCTATTTCGGCGATTTTGGGCTTGCCAGATTGTGCTTGGTCTTGCAGTCGAACTATCTTAGCTATCATGCTCTCTTGATTACGACAATTGACTTCCAATACAAAGGTTTGCTCGCCATTTACTGTCCCAGCAAATACATTGTCAGAGAGCTCTTTTTTGACGTGCAGGGATTCACCAGTCAACATTGATTCGTCAACAAACACCTCTCGGTCAATAACAATCCCATCGGCAGGTACATGTTCACCGGCAAGAACGCGAACCCGATCACCGATGTTTAGATTTTTAACTGGTACTTGCTCACCATTTTGTAAGGTAGCCATTGCGGGTATCAGCTTAAGCAAGTTCGCACTAGCGGCAGCCGCTTTGCGTCGTGCTCTCATTTCTAGGAAACGACCGAGTAATAAGAAAAAGGTAAACATGGAGATAGATTCAAAGAACACCTCACCACTTTGAGTGAAGGTCGCGATAAGACTCGCTATATAGGCAAAGATCAATGCTAAAGAAACGGGCACATCCATGCCTAAGGTTCTCGCTTTTAAACTGCGCCACGCGTTAAGGTAGAAAGGCAGCGCAGAGTAGAGCAATACCGGAGTTGCAAAGATAAGGCTTACGAATCGAAAATAGTGTTTAAACTCAGGCTCAAGATTACCAAACACCTCAAGGTATAAAGCAACGGCCAGCATCATGACCTGCATGGTTGCTAATCCTGCGATACCAAGGCGATAGAGGTACTGTTTCATTGAGCGATAATAGGTTTCTTCTTGTTTATCGGCTTCAAACGGGGCGGCTTTGTAACCTAAGCGATGAATGGCGCTCAACAGTTCGCTCAGTTTTGCTTCTCGGCGGTCCCATGCCAGTATTGCTCGGTGAGTTGCGGTATTGACATGAATGCGAACCACACCCTTATGGGTGTTAATTTGCTTTTCTATCAACCATGCACAGGCTGCACAGGACACACCATCAAGTGACAATGTCACTTCTGATGTGTGTTCATCATTACGCACGAATTCAGATTGTATCTGCTCATTGTCGTAATGAATGAGGGACTGCAATTGCTCTGGAACTAGGTCAACCCTTTCGGCTTTTTCCGTTCGATACTGATAATAGGAAACAAGCCCGCTATCTACGATAGTTTGAGCCACCGATTCGCATCCAGGGCAACACATTTGGCGAGGTTCACCTAAGATAGTGACGCTAAAGGTCGTGTTGGCTGGTATCTCTTCACCGCAGTGATAACACGATTTTGTCATGGCAATTCTACTTCATCAATGGAACAGGTTGGCTACTTGGAAAGGTCATTCGACCTTGTATTAACCATTTTTGGTCATGTGGCATTAGCTCAATAAACCAAGGGCCATTGAGTGGCGACTCAAGTTCTATCTTATATACACCTGATGCGTTTGCTGTTGCGAGCACATTAAAATCTCTATCCGGCAAGGTTCTGTGTGAAAACTCAACGTTTAGAGCGGGATAGTTGGCTAATACGCCCTTATCAAGCTCAATGATGATTTGCTTGTCTTGTGAATAGACATTGGCACCTAGCTGCATCTCTTTAGCAACGTTGACGCGAGATAGGTCAACATTTATGCCTTTGCCTTTTTTATAGTAATCCTCAGAAACGAGTGAAACGGTATGTTGCGACAATATGTATACTCGAAGAAGAGTACCGAACACGGTGGTTAGAATAAGAAGGAGTATGAACCAAGCCCAAAACTGCTTGTACCAAGGCTGTACCATGAAAAAATCTCTGAAGGTATATATGATTAGACATTGTAAAAAAAAACAGCCTCTAATACAGAGGCTGTTGTCTGATTATTACTACTTGTTACTCATTATTTTGCTTACTTAGACCCCATACATAGGCAGAAACAAGTTGAACTTTTTCAGGTCCAAGTATGTCTTTCCATGCTGGCATGACGCCTTGGCGTCCATTGGCAACAGTTTCAGTTACCGCGTCACGTGAATCACCGTATAACCAGATATTGTCAGTTAAATCTGGTGCGCCTAATGCAGGGTTGCCTTTACCATCGGTACCATGACACGCCGCACATACAACAAAGCGCGCTTTACCCGCCGCAGCTTCACGGGCATTGACCTTGCGTCCTGATAGGCTAAGGGTATAGCTCACTACCTCTTGTACGCCCGCTTCACCCAGAACATCAATCCATGCTGGCATTTCGCCAATGCGGCCATCCATTACAGTGGTAACAATAGCTTCAGGCTCACCACCGTATAGCCATGCATTGTCTGTCAGATTTGGAAAGCCGACTAAACCACGTGCATCAGAACCATGACATTGTGAGCAGTTTTGTAAGAATAGGGCTTGTCCTACCTTTACTGCATCACTATTCGCTGCAATCTCTTCAATAGAGCGCAGAGATGTACCATCATCACTCATTGCTAAGCGGTTAAACGCTTCACCAAAGTAGGCATCGGCATCAGCAAGTTCTTTTGCGTACTGATTTAGGTGCTTCTCTTGTTGAGCACGAGCTACAGACGCCTTTGACTCTTCAAGACTGGTTACGGTTTGGTCTGAACTTTGCCAGCCCAATAAACCTTTGTAATTACCTAGACCTGGGTAGAGCGCAAGATAAATAACGGCGAAGATAAAGGTACCGATAAAGAGGTAGCTCCACCATTTCGGTAAGTCATTATTGAGCTCACGAATACCATCGTATTCATGTCCCATATCTTCACCGACAGGCACGCCCATTTTGTCTTTAATACACCATCTTAAAATAATGGCGATACCGACTAGGGTGCCGACAGTAATAATGGTGATCCAGAGACTCCAAAATGTTGTCATTATTTAGTCACTCCATGATCGTTACTTTCTTTTTTCTGCTCATCAGCAAAGATAAGGTTGGCATCTTCGTCAAAGCGAGCCTTACGGTTTTTACCGTAAGCCCACCAAACAACGCCAGCAAAGCTAATAAACAGAAGCAAGGTCCAAATGCTGTGAATAGTGCTAATTTCCATTACTCACTCCTTACTTCATTGCGTGGCCAAGGGACTGCAAGTATGCAATTAATGCATCCATCTCGGTTTTACCCGCGACGTCTTGCTGTGCGCTAGCGACTTGTTCATCTGTATATGGGACACCAAAGTTATTCTTGAATATCTCAAGCTTTCTTTGAGTGTGTTTACCATCGAGTACATTCTCTTCAAGCCATGGGAAACCAGGCATGTTTGACTCAGGTACTAGCTCACGTGGATTGATTAAATGTACACGGTGCCATTCATCAGAATAACGACCACCCACACGAGCTAGATCAGGTCCAGTACGCTTAGACCCCCAAAGGAAAGGGTGCTCCCATACGTGTTCACCAGCAACGGAATAGTGACCGTAACGCTCTGTTTCTGAACGGAATGGACGAATCATCTGACTGTGACAGACATTACACCCCTCACGAATGTAGACATCGCGTCCTTCCATCTCCAGCGCGCTATATACACGCAGGTTTTGAACCGGCTCTGTGGTTTGCTTTTGGAACAATAGTGGCGTGATCTCCACCAGTGCGCCTAAGCTAATTGCAAAGATGATAAGAATCGCCATTAAGCCGACGTTCTTCTCAACTAGTTCGTGGCGATTGTTCGAATTGTTAGCCATTTCGTCATCTCCTATGCTGGTTGAGGCGCAGCTTTTAAGCTCGCTTTAGGTGCAGTAATGGTCTTGTAGGTGTTGTAAGCCATCAAGAACATGCCAGCAAAGAAGATGGCACCACCAATGAATCGGACCGTATAGTACGGATAAGAAGCCTGAACTGACTCTACAAAGCTGTAGGTCAAAGTGCCGTCTGGGTTAACGCTACGCCACATTAGGCCTTGCATCACACCTGAAATCCACATTGCTACAATGTAAAGTACAGTACCCACTGTCGCTAGCCAGAAGTGCACGTTGATCATGCTAACTGAGTACATGCGTTCTTGGTTAAATAGGCGAGGGATAAGATGATATACCGAACCGATAGAAACCATGGCAACCCAACCTAAAGCACCTGAGTGTACGTGTCCGATAGTCCAGTCAGTGTAGTGAGACAATGCATTTACGGTTTTAATAGACATCATTGGCCCTTCAAAGGTAGACATACCATAGAAAGACAGCGATACGATCAAGAAGCGTAATATAGGGTCATAGCGAAGCTTATGCCAGGCACCAGATAGGGTCATGATACCGTTGATCATGCCACCCCAAGACGGAGCGAACAGAACCAATGACATCACCATACCTAGAGACTGAGTCCAGTCAGGAAGCGCTGTATAGTGTAGGTGGTGTGGACCAGCCCAGATATAAAGAGAAACCAACGCCCAGAAGTGAACAATAGACAAGCGATAAGAGTAAACTGGACGCTCAGCTTGTTTTGGTACGAAGTAATACATCATACCAAGGAAGCCGGCTGTCAAAAGGAAGCCTACCGCGTTGTGTCCATACCACCACTGAATCATAGCGTCGACCGCACCAGAATACATGGAGTAAGATTTCATGCCATGTACTGGAACTGCCATACTATTTACTATGTGTAGCACTGCAACGGTTAAGATAAACGCGCCAAAGAACCAATTCGCAACATAAATATGCGATGTTTTGCGTTTTATCATGGTTCCAAAGAACACAATTGCGTATGCCACCCAAACGATAGCTATTGCTATATCGATTGGCCATTCTAGTTCTGCATACTCTTTACCCGATGTGTAACCGAGTGGTAGAGAGATAGCGGCGGCCAATATGATGGCTTGCCAACCCCAGAATGTGAAGGCGACCAATGGTCCACCAAAAAGTCGCGCTTGGCAGGTCCGCTGTACTACGTAATAAGACGTAGCGAACAGGGCACTCGTACCGAACGCAAAAATAACCGCATTGGTATGAAGCGGTCTTAGTCGAGAATAGGTTAACCACGGTGTATCAAAGTTGAGTTGTGGCCAAACTAGTTGAGCGGCGATCAAAACACCTACACCCATGCCGACAATTCCCCATAGTATGGTAACTAGGGTAAACTGACGCACTACGGTGTAGTTGTAGTTATGTTCAAGCTGCTTTTCCTGGCTCATTTACATGCTTCCAATTTCTTGTATTAACTACACTTCCTAACAAAACGCCAAAAATTGGCGCAACCACAAATGTCACAAAAACGAAGAGAATATAACGGTTGTTGCTGTAGACTCTAAAAACCACTGTAAAAAGTGACATTTATTGCGGGAATTATACGTATTTAACATTTTAATGACAGGGACTTAACCGCACTAATGATCAGGTCAATCCCATTTAATGTTAAAAGTTTGAAGTTTGTTACAAAGGTAAGGTTTATGGCTGCGGAAAAATTAACCAAAGGTAGGCTAATTCAAATTCTAATTACGTTTATTGTACTTTTAGCTGCGTTCTTTTGGCGGAGTGCAACCCACAATGAATGCGTTACTGATGACAACTCAAACGCCAGTGTTCATGGGCAGTGTGAGGTTTTCTCTGATGAGGGGAAATCATAAGCCTCGCATCAATATAATGTGAGGCTTATACACAAGAGAATGCGTTATATTGAAAAGGGGTTGTAGTAGGTTATTTTTAACATATGTAGCGTACAGGAAAAATACCCGCATATTAATGGTATTAAATTGCATGTTATGCACTGTAGGTTAATGTTAACTGCGGCGTAATCTTCGGTGATGGCGAGTAATTTTAAAACCCAAAGTAATTAAAATACTGAGTTGTAACCGCTTAGCTTATTAACTCGTCAAGTGGTGCCATAACTATAGTTTTCTATCTCTAGCGGCAAAGCCTGAAAATACAGCACAAACAAGGCCAGTTGCTACGACAACACCAAGCGCCCAATTCCAGCTATGAGTAAACGCATGCACCATTCCAAGAATCGGCGGTCCAACGGTTGCAATCAGATAGCCTAAACTTTGTGACATGGCTGATAGTGCCGCAGCCTCATGGCTATTATTAGTACGTAGTCCAATAAAAGAGAGCGTAATAACAAACGTAGCGCAGTTACAAAAACCAAACAGTATTGTCCAAATTACTGCAAATTCAGGGGCTAGCATCAAGCCAATAACAGCACTAACAGTACCCAAAGCGGTGCAAAGGATCAGTATTTGAGAGCTCTTTAGCTTAGCAAGCAGTGGGATCAATACTAAGCCAGGCCAGATGGTAGCAAATTGCAGCAATCCATAAATATAACCGGCTTTAGCTTCGGCAAGCCCCGAATCGATTAATATCTTTGGAAGCCAGGCTGCAAACGCATAAAAGGTGATGGAATTAAACCCTAGAGCTAAGGTAACTTGCCATGCAATCTTGCTACGAAGCACCTTAGCTAAAGGCAATGATGAGCTTTGGGATTGTGCGTTAGAGCTGCTTGGCTTTAACAGCCAAAAAATAAGAGCCGGTATCGTAAGGCAAAGATTAAATAGCAGCGCAAACTGCCAGCCTTGTAATGAGCTTGGATTCAAGTGGCTCAGAGGAACCATTAATGAGGAGGTAAGGGTTGAACCGAATCCCATAGAAAAGGTATATAGCGACGTCACTATAGCGATGCGATAAGGATAGCTTTGCTTTACAGCAACAGGCAGTAAAACATTACCAATGGCCACACCAATTCCGATAAATACAGTACCAAGGCATAGCAGCGCAATATGTCCGGCGGAACGCAATCCAATACCAACCAAAATCGCAAACAAGGCAAAGCAAATACTTTTCTTAAGTTGTAGATACTTTAATAGAGGTAAAGCTAATGGCGAAATAAAGGCAAAGGTAAGCAGCGGTAATGAAGACAATAAACCGGTAATGGTTGTCGAAAGTTGTAACGACTCCATGATTTGTTCAAGTAAAGGCGCAAGACTGGTAAAGGGGCCTCTAAGGTTTGCGGCTAACAGTAAAATACCGATAATTGCTAGCCACGACGTAAACGGTATTTGTTGAGCACGGGAAGAATTTGTTTTCATGCACTAGGGTCTGCATATAGAAAGTTGTCGTAGTATAAAGAACATTACTTACAACAGATAGCGGTTTGATAGTGAACAACGACGGGCGCGAAATGAAATAGGGCTAAATTGCGCGTAATATACCAGCTTATAGAGGGTTATCGAATCCTATTTAACATAACATTGATTATGCGCACTAAGGTTGTATTAGCTAGTTAACGGTTTAGCGCAGTTTAAACAGCTACCAATGCCACCTATATAAGCGCAATATCTACAAAACCTAACGCTTTTTAGTATGAGCTTTTGAACCTGGCAATTGCTCCCTTAAAGCGTGTCGAACTTTATTGGGAATCGATTTTGAAAACTTCACCTTATATTGCTTTCTGGTCTTGTACACCTTAACCGTTCCAGAAAATGGTTGCTTGCGTGCAATCTCTTTGCTTTTCAGAACAAACTGCTTATCAACCGCACCCTGACTCTTAGTTAAGTTGCCTTGCTTAAATACATAGCTGGCTAGTGGTTTATCATAAAGTATGATGCCAAAAATCAATATTGCGGCGATAACAATGACGTACAACATAATCTATGTCCCTTAATCAGATAACAATTTGCTAAGGTCTTCTTTTAAAGAGCTAACCTTTTTGTTTGCTTGTTCGCTTCTAGAGGCTTCGCTGACCAAGTATTCAATGGCATCCGACAAGGTACAACCGAGCTCGTTGGCACGCTGAGACAGCTTTTCCCACACACGATAATCGAGGTCAATGGACTTTTTACGAGTATGAACCTGCTCGGAATTAAAGTGGCGTTTACGCTTAGCTCGAATAGCCTGCTTGAGCTTATTATCTAGCTCTAATGACATGTGTTGTTCTATCCAATCCAACACCAAAGTTGGTTCGAATTCTATGTCTCTAAGCTTTTGAACTGCAACCTGGTCTTCGCTGCTATCAATATGACGGGTAATGGTTTCACCTTCTTTCCATTTTTTGATGAGATAGTTCCATTTCCAACCACATTCAAGGTTTTCAAGTTGTTGATATTTCATGTTATCCCCAATATTGATAGCGTACAGTGACAGCGTAACTGTGATTGCGCTGTTTGACAATAAATCTACACCAATTCTATACCCACAATTGACTATATTTTAGAACCGAAGCACAAAGTTGAAAAAATACAGATAAATGCCCTTCGCTTCGGTATACTCGTCGCATAAAAGTTTTTACCGAGCAACATATGAATTCCATCGATTGGCGCCTTGCAACTCCGCAATATGACCAAGTTATAGACTCAACTCTCTCTTTGTTACAGTACAACAGCAGTAGCTTTTCTGATCTGCAACCTCGTTTAAGTGCATCATTAAAGCGTTTTGTTGAATTGGATGTACTGGCACCTTTAATGGTAATAAATGGCGCTGACACGGTATACGAACGCAGAAATATTACTAATACGCTGCAGCAACTGACTCAAAAGCCTATCGCATATTCAGAATCTATAGAAATTAACGAACTGCTTGGTAGCTATGATGTGGATAGTAAAGAACAGATTCGTACCCACAGTGGCTTATTAGAGAAGTATGACAATGGCTATTTAGTGTTATCAGCAAACGCAGTGTTAGCTAACCCTAAGCTGTTGATCGCTATCCGTTCTCTATTAGTTGGCGAGCAAGTTAATCGAGTTAATACTGGGAAATATAGCCCAAGTAATCCGCAAGCGTTTAAAAGTTCAGTGCGCGTTATTTTAGTTGGTGACCGTAATCAACTCGGCGATCTTGATTACCTTGACCCAAGTTATAGCTCTTCTCTAACCTTATTTGCTGAGGTTGAGATGGATTTACGTATCACTCAACAAACGGCAATTACCTACTTGGGGTATGTTGCTGCGTTAGTTAAAGAGCATAAACTGCCTGATTTGTCACCGGTTGCCATTCAACGCTTTTTAACCGCTGGCGCAAGGATATGTGAAGAGCAGCACTATGCCCCATTGTCTTCACAATGGATATTATCGTTAATACGAGAAAGCGCCATTGAGTCCAATGCTCAAACTATCGATGCGACGCATATAGATGCGGTTGTAGAAGGACGCTATTACCGGGAGTCGTACCTACCAAACCGAGCCTTAGATGATATCCTTGAAGGCCAAGTATTGATTCAAACCCAAGGTGAGCAAGTTGGACAAGTTAATGGCTTAACCGTTGTCGATATTCCTGGGCATCCGGTTAGCTACGGTGAGCCTGCTAGAATTTCATGTGTGATACACTTTGGAGATGGTGACGTCTCTGATGTAGAACGAAAAGCTGAATTGGGCGGCAATCTTCACGCCAAAGGTATGATGATCATGCAGGCATTTTTAAGTAGTGCCTTGGATCTTGATGAACCCTTCCCTTATTCAGCATCAATTGTGTTTGAACAGTCATACAGTGAAGTTGATGGTGATAGTGCATCGTTAGCTGAACTCTGTGCATTAGTTAGTGCGCTGTCTGGATGTAAACTCAAGCAGAGTATTGCAGTGACGGGAGCCGTTGATCAGTTTGGTCGAGTTCAAGCCGTTGGCGGTCTAAATGAAAAGATCGAAGGCTTTTATTATGTTTGTGCCCATCAAGGCCTTACTGGATTACAAGGGGTTGTTCTACCACAATCAAACCTTCGTCATCTCTCCTTACATAAGGATGTTATTGACTCAATCAAGCAAGGAAAGTTTCATATCTGGAGCGTTGAAAACGTTGACCAAGCCTTGCCTATAATTACTGGACAGGAATTCAGAGGAGATGACTCTGAGACCTTACTTAATAAAATTGCAGAGCGCATAGATAGGCTCAGCCATCACGATTTAGATGAAAAGTGGCTTAATCGCTTAAAAAGAATGCTATTTAAAGACTGATCGGAGTTGTAGCAACAGCACTGATTCACATAAGATGCAGATTCGAATTTTTGGAGAACCGAGAACATGCAACAAAAACCTTGCGATATAGCAAACTCTTACGACCGTGACGACCTATTGGCATCGAGTCGAGGTGAACTGTTTGGCCCTAAAGGACCTCAACTTCCTGCTCCAAACATGCTAATGATGGATCGTGTGACTAAGATGTCACAGACTGAAGGTGAGTTTGGCAAAGGTCTTATTACTGCTGAATTAGATATTACTCCAGATCTTTGGTTCTTCGACTGCCACTTCCCTGGTGACCCGGTAATGCCTGGTTGTCTTGGCCTTGATGCAATGTGGCAACTGGTTGGTTTCTTCCTCGGTTGGATTGGTGGTGAAGGCAAAGGCCGTGCACTAGGTGTTGGTGAAGTGAAGTTTACTGGCCAAATTCTCCCAACGGCAAAGAAAGTAACCTACGAAATCAATATGAAGCGCGTAGTGAACCGTAGATTAGTTATGGGCATGGCTGATGGTCGTGTGCTAGTTGATGGTAAAGAGATCTACGTAGCGAAAGACTTAAAAGTGGGTCTTTTTCAAGATACCAGCAAGTTTTAATTAAGCAAACAAGCTTATCCCCTAGCCGAGCCTAAGTTGCTCGGCTTTTTATTAGTTAAGCAATAGGCATAGTGTTCGTAGTATTTAATGATGTGTTATTTATAGAACCACAATAAATTAGTTATAGTGCGTTAGCCGTGAAATAATAAAGCCCCTATATGGGGCCTTAACTCCGAATAGTGTGCTATTTAAAAAGACCTGACTCGACGTCGCTTTTCGCGTCTCTCCAACCGCCTAACCAATAAGATTTAGCATCCACTTGCTGATAAGGGCAAGTTTCACTAGAGCGTCCATTTACCCCAGCTTTGTATCCTTGGGACTGAGCTCGCTCAAGACGATCACGCTTTTGTCTCTTCATAGTTAAATCCTCTAACTTTAATAACCAATTTTATAGGGAGTACTCATACGCACCTTCGTTATAATTAAACAGAATTGAGTGCGTCGTTTTTGCTCCCTATATAAGAGTTGACTATAAACTCGGATTTAACAAGGTAAAAAAAAAGACAGCTCACAAAATGTGAAGCTGTCCTCTTTGCTGATTATAACACTAGTTATTGCGTCTACGGTTCCATGCAAAGACACCTAATAGCGCTAATACCCACGGCCCTAAGCTACCTGCTTGTCTTTCAATTGGTTCTTGGGCAACACTGCGTGCAATAATGGGTGCTGAAGCGGTCGCATCATCAAGGTCAATTGTCGGTACTAACTTAACCGCAACTACCTTTTCGACACCGTTGCCACCACCACAATAGGCATTATGGCCAGTATTGTCATAACCCGCAGAGCAATACAGTGCAGTTGCCGATATTTCACCCTTCTCGTTGATATCGCTGGCCGCAACGATTCGATACTTATTGTTTTCACCCGAAACATTTTCGTCGTTGGTTAAATCATCCAACCACCATGCACGATTCTCAAACTTGCTGGCACGGTCTTTATCCGTCCCATTAAAGTCATACGCATAGATAAAACCGCGATGACGACGCTGTTTACCACTGTATTCACGAGCGGTTTCCGCATCTATCGTACCCACAATTTCGTTGTGATTATTGATTGCCTCAGCTTCACCGCCGGCACTGCGGAAGAAGATAGATTGCCCTAGATCTTCAAAATACTTTGCTACCGGTTTACCCGCACTTGCATCGGCTAAAAATAGTCGATTATTGGCAGAACCGTTTTCAGGTTTATCTCCACGACGTTTAGCCTCACCAATAACCAATAGGTTGTTGTTTATATCCGTTGCCTTGGAATTTGAATAAATGTAATCACCGCTCTGCTTAACCTCAGAGCCCGCGATATACGTGGTAGTCCAGTTATCCGCTTTTACTTCACTAAAGCCATCCTTTGGATAAAATACCGCAGCTTGCATGAGCAAGTTGTTATCATCTCGATAGGTGTTGTAACCCGCTAACACCGGTAAATCATCGTAAGAGGTGGTGTGTTCAGGGTCTAGGGTTACATCTCGCACCACAGCACCACGCACACTTGCCATATATGAGGCGTCATCACGACGACCGGAGGTAGCATCATTGTCTTTGGTATTTGGCCAAATGGAAACACTAACCCCGGCATCTGGGGTCGCTAAATCCCATACATAGCCTTTAGTGGAAAAAGCCACATTCTGACATGCCCATAGTGCACCAGGATCAGAACTAGAGTCGCACGAATTTAGGTCGCCACCATAGTTTTTATTATCATCACCAAGATTAAACGGATTTACCGCTGCGCTGCCAACTATATAGGTCTTACCTGTATCTTTTGGGTACACAAATGAATCAAAGGCCATGGTGCGGCCCATTAGCTTGACTAAATCGTCACCGTCTTGACGTGGCAATAAAATAGTATCATCAACGAAACCACGTTCACGATATGCTAATCCATGGCTACCAAAGTTATAGTAGCCACTGCTAGTAATACCGATAACACCTGCATCAGTATACTTGTTGATATGCACATTATTGGTACCACTTTCTAGTGTACCGCCGCCAGGGGCATAATCACTACTTGGTGCTGTCATTACCGCTGCAGATTCAGTAAAGCCTAATGCGTTGGCCCTATAACCTTGATTAAAGGCTTCACGCTCCCTTTCAAGACCACCGGCACCATTGATACCTTTCCATTCGCGGTTAGCCCAGTTCTCACAACTGTTATAACCCAATTCGCGATAACAGTAGCTTTCAAGATCCGACCAATCTAAATAATAAAAATTATTATCGATGCCAAAAGGCGCCTCTTCACGTGGCGATAAACCATCGGTGCCTTCGCGAGTGTCTCCGGCGAGTACGCCTTTATCTGCGAAGGTATCTGCTGGTGAGATTGCACTACCGTAGTATTCCGTCCCTGTCACACTTGGCGTAACTTGCACTACGTTATAAAGGCTAGCATTGGCATTTAGTGACGCCGTCACTACAAATGCCACAGCCGAAATTTTGAAGATATTACTGCGTTTCACTATATCTTATTCCTGTTGCATCGCTTCAAGCTCTTCCCAACGCTCGAATGCAATTTCTAATTCCTGCTCTTTTTTCTCGAGCTCATCTAACACTGGCTGAGTTTGTTCAACTAATGCTGCAAAAAATTGGGGGTCATTCACTTTGCTTTGGAGCGCCTCGATATCTTGTTCAAGTTGCTCTAACAATTGTGGTAACGATTCTAACTCACGCTGTAATTTGTAAGATAATTTTTTACCATTATTGCGTGTTGACTTCACATCAGGTTGCGTAATTGACGTCGATTTTTCTGTTATCGCATCACTTACTGCATTGCCGCGAGCCTTAATAACCTGTGCTCGCTGCTGCTGCGCATCGTGATAACCGCCAACAAATTCTTCGATGTTACCTTCGCCTTCAAATATCCAGCTTGTAGTAACCGTATTATCAACAAACTCACGGTCATGGCTTACTAACAGTAAAGTCCCTTGATAATTGGCAAGCAAATCCTCTAAAAGTTCCAAAGTTTCGATATCTAAATCATTGGTTGGTTCATCCAATACCAACAAATTGTTCGATTTAAGGAACAAACGCGCCAGCAACAAACGGTTTTTCTCGCCACCAGATAATGCTTTTACTGGTGAGCGAGCACGCCTTGGTGAGAATAAGAAATCTTGTAGATAACTAAGAGCGTGTCTTTCGCGCCCCCCAACAGTGACCTCTTGTTTGCCATCGGCTAGGTTATCCATAACCGTTTTTTCAGGATCGAGTGCTTCACGGTATTGGTCAAAATACGCCACCTCTAGTTTAGTACCGCAATGCAGATTACCCGACTGTGGCGCTAATTCACCAAGCATCAGCTTTAGCAAGGTACTCTTACCACATCCGTTAGGACCAATAAGTGCAATCTTATCGCCACGCATCACTGAGAAGGTAAAGTCATTGACTATGGTTTTACCGTCGATGCTGTAACCAAGGTTGTTTGCTTCAAATACTATCTTACCGCTACGTGCAGCATCGTCGATATTAAGGTTTACCTTGCCTTGTACGTTAAGGCGTTCACTGCGCTCGTTACGCAGTTGCTTTAATGCACGTACACGCCCTTCATTACGGGTACGACGCGCCTTAATGCCTTGACGAATCCAGGTCTCTTCTTGGGCTAATTTCTTATCAAACTCCGCATTTTGCATCTCTTCGACACGTAATGCTTCTTCTTTATCTTCTAAGTATTGCTTGTAGTTACCAGGGAAAGAAGAAAGCTTACCGCGATCAAGGTCAACGATACGTGTTGCCATAGATTGAATAAAGCTACGGTCGTGTGAAATAAAGATAATTGAGCCGCGGAAATCCTTAAGGAAGCCTTCTAACCATTCTATGGTCGTCACATCTAAGTGGTTAGTCGGCTCATCGAGCAATAACACATCCGGATCGGGTACCAGTGCTCTAGCAAGTGCCGCCTTACGTTGCCACCCGCCAGATAAGTCCGTTAGCTTAGTATGCCCGTCTAGTTTGAGTGCATCCAAAACGTTGGTAATACGGCTCTCGAACCGCCAAGCTCCAGAATGCTCAAGTTGCTCTTGGATCTTGGACAGTTTGTTGATATTTTTTTCAGATGGGTCAACCGCTAGCAGATCGAGTTGCTCTTGATAACTCTTAAGCTGTCTGCCGACTTCGGCTAAGCCTTCCGAAACATAATCAAAGACTGTCCCTTCTTGGTCTCGAGGTGGATCTTGCTCTAGTCGTGAAACCACAACATCTTGCTGGATCTGCAATCGACCGTCGTCCATTAGGATATCGCCAGCGATCACCTTCATCATGGTGGATTTACCCGCACCATTTCGTCCTACCAAGCATACGCGTTCGTTTTCTTGCAGCTGAAAATCAGCGTTCTGCATCAAAGGCAGATCGCCAAAAGCCAATTGTCCGTTATGTATTGTCAGTAATGCCATTCGTTTCTAACCAAGATCTGAGAATTTCAATATTAAAGGGCCAGTTAAGCTCGGCACCGTTATGTTCCACTACTGGAATTGTTACGCCGTAACGAGAAAACAACTCATCATCAAACGCGATGTCAACCACAGTGACTTGTTGACCTATCTGCATGAACATTTCAAGGGCTTGTTCACACAGATGGCAACCTTGGGTACTAAAGAGTTGAATCACCCTGCTCTCCGTGAGTAATCAACCAGCAGTTGTGGATATGTTTGTTACGAGTAAAGTCTAACGGCAACATTTTATCAGATATGTTTTCTGCTTGTAGCTGTAACTGCTCAAGCGCATCAACATCCATCTTAAAGTGACGTTTGTTGTTAGAGAACACGATAGTACCGCCAGGTTTAAGCAAGCGCTTAAGATTGGTCATTAATTCAATATGATCACGCTGCACATCGAAGGTTTGTTGCATTCGCTTAGAATTTGAAAATGTTGGCGGATCAATGAAAATCAAATCGTAATTCGATTGTGATTTTTCAAGCCATTGTAAGCAGTCCGCTTGAACAAAGGTGTGAGCCTTGTTTTTAAACCCGTTGATAGCAAGGTTTTGTTGCGCCCAATCAAGGTATGTTTTTGACATATCAACTGTTGTGGTGCTTTTAGCGCCGCCCGCAGCAGCGTGTACTGTAGCACTACCTGTATAGGCAAAGAGGTTTAAAAAATCCTTACCCTGCGCCATCTGACCAAGCATGCGACGAGTAAGCTTGTGATCAAGGAATAACCCGGTATCCAGATAATCAAACAGGTTAACTTTCAACTTTACCCCATACTCATTCACATGCATTTCTTGCTGTTTCTGAGCCAATTTTTGATATTGATTGGTCCCTTTTTGCTTTTGCCTTACCTTCAACACCACGTTATTCGCTTCAACACCAGTTACTTGCACAGCAGCGCGAATCACATCGGTGAGTCTTCTTTTAGCCACATGCGGTTCAATGGTTTTAGGCGCTGCATATTCTTGTATAACCAGGTGATCGTTGTAGATATCAATAGCAACATTGTAATCAGGAAGATCCGCATCATAGATACGATAACAGTCCAGCTGTTCGCGTTTAGCCCATTTACCAATCTTGCCGAGATTCTTTTTCAGGCGGTTAGCAAAATCTGGCGCAACAACCTGTTGCTCACCATCGTTAGGGTTGGTCTTATTTAGTGAGATAGAATAGTTCTTTTGCAAACAATTCAATGCACCGTTATTTACCTTGTACTGCTTATCAGCACGCATACGCAAACAGCTAAGTAGCTCATCAGAGCTTGAGAAAATAGAGGCGTTCCAACCACCAAATTGGGCTTTAAGCTGTGCACCAAACTCAGAGTAAAGTGCAATAAGCCCAGGCTCAGTCCCTAAACGCTCGCCATATGGCGGGTTACTAACCAAGGTCCCTGTTTTATCGCTGGATGTAGCAACGATCTTAGTCGCATCCGAAACTTGAAAATCAATCAAGTCGGCAATGCCAGCGCGACGGGCATTGTTTTTCGCTGTTTCGATAACGCGCTTATCGAGGTCATAGCCAACGATAGGTTGGCTAAACTTAGTTATACCACGGCGCCCTTGCACCTTAGCTTCGGATTTAACCTCTGCCCATAATTCATAATCAAAGTCACAAAGGTTCTCTAAACTCCAGTTGTTGCGGGCGTGTCCAGGGGCAACATTGGCCGCCCACATCACAGCTTCAATCAGCAGTGTACCTGAGCCACACATCGGGTCGACTAGAGGTGACTGCTTGTCCCAACCGCTTCTCATTACAATGGCTGCGGCAAGGGTTTCTCGCAACGGCGCTCTACCGGCTTCACTTCTATAGCCGCGTTGATTCAAGCCTTGACCAACCATATCAATACCTAGAATCGCTTTATCACGGTGCAAACGAACATGCACCCGCAGATCCGGTTGATCTTTATTGATCGTAGGCCTTTCTAGGTTTTGTTTAGTAAAGCTATCCACGATGGCATCTTTAACCTTCATCGCACCATACTGGCTGTTGCGAATCTCTTGGTTTGTACCATTAAAATCCACTATAAAACTCTTGGTTTGTGCAAAGTGGCTTGACCAGCGCACGGCGGTTGCAGCGAGATATAAGTCCATATCATCTTGGCATTGAAACTCAGCTAATACCCGAACAAAGCGTGACGCAGTGCGGCTCCACAAACAGGCTCTATAGATCTGCTCTAAATCTGCTTTAAATCTCACACCCGCTTGTACGGGTTTGGGATCTGAAATCCCCAATTCCTTTAATTCATCTACAAGGAGGTTTTCTAGTCCATTCGCGGTTACCGCTAGGTATTGATGCATGTTGGTCACTTAGCCGATCAAAAATGGTGTCAATTATAAACCTTAATTAGTGCAAATACCGATATTTCTCTTATTCCTTACTTCAATCGCCTACTTATCCACCACTCCAGCTCGTGGTTTTGTTACCACAGGTTATTAACTCACATTTGGCTATCCCAACCGTAGATTAGGCAACTGACCGTAAGTGCATGCTTATTCACTCCTAAATTGGTGTATACCAGAGTGCAGATTCGTTAGTAAGTTACTTACATATAGGTGAAAACAGGGAAATAAAGGGGTGTAATACCGCTGCTAACCGTTGATGGGATGAATAAATACAGCTAAAAATAATCACTTTTTATTGATTTGAACCAACAAAATGACCAATAAAACATTGACCTTAGTGATAGAAAAATATCTTAGGCAATAAAAAAGCCGCCTTTGGGATTACCAAAGGCGGCTTTTAAAAGTTGATTGATAGGCCGTTGTTACGACACCATCTTAATATTTGCGTGAGTATATATACTATTTACAGGGCGCATCCTATCATGCATAACCTTTATCGGGTGTCCAAAGGTGAGGCATTTGCCTTCTGACAAATAGAAAGCATCAAGATTAACAGAGACCACAATACTGGCACACTCAGAAGCCTCTACAACCATGAATATGCCACTGTTATAGCCATTGCTAAGCTCGACTATCTCCCCTTCTTCTGGGTCATAGCCTTCGCCGTACGAATCAAAGAACCAACTCTTAGGTTGAACCGGCTTATGGAAGCGTTTAACTGTAACCGCTTTTAGAATCAGTTCCGACTGACGCGGTACTGAAATATCAAGCCCTTTCACAGATGCTTGAAAGAATTCATATAGGTGGGCATCCTCTACGGAGAACGGTTGAGGTTGAAATGCAGACTCAATCAATACCTTACGTGACAAATTAGCACGGAAAACCATTTCCTTGCTAATCTCGAGCATCAATGAGGATTGCTCCTCGTCATAATACCAATTCCATGTGTCGCTTAATTTCAGCATACCTTCGCCCCGTCTCAGATTCCAATCAAAGTAAGACGTTACAGCTCCCTCTCGATATGAGGTTCACGTTACTTTTGAATAATTCTACAAACAGCAGGCGAAAAAAAAAGGGGAAACAGATCCCCTCTTTATTTAAATTCCTAGGTTTATTCAATTACATAATTAAAGATTTTTCACGATATCTTTAACCAGCTTTGGACCATGGAAAATAAAGCCAGAATAAACTTGAACCAATTTGGCACCGGCTTGCATCTTTTCTTTTGCTGAAACGTAAGAATCAATACCGCCAACACCAATTATAGGGATCTCTTCTCCCAATTCTTGATACAGTTTCTGAACTACTTCGGTGCTGCGTAGTTGTACAGGACGACCACTTAAGCCACCAGTCTCATTCGCATGTTTCATCCCCTCAACCACACTACGATCTAATGTGGTATTGGTCGCAATAACACCATCAATGTTGTGTTTTAGTAACGACTGACAAATTTGGCTGATTTCATCATCCGTTAGGTCTGGAGCAATCTTAAGTGCCAACGGTACATAGTTACCGTGTAACTTATTAAGTTCAGTTTGTTTAGCCTTAAGTTCACCAAGCAACGAATCTAATGCATCACCATATTGCAGCGTACGAAGATCCGGAGTATTTGGTGAAGATATATTCACCGCAATATAACCTGCGTATTGATAAACCTTTTCCATACAGATCAGGTAGTCACTATTGCCCTGTTCTATAGGAGTGTCTTTGTTTTTACCAATATTGATACCTATGACACCGTCATAGGTCGATTTTTTTACATTCTCAACTAATGCATCAACCCCAAGGTTGTTAAAGCCCATACGGTTAATCAAACCATCAGCTTCAAGCAAGCGGAACATACGTGGCTTATCGTTGCCAGGTTGTGGGCGTGGAGTAACGGTACCCACTTCGATATAACCAAAGCCCATTGCGCCGAATGCTTCAATACACTCTGCGTTTTTGTCTAGGCCTGCGGCCAATCCAACTGGGTTTTTAAATGTAATGCCCATGCATTCAACTGGACGGTTTGGGAGTCGCTGACGGTAAAATAGATCAAGCGGCGTGCCTGTCATTTTAGGAAGATATTTGATCGCGAGATCGTGCGCTGTTTCTGCGTCGAATTGAAATAAGCCAGTCCTGGCAAGACGGTAGAGCATTGTGCCTCCGATAATAAAAAGCCCCGAGTAAACGGGGCGTTATTATTTACTTAGTTGCTTCACAATTCAAGTTTAAAAGCATGAGTTCGCGTAATGCGACTGAAAATTTCGCAAATTCATGCACCTTACCCACCTTAAACTCCTTTAAAGTATTCTCCCAGCGAGATAGAGCTTCTTTGTTGATGTGCATCCAGTTCTCTATTGTTTGCTCGACGCTATCATTCCCTTCACTGCATCCGCACTGCAATACCTGAATCGTCAATTGACGTTGTTGCCAATCGAGATCCTCTCTAAAGGCAGCTCTAGCCAGCGCTTGCCAGTGGTTATCAACAACTTGGTTATTGATCTGCCATAAGAACCAATGCAGGGATAACTTATCGCCGAGATGGAAATAGAGTTTTGCGGTTTGCTCAACAGAGGTACCACATTCCTTCGCAGCGTTAGAAATATCATAGCAACAATACAGACTCGATAATCGAGCAATATAATTTGCAACACGACTATCTACGCCCTGCTCAATCCATCCATTTGCCTGTTGTTCATGCTGAATGACTTCCTCTTGTACAAGCAACTCATCCAGCTTTTCCACTACTATCCTAATATCCGTTTCAAAGCGTTCCACCAGCTCAGACACGCTGCATTTTTGAGAGCGGTTGCGTAGCATCCAACGCGTTAAACGGCGCGAGGTTCTGCGAAGAGCAAACATCAATTCATATTGCACCGATGATGGTAGGCGATTGTCATGAGAACGAATGTCATCAAAGGTTTTATCTAACTTAAACAACACCTTAGATGCTGTATATGCGTTAGCAATATCGACAACATTGGCACCGGTTTCTTCTTGCAGACGAGTAACGAAATTGCACCCCATTTCATTGACAATGTCATTTGCTAGTACTGTCGCGATCAATTCTTTGCGTAAAGGATATTGATATATCTCTCTTTCAAAGTTACCACGTAACTCACTAGGGAAGTAATTAATTAGCAAATGAGTGTGGTGGCTATCGTTGCTGATTGAGTCAACCGCTAACTGCTCTTTGAGCTGCATTTTTGCATAAGCCACCAGCACCGATAGCTCCGGTCTGGTTAATGCTTTACCTTGCTTTTCACGCTCCAAAAGCTGTTCATCATCAGGAATATATTCAAGCTGCCTATCAAGATGGCCACCTTTCTCCAAAGTGTGAATAAAGCGAAGTTGCTCTTTTACGCCCGCAACACCCTGCGCTTCAGACACCGATATCGACTCTGATTGTCGGTAGGCGTCTTGCAGTACGATATTCGATACCTGGCTTTCCATCGCGTTAAGAAGTTGGTTACGCTTTTTAAAGGTAAGATCACCATTAGCAACAACTGAATTGAGTAGGATCTTAATATTTACTTCATTGTCTGAGCTATCTACTCCACCAACATTATCAACAAAATCGGTGTTCACTCGCCCGCCGTTAAGTGCGTACTCTATTCGTCCTAACTGGGTTAACCCAAGGTTTCCACCTTCACCGACGATCTTCGCCTTCAATTGGTTACCATTGATACGCAGGGCGTCATTGGCTCTGTCGCCCACATCAGAATCGCTCTCTTTTGAGGACTTAACATAGGTGCCAATCCCCCCATTCCATAACAAGTCCACTTCCATACATAGCAGCTGTTTTATCAGTTCATTTGGGGTCATGGTGGTGGCATCAGTGCCCAGCATTTTTTTGATTTCAGGTGACAACGTCACTGATTTAGCTTTACGGGAGAACACACCTCCCCCCTTTGAAATCAAGGACTTGTCATAATCCTCCCATCCAGTTCGAGGTGTATTAAACAATCGCTCCCGTTCAACATAAGAGGACTTTGCCTCTGGTTTAGGGTCAATAAATATGTGTAAATGATTAAACGCAGCCTGCAGGCGCGTATGTTTGGATAACAGCATACCGTTACCAAAGACATCACCGGCCATGTCACCGATACCGATTACGGTAAAATCGGTAGTTTGACAATCTACTCCGACCTCACGAAAGTGTCGTTTTACAGATTCCCATCCCCCTTTAGCCGTTATCCCCATAACTTTGTGGTCATAACCATTTGAGCCACCTGACGCAAATGCATCGCCAAGCCAAAAGTTATAATCAGCAGATACACTGTTAGCGATATCAGAAAAGGTAGCAGTACCCTTATCTGCCGCTACTACGAAGTATGGGTCATCATCATCGTGGCGTATTACTTGTTGAGGAACAATAATCTGCCCCTCTATAATATTATCCGCCACATCTAGTAATGAACTGATAAAGCGTCTATAGCATCGCTGTCCTTCCGCGAAGATCTCATCGCGACTGGTAAATAGGTGCTGGTTCTTACAAACAAAACCTCCTTTTGCACCAACGGGTAGGATTACAGTATTCTTGACCTGTTGCGCCTTAACTAAACCTAGGATCTCGGTACGGTAGTCTTCAAATCGGTCTGACCAACGCAGGCCCCCTCTTGCTACCTTTCCACCTCGCAGATGCACGCCTTCAACGTCGGTCGCATACACAAACATCTCAAATTGCGGCACCGGTTGTGGGATCTCAGGTATCTGTTTCGGTGATAGCTTGAGTGCTAGGCAAGATTTATAGCTGCCGTTATCTGTAGTTTGATAGTAATTGGTTCGCAAAGTCGCACGTATCATCTCAACATAACGTCTAACAATGCGGTCATCATCCAGGCTCTCTACTTTATCAAGCTGAGTGTTGATCTGTTCGATAACCTTAACTTGCGCACTCTCTTCCCCGCCGTGCTTTGGTGAGAATCTCTTGATAAACAGGCTCACCAATTGAGTGGCAAGCTTAGGATGAGAGGCTAAGGTGCTGTAAATATATTCTTGGCTAAACGGGAAACCAACTTGACGCATATATTTGGCATAGGCACGCAGTATCGTTACCTCTCTACCGCTCAATCCCGCGCCAAGAACCAATCGATTAAAACCATCATTCTCATATTCCTTCTGCCACACGCCAGCAAAGGCCTGCTGAAAACGGTCTCGAGCTTTATTAAAGTCAACTGCATTGCTGCCTTTATGTAGCATAGAGAAATCAAGAATCCAGTATGTATTCCCATCGGCCGTTGTCACCTGATAAGGGGATTCACCTATAACCCTAAGATCAAAGTTTTCCAGCATCGGCATCACATCCGAAAGATGGATTGGGGTGTCTTTATGATATAGCTTTAGATGAACGACTTTACTTTCGACAAGCTCTTCTTGGGGGCGGTAAAATAGCATTCCAAGGCGTTGATTATTGTCTAAGGATTGCAGCTTTTCTATATCGGTAACGGCTGAATTGGGTAGCACAGCTTCATGATAAGAGCGTGGAAATGCTTCGCTGTAATTTTTGGCAATCGCCAGCCCCTGACTTTCACCAAGGTTTGTCACTATGGCTTGTTTTAGCCTGTCACTCCACGTAGATGAGACCTCCATAAGATTTTGTTCAATCGCTTTGACATCAAAATCTAGGTGACTATCTTCGATACGAACGATGTAATGGGTACGCGCCAAAGGGCTCTCTGAAAAATAGGTGGTAAATTCCACCTCTTTATCTGTATTAAATACACGCTTAAAGATGCGTTGGGTTTGACGGCGTAATTGGGTGTTATATCTGTCTTTAGTGACATAAACCATGCAGCTTAGAAAGCGGCCAAATGGGTCTTTACGTACAAATAGACGTATTAGATCCCTATCTTGCATCTGAACAACGCCAATCCCTGTGTGCAGCAGTTCTTCTTCATCTGCTTGTAGTAACTCATCCCTTGGGTAGGTTTCTAGAATATTGTGTAAAGCCTTAAACGCATAGGAGCCATCTAAATAACCGCTATTGTCTAAGATCCTAGACACCTTGTTACGTACTAAAGGAATGCGTTCAACACTTTGGTTGTACACAGCCGAGGTATAAAGCCCAGTAAATCGATGCTCGCCAATAACCTTACCAGCCTTATCAAAGATCTTTACGCCGATGTAGTCATTGTATGCCGGTCTATGGATTCGCGATGGGCGATTGCCTTTGGTAAGGATCAAGACATAGGGTTTGGTGGCCTCTCTGCGAGCCGATTCGGAGAATTGGCTGAGCTTGGTCGCCCGTACACGGCTTGGGTCCGCGAGTAAACCGAGCCCCTTCTCTGAGGTAGGCTCTAAAACACTGTCGTTATCCTGTTCGACTAAGCGATATTCCTTGTATCCCATAAAAGTAAAATTATGGTTGGCTATCCAGTTCAGAAAATCGATAGACTCCTTAATATGGTCTTGGTCTAAATTTGGTGTTTTCTGTAGTGCTTCTACTTGGCTTACAACATTTTTTAGGGTGTTCGCCATTGGCTGCCAATCGTCAACCACCGCCCGCACGTCTTGCAGCACACTAATCAGCTCGTTTTCCAACTGTTGCATCTGTTGTTTACTGCTTAACCTATCGACCTCTATATGAAACACCGAATAAAGTTCGCCATTCAGATCATCACTATTGATCTCCTGAATCTTACCCTGCTTATTTAAACTCACACGTGCAGGACCATGTAACATGACATGACTCGATAGACCTAAGCGCGACAAGGTCATCTTGATTGAATCAACTAAGAATGGGCTGTCTTTTAATATGATTTCAACAATGGTATGGGTTGATTGCCAACCATTACGGCTTAGTGAGGGATTAAATACTCTGACCGAAAGCTGTTGAAGAGGTGTTTCTTTCATATGTTGCCATAGGCTGACAACGGCTCCATAAAGATCAGATTCATTACGTGATACAAGATCGTCATGAGAGATGTGGCTAAAAAGGTGCTTTGCAAGTTGAGTCACAACGACTTGATGCTCTTTGGCAACCTTGTCTTGGATCAAAAGATATACTTTTTCAAGTAGGACTGGAACTAGGGGCTCACGTGCGTTCATAGGAACACTCCATCTAGATTTTATTGTTCTAAGTATGGGCAGACAATGGTGTCTGTTGCACGTATTGTAAGGCGTTTATTTCTTGTATGTTAAGACACGCCGCTCACATTTATTAATAAAATTCTATATATGTGAAGCTCCTGTTAATAAACCTTCTTCTTTCTATAAAATACTATGAAAAAAGGCTTGGTCACCACCAAGCCTTAATGACTAAAAAGTGCCCTATTTGAGAGCAGCTTCTACTTTTTCAAATAAATCTCTAGCCAGGTTTGGATTGCCGCGCAAGGTCTCCAATTCTTTTTTCATCAATGCCTTACGCTGATCATCATAACGAGCGAACTTCAATAATGGATCAATCAGGCGTGATGCGACTTGAGGGTTACTCTCATTAAGTTTTGCCAGCATTTCACCGGTAAAACGGTAGCCTGAACCATCCTTTGCATGAAATGCATAAGGGTTACCGATAAAGCCACCAATAAGGTTACGTACCCGATTTGGATTCTGCATACTAAATGCACTGTGGTCTAAAGCAGCCTTAACCTTATCTAGTGCTTGTATACTCGGGTACTGTCCTTGTAAAACAAACCACTTATCCATCACTAAGCCATTGTCAGACCATTTGTCACTAAATGCCTGCATCAATTGCTCACGTACCGAAACGGTTTCAGTATTTGCCGCAATCAAGGCACCACTGCTGTCGGTCATGTTATCACTGCTTTCAAATTGAGCCTTAATCTCCTCATCATAGTTACCCGTGCGTGAAAGGTAGCGCAGACAAACATTACGAAGTTTTCTGCGCGCCATACTTTGATGAGAAATATCGTACTGTTGAGCCGAAAGTGATAGATATACGGCTTTAAGTTGCGGCTCTAAATTAGTTGCAATATCAAGTCGCAACGCATCCAGTGCGGTTAATATTGCATCCACATCGACCTGCTCATACCAACCTGAGACTTCGTTATATGGAGGTGGTAATAATGCTTCGGCAATTAATGCCTTATCTGCTTGTTTATCGGTAAGGATGCTTCTAAGTGCCTCTAACACCTTGTCACTTAATGCAACTGTTTGACCTGACTCAACCATCTGCTTGATATACAGTCCCATCAAAGATTGGGTTGCATCCCAGCGTGCGACTTCGTTAGTGGCGCATTTCATTAGTAACACTAATTGCGCTTCAGTATAGTCATACTCAAGCTTAACAGGCGCTGTAAACTCACGCAGTAGAGACGGCGTTGGTTTATGTTTGATATTCTCAAATACGAAGGTATGCGATGCTTGGGTTAACTGCAGTAAGCTTGGCTGTTGCTTTTCGTTTATGATAAGTGGCACAACATCGCCCTTATCATCATAAAGCTCAATATCAAATGGAATATGCAACGGCTGCTTGTCTTTTTGTGTCGCAGTCTCAGGAGTGTGCTGCGCTATCGTAAGCGAATAGGTTTGAGCTTGTTCATCAAAGTGGTCTTTAACCGTAACAATTGGTGTACCCGACTGGCTATACCATAGCTTAAATTGGCTAAGATCAACCCCAGATGCATCTTGCATTGCTGCGACAAAATCATCACAGGTTGCAGCGGTACCGTCATGGCGTTCAAAATAGAGTTTAATACCCGCTTGGAATTTAGATTCGCCTAACAAGGTGTGAATCATACGGATAACTTCACTGCCTTTTTCGTACACGGTTACTGTGTAAAAGTTATTCATTTCAATAACTTTCTCTGGGCGAATCGGATGCGACATCGGGCTTGCATCTTCAGCAAATTGCGGCCCACGAATCACACTAACATTATTCACTCGATTAACAGCACGTGAACCAAGATCACTTGAAAACTCTTGGTCGCGGAATACGGTTAAGCCTTCTTTGAGGCTAAGTTGGAACCAATCTCTACAGGTAACGCGGTTGCCGGTCCAGTTATGAAAATACTCATGCCCAATAACCGCTTCAATACCAAGGTAATCAGCATCAGTCGCACTATCTTGGTCGGCTAATACGAACTTGGAGTTGAATACGTTTAAACCCTTGTTTTCCATCGCGCCCATATTAAAGAAATCGACCGCAACAATCATGTAGATATCAAGGTCATACTCTAGACCGAATCGCTCTTCATCCCATTTCATTGAGTTTTTAAGGCTAAGCATGGCGTGTTCAGCGCGGCTTAGGTTGCCCTTATCTACAAATATCTCCAGCGCAACTTGGTTGCCTGAGCGTGTAGTGAAGGTATCAACTAATTGGTCAAAATCCCCTGCAACCAAGGCAAACAGATAGCTTGGTTTCGGGTGTGGGTCTTGCCATGTGACCCAATGGCGACCATTGCTTGTGTCCCCTTGGGCAATCTTATTACCATTACTCAACAAGAAAGGAAACGCCGCTTTGTCTGCTTCAACCGTGGTAGTGTACTTTGCTAGTACATCTGGTCGATCTAAGAAATAGGTGATGCGTCTAAAGCCTTCCGCTTCACATTGAGTACAGAATGCACCGCCCGACATATATAACCCTTCTAACGCCGTATTGGCTTTAGGGTTAGTCTCGGTAGTGATTACAAGTTCGAACTCCGTAGGAAGATTGGAAAGAATAAGTGCGCCTTCCTTCTCTTCATAATCACTCCACTGGCTACCATTCACAGTAATACCTTTTAGTACCAACTGCTCTCCTTGTAACTCGAGTGTATCATCACATCCTAGAGCTTTGAGCTGAGAAGTTGCGATAACTTGAGTGGCTGTTTCATGTAAATTGAAACGCAGATCTACTGAAGTGATGGTGTATGAAGGTGCAGCATAATCTTTACGATATTTAGCTGTAGGTTGGATTGGCGAGGCGTCTTTCATTCCATTTCCTTGTGATATAACGTTGAATAGTCTCTGTTGCTAGATTCCCTGTTTCTTAATAAAAATACAAGTTAGAAAGCCCAAATAATGTGCAAACAGTTAACCGCTAGCCAATACTTACCTGAAAACTTACTTTACCTTATCCGAGCAAGTTCAGCCTGCATATCAACACCTTGACCATACAGCGTCAGTTTATCTTCAACCAAGGAATAATGTGATGCGGTTTCTCCATCGTCATAAAGCAGTACTAGCCTGTTGTTCTCCACATAATAAACACCGCGTTTAATACTCTCAGCCCCTCCTTCTCCACTAACCCTAAACATAAAGATAAAATCAGGTTGTAAGATAAGGTCAAGCCTCGCAACTTTGCTCGCCAGAATGTCCGCCCCGGACAATGACGTACTAGACCACATTCCAGCTAGCGGACGACTTAGGGATTTAACAAATGTAATTCCATTGAGGTTGAGCTTGTTATGGGTGGTTTGGTAGGCGTATATCTGTGGTGTGGCCGTGTTTAATCCCAAGACTAAGGTGTCAGCATTGGCATTATATATCCCCTGCCAACGCTCCAATGAATAGTCAATTTTCTGCACGTCAATCTGAAAAATGTAGTTAGAATCGAACTTTATTTTTATTGCGCGAAATCCACTATTTTGGTCTGGGCTTGGATTTTTTACGTACCATTCTCCCAGTAAAAATGGATATTCAAATTGCGGTTTGTTTTTTTGCTGCGCATAACCACTAAACGAAGCAATCAGTAAGCTTACTATAATCAATAAGGCCCGCATAACTACTCCCCCAAAACACATCACCAATAAAAGCTTAGTTAGGGTTATACGATAATGCGAGAAAGTTGATCAGTATCACATTTTCAATGACTCAGTTTTAATCTAGTGCCAATCAAGCACAATAAAAAAGCCTTGCGCGAAACGCGCAAGGCTTTAGTCATTACCATCTGCTCATACAAACAATAAGCTATTGTTTGGTATCACTAAGCATATCAACCATGATAGATACTGACTCATCTAGATAAGCGTCTGGTGCTTGATAATCCTTTGGCACATCATCGAGGGTTTTATACGGTTTGTCACCGTGCTCAACCTGGCGCTGATTAATGCGTTTAAGGTTCAACGCCTCTCTATCGTTAGATTCCTGTTCGCGTACCGCTCGATTCAAAGACAGTTCGTTGTTGTCTTTGTCTTGCTTGTAGCGTTCAATATCATCTCGAATAAAGCCAAACTCAATATCTTTCGCTACGCGAGCTTTATGCTGGGCGGTTAACTCAGTAATCAGCTTGCTCTCATCTTGATAAATCTTATATGGCGCCGCCTCAATACTATCCCAAGGCAATGCATTGTCTTCAACACTCTCACCGGTATCTTCAGGGTTTATTGCTGTCGGATAGCTAATATCGGGGATGACCCCTTTATTCTGGGTACTGCCGCCATTGATACGATAAAACTTCTGAATCGTGTATTGAACGTAGCCTAACTCTTTATCGAACAAGTCGTAAATATGGTTCAAAGAACGGTGTTGTTGAACCGTACCCTTACCAAATGAGTTTTCACCTAAAATAATTGCACGACCATAGTCTTGCATTGCTGCCGCAAAGATCTCTGATGCAGAGGCACTATAACGATTTACCAATACCGTCAGTGGGCCGTCATAACTGATTTCATTGCCGGTGTCGGTATTAATATTGACCCGACCATAGCTATCACGGACTTGCACCACAGGACCACTGGTTATAAATAAACCAGACAGTGCCGTAGCTTCAGATAAAGCGCCGCCACCGTTGTTGCGCAAGTCAACAATAATACCATCTACTTTTTGCAGCTTAAGTTCAGTAATAAGTTTGTCTGTATCTTTCGATAACCCAACATAGAAGCTAGGTACTTCAAGGACACCAAATTTATGACCGTCTTTCTCTATTACTTCCGATTTTACGGCGCGGTCCTCAAGGCGAACCTTGTCACGCACAATAGTGACCGTTTTGCTTTTCGCATCCTTACCTTCAGGTAAGATTTGCAAAATAACCTTAGAACCTTTAGGCCCCTTAATAAGGTCAACAACATCATCTAAACGCCAGCCGATAACATCAACGATATCACTATCTTCTTGACCAACACCGATAATGCGATCGCCATCATTCAAGGATTTACTTTTGGCCGCAGGGCCACCGGCTACCAACGAACGAATGACAGTGTAATCGTCAGTCATCTGTAACACAGCACCGATACCCTCTAAAGAAAGGTTCATCTCTGATTGGAAGTTATCCGCGCTACGTGGTGATAAATAGCTGGTATGTGGATCAACCGAACGAGAAAAGGCATTCATATAAAGCTGGAATACATCTTCACTTTCTGTTTGAGAGATACGCTTCATAGCACTGTTGTAACGCTTTTCTAGTATCTCTTTTATTTCAGGCCATTTTTTATCAGTTAACGCAAGGTTTAACGCGTCATATTTAACACGTTTACGCCATAACTCATCAATCTCAGCCTTAGACTTAGGCCAAGCGGCCTTGCTTCGATCTAGCTCAATCGATTCATCCGCATCGAATTTCATTTCATGATCAAGAAGAGAAAGTGCATAACTAAAGCGTTCAAAACGCTTACGCATCGATTCATTATAAAGCTTGAATGCAATACTGTTATCGCCAGTTTTTAGCGCATCATCCAATCCAACTCGCCACTGTGCAAAGCCATCGACTTCACTTTGAGTAAACAAATTATGATTGTAATCCAACATGTTTAAGTAGCGGTCAAAGATATGCTCAGAGAACTTATCATCGAGTTTAAACTGCTTATAGTGTGATCGAGTAAAACGTGATGTAACACGCTTTGCCGAAGTTTGATGCTGAACCTCAGGAGTCAAGGTTGGCAGGTTATTTAGAGAAAGTTTTGCTTCTACTGCATTTGCAGAAGCAGCTAGCATTACGCTAGCTGCAATAAGCGTTATCTTTGCACGCATTTTCATTCGCAGGATAAACTCCTTTTAAGCGCGAAGATGCTCCGCTTTAACGACCATTTGCAGGCCATTATTTAGTTGCACTCGCACATCGTCCTTGTTGATTTCAACAATCGTAGCCGCCAAATTGCCGGTACCCATGTTGACGTTAACGTTATTACCTACAGCAATTTCATCGCTGTTTAGAGCACGAGTTTCTACTGGCGCCTTTGGTTTTTGTTCAGCACGTGGCTTAGATTTACGAGCCGGCACTTTGTTTGCTTTTGCACGTTTCGCTTTTTGCTCTTCACGTGCTTTATCTGCTTGCTCTTTACGACGAGCAGCAACACGAGCTTTGCTTTCCGCTAGCGCTTGTTGAGCGTGGTCAACATGTTCTTGCTCTAGTTCACCACACGCATTGCCATCAAGATCAACGCGAACCGCACCAGGTTTAACACCATGCAGGTAACGCCAAGATGACGTATATTGGCGAAGCGCAGCGCGTAGTTGAGTTTTACTCACTTTAGTGTCTTCGTCTAAACGCTGTGCTAAATCTTGAAAAATACCAATTTTCAGTGGTTTAGCTTCGCCTTCTACAGTAAAGCATTTAGGGAAGCATTCGGCAATATATGCAATCACTTCTTTGGTAGTTTTTAGTTTTTCGGTGTTTTCCATGCGGGTTCCTGATTAAGACGCGGCCTTCCGCGTTTATTCATCAATAATTATGAGCGTTATTATAAAGAGATGCGATTTAAAAACCACTCCCGAACGTCATTTTAGTTCGAGTTAGCTTGAGTATTGAGCAATTCTTCGACTTTTCCCATAACTAAAGTCAATCCTTGCTCATCAATTTCATTAAAACGACCTATATTTGGGCTATCAATATCCAATACCCCAGCTACTTTACCATTAATTACAAATGGAATAACTATTTCTGAGTTACTTGCTGCATCACAAGCGATATGTCCTTCGAACTGATGAACATCCGCAATGCGTTGCACTGTATTGGTTGCCGCCGCTGTACCACAGACACCTTTCCCCCATGTAATACGCACACAAGCGGGTTTACCTTGGAACGGCCCTAATACTAATTCATCCCCTTGGGTAAGATAAAAACCGACCCAATTAATCGCCTCTAACTCCATCGCCAACACGGCACTAATATTAGACAGATTTGCAATAATATCGGGTTCTCCCGTTATTAACGCCTCAATTTGTAGGCTAACTCTATGATAGTCGGACAGCTTCAAACTTAATCTCCATTATACTTTTTGTAACTAAATCATGTATAAGCCTATACAGTTGCCTCTACAAAATGCAGGATTAACCACGACTGGCTACGCTTAGTCTTTGAATGTACCCTAAATAACCAAGTAATCTCAAGTTACTGCAAGAAGTAGGCATAAATGTATAGCACCATTACCCCCAACATCCCACAAAATGCACTTAGGTTATGCCAAGGCTGTGGGATGGCGGTACAGCACCTTAAACTTGAAAACAAACAAAATGCCTATTGCCCGCGCTGTTCGACTCAACTCTACCGAGGTGCTCGACATTCTTTTTCTGGTGACATAGCGCTGGCGATCAGTGCATTAATGCTTTTTATCCCTGTTATCATCTACCCTTTCTTATCTATTCGATTGGTTGGAGAGGTGATACCGGCAACCGTATTAGATGGTGTACGACTACTCAATGACGAAGGCTACCTCTTTGTTGCCATATTGGTACTACTGTGCGGTTTTCTGGTGCCACTCCTACATTGTAGTTGCGTACTAATGGCAAATTTTGCTCTTAAAACAACGAACTTTCCATTGATGCGTTGGAGTATGTTTGGGGTACATCATCTAAAACATTGGATGATGATAGATGTCTACATTGTGAGTATCGTTATTTGCTGTATCAAACTCAGGGACTATAGTGACTTGATCTTTGGTATCGGTATTCCGATATTGGTGGTATTGCAATTTGTGTGTTTAATATTGGTAATGCGGGTCAGTCCTCGCCGCTATTGGAAGAAGTGGGATAGACAAACACAAACCTTACGTCAGCAACCGCTAAATATTGAGCAAGGTATTGCTGACTGCCCACACTGTCATTTACCACAAAATACGGGCTCTCGATGTCAACGATGCAATAGTAGCCTTACTCAGAATGATTCCCGATCAATTCAAGCAACATGGGCATTAATTATTGTGGCTGCGCTGGCATTAATACCGGCGAATGTCATCCCTATATCTATTTTGTATGCCAATGGTGCTCGCATAGAAGACACCATATTTTCTGGTGTTATTTCACTGGTTAATAGTGATATGGTCGCAATTGCCATTGTTATTTTTGTTGCCAGTATCGTGGTACCCGTGGCTAAGATACTTGGCATTTTGTATTTATTACTTTGTATTCACTTTAAAAGAACCGTCTATCATCGACAACGTATGATGTTGTTTTATATAGTTAAATGGATTGGGAAATGGTCAATGGTAGACATCTTTGTTATGGCTATCATGTTAACCTTGGTCGATAGAGGCCAGATACTTAACTTTACTCCTGGATATGGCGCGGTGGCGTTTGGTGTGGTGGTGGTGTTTACCATGTTTGCCGCAGAAACCCTTGATTCCAAGTTAATCTGGAAAAACTACTCGAATAAGAATGAGAAATGACAGAACAGAATATTCATACACCACCTAAACCTGACATTAAGCGAGCCACTGGCCTCTCACCTTTATGGGCGCTTCCTATCTTGGCCTTGCTACTGGGTGCGTGGCTGCTATTTAAAAGTGTAAATGAATCAGGGCAAATGGTTCGTATCCATTTCCCTAACGCTCAAGGTCTCATTGCCGGCCGTACTACCCTAAGATACCAAGGTCTAGAAGTAGGTATGGTTAAAAAACTTGAGCTTGCTAAAGATCTCAAAGGTATCTACGTCGATGCTGAGGTATCTCGCGATGCAATACAGTTGTTGGGTAAAGATACAAAGTTTTGGTTAGTTAAGCCTACTGCTAGTCTATCAGGGGTATCAGGATTGGATGCCTTGGTCTCAGGCAACTATATCGCCATTCAAAGTGCGACTCGTAAATCAAAAAACTGGCCGAAGGTATTTCAAGCGCTAAGCAAAGCACCACAGGACTTACACAGTTCCAACCCCAATGGATTACGCTTAACACTGCGCAGTAAAGATTTAGGCTCAGTTAATATTGGGTCTAAGATATTGTTTCGTAAAATCCCAATTGGTGAGATCTATAGCTTTGATTTAGACAAAGACGGAAAATCTGTCATTTTAAGGGCCTATATCGACGAGGAATACGACAATATCATCACCAGTGAAAGCCGTTTTTGGAATGTGTCAGGGATTAATGCTCGTGTTGGTTTTGATGGAGTTGACGTAAATCTAGAAAGCCTATCAGCGCTTGTTGGTGGCGGAATTGCCGTTGATTCACCCGCTCAAGGGCATAAGGTGGCGCCGGACACTGAGTTTAAGCTCTACCCTAATCTCGCGACCGCAGGCCGTGGTATCCCTATCACCATAGCGCTGCCCGACCACAATAAAATTAATCCCAGCGGCGCACCCTTGGTTTATCGCGGGATTGAAATTGGACAGATAACGGCGGTCCAATTAAGCAAAGATAAAAAAGATATTATTGCCCAAGCAACGGTAGAGCCTGCCTATCAGGAAATGTTGACTACTGGCGCTCAGTTTCTACTCGAAGAACCGACATTATCTTTGAGTAAGGTTGATAACCTCTCCAATTTGGTTCGAGGTAATTTTTTAACTCTCTTACCTGGAGACGGCGAAGCGACCAGAAACTTCAAGGCTATCAAACAAGATAAACTCAATACATTAGACAACAGTAAACTCGCTATCTCGCTTTTGGCTGACCAAAGCTATGGCCTGGAAGCAGACGCATCGGTGTTGTACCGGGGAATTACCGTAGGTAAAGTGACGTCGTCACAACTTACTAAGCACGGCGTAAAAATAAACCTACTTATTGATGCCCCTTACCGTTATCTGATCCGCTCACAAAATAAGTTTTTTATATCATCAACCGTCTCAGCACAACTGGCTCCTAGCGGCGTTGACGTCAAAATCCCCCCCATTGCTAATCTATTAACTGGCAGTATTAGCTTTTATAGCACGGGTACTAAACAGGTATTAAAACAGTACCCACTGTATTCTAGTGAGCAACTTGCGAAGCTGGCACAAGACTCTAGCAACAACAAGCAAATTATTAGTTTGATTGCTAACGATCTCCCTCCGGTTGCTATAGGCTCTCCACTGTATTACCGCAACCTGCCCGTTGGCCAGGTCATAAGTTACAAGCTTGATGTGTCAGGTATGGTGGTTAAGGTGTTAATTGAGGGGCAGTTCACCCACTTACTCAATAAAAATACAGTGTTTTGGAATCATTCCGGCATTAAAGTCGATGCCAGTTTATCGGGAATCAAGGTTTCGGCTCAGCCCTTGTCTCGCGTTATTAATGGCGGCATCGCTTTTGATACCATTGCAGGTGTGGCAAATAAGTCAGGGAGTAATTTCAAACTATACCCTGATAAAACCTCAGCCCAGCAATATGGTAAATCCATCACGCTTACCGCCACCCAAGCTAATGGCGTTACCACAGGCACTGCGATTACCTATAAAGGGGTTAACGTTGGTGAGGTAACACAGGTTCAGCCCGTATTCACTCACTCTCAAGTCGAAATTGAGGCACGCATTTACCCGCAATATTCAAACAAGATTGCCAAAGCTGGCGCCAAATTTTGGCTTGTTACACCTGAGATAGGATTAAAGGGAATAAAGAATCTCGCCAGTGCGATTGTGCCAACGATTGAGGTGCAACCATCGAATAAGGGCAATACACAGACCCGCTTTTCTCTAGCCCAGTCCAAGCCACAATCTGGAGGGGTCAATTTCTATCTACAGGCCAAATCTAAGGGTTCAGTCTCGGTAGGTACGCCGATATTGTATCGCGAAATAGAGGTTGGACACGTGAGCGATGTGCGTCTAGGTGAGCTTGCTGATCGCGTCATTGTTACGGCTCAGGTAAGCCCTGATTACGCGTATTTGATCAGAGAAAACACCCTATTTTGGAACGTATCTGGACTTGACGTCTCCTTTGGCCTAAGCGGAGCTAATGTAAAATCAGGTACGGTCGAAAGTATTCTTCGGGGGGGGATCGCCTTTGCAACGCCTGAGGATACCAAGCTTACACCTATCGCCAAAGATGGGCGTGCGTTCTATTTGTATAAACAAGCTGATCCGACATGGTTAGAATGGCGCACCGCAATACCTAAAGATTAACCAAACCGAGTCGATTGATTCTTTTAACCTATAGAGAGAAGAATTAGTCTTAAATTAATGAGGGTGTGCTGTTACACTTTGCACGCCCCTTTAACAGCCGGAGCATCTTCGTGCACCCAAATGTATATATCCCTCAGCAGTTTATTGACCTCATGCAACAACAACTGCCTGCTCACCTTGATTTAGACGAACTTCTTGAAGCGTGTCGCAGGCCACTAAAACGCAGCATTCGTGTGAATACGCTAAAGATATCCGTAGCGGATTTTATCGTCCAAGCCAGCGAAATGGGCTGGGTATTGACCCCTATACCTTGGTGTAGTGAAGGGTTTTGGCTTGACAACGAAAGTGAGACAATATCGCTAGGTAATACCAGCCAACATTTATCTGGCCTGTTCTACATTCAAGAAGCAAGCTCAATGGTGCCGGTAAGCGCACTATTAAAAGACCTTGAGATCACCCCAGATATGCGTTTGTTAGATATGGCTGCCGCTCCTGGCTCTAAAACAACGCAGCTCGCAGCTGCACTTAACGGTAACGGCTTAGTTGTTGCGAATGAATACGCCGCGAGCCGGGTCAAAATATTGTTTGGCAATCTCATGCGCTGTGGGGTTGGCAACATGGCACTCACCAATTTTGATGCACGCGTATTTGGGGGTTGGCTACCAGAGACCTTCGATGCCATCTTGTTGGATGCGCCGTGTTCAGGTGAAGGGTCACTACGAAAAGACGCCGATGCCATGAAAAACTGGAGCCTTGAATCGGTTACTGATATTTCCAACACTCAGCAAGACCTAATCGAAAGTGCCTTCCACGCACTGAAGCCAGGTGGCACTTTAGTGTATTCAACCTGCACTCTCAATACTCAAGAAAACCAAGGGGTTGTATCACACCTTTTAGATACCTTTGACGATGCGATTGAAAGTATTCCGCTAGATGGCTTATTTGAAGGGGTTGAGCACTCATTGACAGAGCAAGGGCATATTCACGTCTACCCGCAGGTTTATGACTGTGAAGGTTTTTTTATTGCTAAGTTTCGAAAAGTGGATTCAGTTACACCGCCAAAGGTTAAAAAGCGCCTAGGTAAATTCCCATTCTCTCCTCTCACTAGGAAGGAGTGTGACACGGTAACTAAAGCATTTAAGCACAGTGTTGATATTGAGATACCCGGCAGCTTTAAATTGTGGCAAAGGGATAATGAAATTTGGTTATTCCCTGCCCCAATTGAATCATTATTGCGTCAGCTTAGATTTCAAAGAATTGGGATTAAGTTGGCTGAAACACATAAGAAAGGCTACCGCTGGCAACATCAAGCCATAACCGCATTATGTAATAACAGTGAATCTAGTGCGGTCGAACTGTCAGTAGACGATGCTAGGCAGTGGTATATGGGGCGTGATATCCGTCCAGAGTCAGAAAATAAGCAAGGTGAGGTATTAGTCCGCTATCAAGGTGTCACTATTGGCCTTGGTAAATGGGTAGGAAATAGGATAAAGAACGGGCTACCTAGAGAAATGGTGCGTGATACGAACCTCTTCTAGTGAGTACTCTACAGATAAAAATGCCACTGACTTGTAGAAAGGGAAAGCTATACTAAACTTAGATAATTAATTAGCGTAGGCTCTTTTGATAAAGAGCCATTCCCCAAAGCCTAGGTGAGGATAACCTAGGCTCTTTTTTTGATTCTATTTAACCTGATGTATGCCATCTTTTTCTATGGTGATGAGTCCTTTCTTATACAGACCACCGATAGACTTCTTAAACGTACCTTTACTTGCTCTAAACAAATTGAAGATTGTATCTGGCGCAGATTTATCATTCACTGGCAAAAATCCATCTTTCTTTTGCAGTAAAGTCATGATCTTATCACTAAGATCATCTAACTTCTCTGAACCTACTTTCTGTAACGCTAGGTCAATTTTTCCATCTTCGCGAACTTGTTTCACATAGCCTTTAAGACGCTTACCGACAAAGATTTTACCAATCACATCAGAGCTAAATATCATGCCCCAATGTTCGCCATTAACTATTGCCTTAAAGCCCAAGTCACTACGCTCAGCAATGATCAATTCAACTTGCTGATTTGTTTTATAGTGTTTAGGGGTTTTATCTAGTAGCTTGTTGAATTTGGTTGTCCCAACAATACGACCACTGGCTTTATCACTATACACGTATACTAAGACGGTTTGTCCTTCACTAAAACGAGCACGTTGCTCGCCATAAGGAACAAGTAGGTCTTTTTTCTCGATACCCCAATCAGCAAAAGCGCCGGTGCTATTAACGCTACTAATGCGCATTAGCCCCCACTCTCCAACTTGTGCTACTGGGGTTTCACGCGTTGCACACAATTCATTATTGGAATCAAAATAAAGGAACACCTTAAGGTATTGCCCAACCTCAAGCTCTGCGGGCTTTTGCTTTTTAGGCAGTAATACTGAGCCATAATCGTCAGCATCTAAAAACACCCCAAACTCTTCAATTTGAGTAACTTTTAAGTTGTTAATGGTTCCAACTTTGATCATTGTGTCTCTCTGTGTAGTGCGGGACGTTCACCGTCCCAGAAAAGATTCGAGGTGATTGTAGTGTGCAAAACAAACTTTACAAGCTATTTAGCCTTTTAGCACCACATCCGTGCTCAAAAAGTCGTTCAATAAATCATGGATTTTATCGGATTGGTACGCACTCTCAGGCAACAATAATATATGGGATTTATTGGCCGCTTGAGCATTGCCGAACGCACGACTCACAAGCTCTAGTACGGGTTCGTTATCTAAAGATAAGGCTTGCGAAACGTGTTCATTGGACATATCAACACCCAAGGTCAATTGCGCTAGAACTTCTAGATCAACCACTACACCATCGAAATATTTTAGAAGGCGCTCACTCAGCAGTGCCGCTGAAGGTGTATCAGCCCCAAATAACACGCGCAGACCATTAAGCCCACGCGGTAATCCCTGCTCTGCTAACGCATCAATAACACGCGCAGCATCACTTAAACTTTTAACAAACGGTACCACAACCTCAATGGCGATGCCCTTAGCGCGTAGTGATTTGATTATCTCACATTCACGGATGAAGGGTTTCTTACAGTTGCTGTCTGTATAACGAGCGACACCACGAAGCCCTACTAAAGGGTTTTGTTCTTGTGCTTCAATATCACCACCAATAAGAGATGCCAAATCTTTACTATCACAGCTGTTTAATTCAAAGCGCACCCGTTGGTCTGGCTGAATATCTAAAGCGTCAATAACCACAGCCAAGGTCGCATCGTAACATTCATCGATGCTGCGACCTTCCAAGATGGTATTAAGCGCCATTTCATCACCTTCACCAAGAGGCTCTCGCTCATCAAGTAAGCTTGGGTGAAAGAAAAGACGCTCTTGAAGAAAGTCACCTAAAGAAAGAAATACATGTGGAGCAGACTGCGAAGTATGTTGAATTGAGCTGCCAACTGAATGTTTAGACTGGGACATGGGCTTCCTTGAAATCTCTGTATAAAGGTTTTTTACCAACATACCACCAAAGTATAGCGAGCCCAAGCGTCATTACGCCTTTCAACGTAAAACAGGGCTTATTGTGCAGCTGATGTGATTAAAACTTATTCAATTATATGACAAACTACGATAAAACTGCTTTTCACGTTTATTCATACATATATTTCCGTTATCTTTAAGGTCTGCTGATCCCAGCCTAATTTAACTAATTAAGAAGCTTGATATGCCTTTACAAACTGATGAGTTACGAACTCAAGCCCTAGGTCCACTACCTACACCAAGTGAATTATCAGCCAATCATCCTTTGACTGACGAAGTTGCTAAACACATCGACGACTCTCGTAAACAAATTCAAGATATTTTGAATGGTAAAGACAATCGTCTACTTGTCATCGTAGGCCCATGCTCTATTCATGACCCACAAGCGGCATTAGATTATGCTAACCGCTTAGCGGCCGTTCAAGAGCAGTATCAAGATCAATTATTTATTGTAATGCGTACTTACTTTGAGAAGCCTCGTACTATTATCGGCTGGAAAGGTCTGATTACAGATCCAAATCTTGATGGCAGTTACGCGTTGGAAACTGGCCTAAATATGGCAAGACAGCTTCTACTTGACGTTAATAAGCTTGGACTTGCTACTGCCACTGAGTTTTTAGACATGATTACAGGCCAATATATTACTGACCTTATTTCATGGGGTGCTATTGGTGCACGTACTACTGAATCACAGATTCACCGTGAAATGGCGTCTGCTTTGTCATGCCCTGTTGGCTTTAAAAATGGAACCAACGGTAACGTTAAGATTGCTATCGACGCTGTCCGCGCATCAAAAGCGTCCCACTACTTCTACTCACCAGACAAAAATGGTCGCATGACTGTTTATAGAACTGCGGGCAACCCACATGGTCACGTTATCTTACGTGGTGGTGATACTGGTCCTAACTTTGACTCACAATCAATCCAAGCAGCGTGTTCAGCATTGGGTGACGTTGGTTTGCCACAGCGCTTAATCGTCGATTTTAGCCATGCTAACTGTCAGAAACAGCACCGCCGTCAACTGGATGTAGCCAAAGATATCGCACAGCAGATTGAATCTGGCAGCACTCAAATTGCAGGAATTATGGCTGAAAGCTTCATAGAGGAAGGCAATCAACCGATGAACGACCTAACTTCATTGGAATATGGTAAATCCATCACAGATCCATGCTTAAGTTGGGAGCATACCGTTGAGATGCTTGATATCCTTTCTAGTGCAGTAAAGACTCAACAATAAGGAAAAACAGATGCCTTCATTTGACATCGTTTCAGAAATTGAAAGCGTTGATGTTCGCCACGCGGTAGAAAATGCTAACCGTGAGCTTGCTACGCGCTTCGATTTTCGTGGTATTAAAGCAAGCTTTGAATTTAAAGATGACCAAGTAAAGTTGGCAGCAGAAGCCGACTTCCAGTTAAAACAGATGCGAGATATCCTGCGTAGCGCCCTCACCAAACGTGGTGTTGATGTAAATAGCATGGAATCGCAGAAAGAAGATGCCTCTGGCAAAAACTGGTATCAAACGATTATTTTTAAGCAAGGCATTGATAAAGACATGGCTAAAAAGATCGTTAAGCTTGTTAAGGATAACAAGGTTAAGGTTCAGGCTAGTATTCAAGGTGATAAAGTTCGTATCACAGGCAAAAAAAGAGATGACCTTCAAGCTAGTATCGCGCTGATTAAGCAGAGCGAATTAGGTCAACCTTTCCAATATGAAAACTTTCGTGACTAATCTTGGTTAGTTGCATACAAAAATGGAGCCTTTTAGGCTCCATTTTTTAAAGACTTCTCAACAATTCAACATTATCAAAGCCAAGCTCTATCTCCGCTTCTAACATCGAGTTAAGTCTAGGCAATAAGATAACAACATTAGTAGATTTGTGTTTTTGAACCTCTAACATGGGTTTAAGTTCCACCATCGATGTCCATGTGTCACGCTCAGCGTCTCGGCGTACACCTTCAATAAACACTGGCTGGATATCTTTATGCACAAACACCATTTCAGCGTTTTGCATCAGTCGTAATGCTTTAAGACTCAACAGCTCAAAATCATCACCTGTCTCAACCCAAAACACCTTAAAACTTGGTTCGAATCTTTGACTAGCTAACAGTGCGTGATACGCAGTTTCAAGCTCACTATAATGTTGCGCCTTTAATACCGCGGCGCTACTAAAAAATGCCTCCCAAAAAAGTCGCCGCTTTCTTACATCAGATAGATACTGTTTAATATCTTCACGTTTACTAGACGCAAAATCCGCGTGCAGCGCCAAATTTTGCGGTAACACCGCCTCAAATAACTTGCGCAAATTACGAATAAGTACCGGAGATGCCCCCCCACTTGAAAAGGCAATCTGAACCTTACCTCTTTCAATCATTGATGGCGTAATAAAGTCACAATATGGCGTATCATCAACAACATTAACCATGATTCCAGCGCGTTTTGCATCATGGTGCACCCGATGATTGAGCTGTGGATTGTCTGTTGTTGCCCATACCTGAATAAAGTCATCTATTAATTCAGAGCGATAAAAGGACTTTATCCATATAATAGCTTGTTGATGGTACTGATCTGCTAGATACGGATCGAGTCTAGGAGATACAACAGTAACTAATGCCCCAGCTTTAATTAATGCCTCTACCTTGCGACAAGCAACCTCACCTCCACCAACCACCAATACAGGTTTGTGATTTAGATCATAAAACAGCGGAAAGTATTGCATAAACGCCCTTAGTTGTTAAAAAATTACTGGCTAATATCTTGCTGTGAAATGGTGCATTGAAAATATCCTACACTTGCAACCTGTAGATACTTACTTCAAATAAATAACTATATACAATTTATAATATGGTAAATAACCACAAATTCAGAGCAAATATTCAAGCCTGATAATAAGGATACGCATAAATCTTGTTTCACCAAAATTGATCAAGCCCGCACTATTTACAAACGCATAACATTTCGTCATTCTAGTTACGTGATTTGCACGTATCTAACAAATTGTAGTCAATTGAGATACTTAGCAAGCTCTACTACTTTGTAAGTGGGTTTTAAAAATATGCCCCACTTTGGTGACTCAAACAAGGTGTTTTGATACATCAAAGTCACGTTGAGAGTGATATCACATCACTATGGAAATTACATACAAGGATACGAAGAGATGGCAAAAAAACTCACCATTCTAGCTTCAGTAATAGCAGCTTCAACTGCAGTCGTTGCTACCTCTGCTAGCGCAGCAGATAGCACATTAGACAAGGTTTTGGCGGCTGGTTCATTAACCTGTGGCGTGAGCACTGGTCTTCCTGGTTTTTCTAACCCGAACTCTAAAGGTCAATGGGAAGGTATTGATGTCGAATACTGCCAAGCAGTTGCCGCAGCGGTACTTGGAGATAAAACAAAAGTAAAATATGTTCCTTTAACCGCAAAAGAGCGTTTCACCGCCCTACAATCTGGTGAGATTGATATCCTATCACGTAACACCACATGGACTCAGCACCGTGATACTGCTCTCGGTCTCAACTTTGTTGGCGTCAATTACTATGATGGGCAAGGCTTCATGGTCAAAAAAGACCTAGGCGTTAAAAGTGCTAAAGAGCTTGATGGCGCAGCAGTTTGTGTTCAATCCGGTACCACCACTGAGCTTAACCTTGCCGACTATTTCCGTGCATCAGGTATGAGCTATAAGCCAGTCGTATTTGATACAGCAGCACAAACGTCTGCTGGATTTGACGCAGGTCGCTGTGATGTTCTAACTACAGACCAATCAGGCCTATATGCACTTCGTCTTAATCTGAAAGATCCAACATCAGCCGTTGTTCTTCCTGAAATCATCTCAAAAGAGCCACTAGGCCCTGTTGTGCGTCAAGGTGATGACAAGTGGTTTAACGTCGCTAAGTGGACACTCAACGTAATGATTAACGCAGAAGAATACGGGATTACATCAAAGAACGCGGATCAAATGCTGAAATCTACAGATCCAAACGTTAAACGTATCCTAGGTGTTGATGGTCCAAAAGGCACAGCTTTAGGCCTTAAGGATGATTGGGGCTATCAAGTAGTTAAGCAAGTTGGTAACTACGGTGAGAGCTTCGAACGTACAGTAGGTACAGGTTCTCCTCTACAAATTAGCCGCGGTGTTAACGCACTATGGAACGCAGGTGGTTTCATGTACGCGCCACCACTACGTTAATAATCATGTGTTAAGGAAACTGAGGGCGGCATCGCCGCCCTTATTTTATACGGATATAAAATTTTAGGATGTAGTATGAATCCAACGAAGGTTTCCCAAGACGAAGGCACAACAGCCTCTCGCAAAACTAACCTCCTCTACAACCCCACATTTCGCTCAGTTGCGTTTCAAATTATTGCTATCTCTGCTCTGGTTTGGTTTTTCTATACCATAGTAAGCAATGCGTTAGGTAACCTAGAAGCGCGGGGAATCGCCACCGGATTCGATTTCTTATCAAAAGAAGCGGGATTTGGTATTGGCTTACACCTTATCGAATATGATGAGACATTTAGCTACGGTCGCACCTTTTTTGTCGGCCTATTAAACACCGCATTAGTTTCTGTGCTGGGTATTATATGTGCAACAATACTCGGTTTTACCATGGGTATTGCCCGTTTATCGAGTAACTGGCTAGTCAGTCGCTTAGCCGCAGTTTATATTGAAGTTTTTCGAAATATCCCACTGCTATTGCAGATCTTCTTCTGGTATTTCGCAGTACTACAGGCGCTTCCATCACCGCGACAAAGCTTAAGTCTTGGTGAGGCGATTTTTTTAAATGTACGTGGCTTGTACTTCCCTGCACCTTCGTTTGAAGCAGGCAGTGGATTTGTTATTGCCGCACTAGTGATTGGCGCTATCGCCTCTATCTTTATTAAAGTATGGGCTGGCAATAAGCAGAAACTCACCGGTCAACAAACTCCCGTTGGTCGCATTGCATTAGGGTTAATAGTCGGTTTACCCGTAGTGGTTTACTTCTTGGCGGGAATGCCTATTTCAGCAGAGATGCCGGAACTTAGAGGGTTCAACTTCCAAGGTGGTATCAGCATTATTCCCGAGCTAGCCGCTCTAACAATTGCGTTATCTATTTATACCGCCTCGTTTATCGCTGAGATTGTTCGCTCTGGTATCAATGCCGTAAGCCACGGTCAAACCGAAGCTGCTATGTCACTTGGTTTACCTAGAAGCCGCACCCTGCGCTTTGTGGTTATTCCGCAGGCGCTACGCATCATCATTCCACCACTAACAAGCCAGTACTTAAACCTGACCAAAAACTCCTCTTTGGCAATGGCTATTGGGTATCCAGATTTAGTCTCTGTTTTCGCAGGTACGACACTTAACCAAACTGGTCAAGCGATAGAGATTATTGCAATGACGATGGGCGTCTATCTAACTCTGAGTTTACTTACCTCGTTAGTCATGAATATTTATAACCGTAAAGTCGCACTGGTGGAGAGATAAGCATGAAGGTACATCAATTTCAGCCAGACCTTCCACCACCGGGTAATTCGGTTGGTATCGTAGGCTGGTTACGCAAGAACCTATTTAATAGTCCAGTAAACTCAATTGTAACCATAATTTTAGGCTATTTAGTTTTTAGCCTTGTTACCAACGTCTTAAGTTGGGCATTTATTAATGCCGATTGGATAGGCACCACCCGTGATGATTGCAGCAGCGCCGGCGCTTGCTGGGTATTCATTAGTGTGCGCTGGGAACAATTTATGTACGGCTTTTACCCTGAAGCCGAGTTGTGGCGCCCGCGCCTATTCTACGCAACACTGGCCATATTTATTGCCGCTTTGGTATATGAGAAAACACCAAAACGCACTTGGATTTGGTTGTTTTTCGTAAATGTATATCCGTTTATTATCGCAGCTCTGCTATACGGTGGTGTATTTGGATTAGAAGTAGTCGACACCCATAAATGGGGCGGTTTACTTGTTACCCTTATCATCGCGTTAGTTGGTATTGTCGTATCTCTTCCAATTGGGGTGCTACTAGCCTTAGGTCGCCGCTCTGAGATGCCTATAATCCGCAGTATTTGTACCATTTACATTGAGGTATGGCGGGGTGTTCCTCTCATTACTGTACTGTTTATGGCCTCAGTTATGTTGCCGCTATTCCTGTCTGAAGGTACAGAAACCGATAAATTACTGCGTGCGTTAATCGGTGTAGTCATGTTCAGTGCTGCTTATATGGCGGAAGTAATTCGAGGAGGGCTGCAGGCCATTCCAAAGGGACAATATGAGGCCGCTGACGCTCTTGGGCTCTCATACTGGAAGAAAATGCGTTTAATTATTCTTCCACAAGCGCTTAAAATTACTATTCCCTCTATCGTTAATACCTTTATCGGGTTGTTTAAGGATACCAGTTTGGTACTTATCATCGGTATGTTCGATGTATTGGGTATTGGTCAGTCAGCAAACACCGATCCAGAGTGGCTCGGGTTCGCTATCGAAAGCTATGTATTTGTCGCGTTAGTGTTCTGGGTATTTTGTTTTGGCATGTCGAGGTACTCGATTTGGCTAGAAAACAAATTGCACACGGGTCACAAACGATAATTATCAAGGACGTATTATGACGCAACAACAAGACTACATGATCCAACTAAAGGACATGAACAAGTGGTACGGTGATTTTCACGTATTAAAGAACATCAATCTTGAGGTTAAGAAAGGTGAAAAAATCGTAATCTGTGGCCCTTCCGGCTCTGGAAAATCGACTATGATTCGCTGTATAAATCGATTAGAAGAGCACCAAAAAGGACAGATTATTGTTCAAGGTACTGAACTAACCGAAGATCTAAAGAACATAGAGGCGGTCCGTAAAGAGGTCGGTATGTGTTTCCAGCACTTCAACCTATTTCCGCACCTAACGGTATTAGAAAATTGCACTCTAGCACCTATCTGGGTCAAAAAGATGCCTAAAAGCGAAGCAGAAGCGGTTGCTATGAAGTATCTCGAACGCGTAAAAATACCAGATCAAGCTGAAAAATACCCAGGTCAGCTCTCAGGTGGTCAACAACAGCGCGTAGCCATTGCTCGCTCTTTATGTATGAACCCACAAGTCATGCTGTTCGACGAACCGACTTCAGCACTCGACCCTGAGATGGTACGTGAGGTGCTTGATGTTATGGTTGAGCTAGCAGAAGAAGGCATGACTATGCTTTGTGTTACCCACGAAATGGGTTTTGCTAAAGAGGTAGCAGACAGAGTGATATTTATGGATGCTGGTGAAATAATCGAAGAAAACAACCCGGTTGAGTTTTTTGAAAATCCACAGTCTGACCGTACTCAGAACTTCCTTTCGCAGATCCTTCATCACTAATTGCAACGTAGTTAACAGTTTAGGGCAGCTCACGCTGCCCTATTTGTTGCTATATGACGTACACTCTAATAATGAGATTAAATCTGTATCTAGCCACAAGCATGAGCCTTACAGATTAAAAACACAGCACATGAAATGCATTGTTACAATTTGCAATTCACGCATGCTGTGCTTTTACTTATTATAGCGCTTGAAAAATGGAACTTTTCACCCAATATAATTACTAATTACCTAAAGGTCTTTTTGAGGAAAACTATGAACAGTCCAATGGTTTCACGTACTCGCTCTCAAGAGAGTGTATTACAAACTAACAAGGTGCTTCGCAACACCTACTTCTTGTTGTCACTTACCCTACTTTGGTCTGCGCTTGTTGCCGCGTTCTCTATGGCAATGAACCTACCACGTCCAGGGTTAATCCTGATGCTTGTTGGCTTTTATGGTCTTCTATTCCTAACCGAAAAGAATCGTAACAACAGCATGGGCTTAGTGTTTACCTTCTTATTCACTGGCTTCTTAGGCTATACCACAGGCCCTATACTAAATATGTATATTGGCGCGGGTATGGGCGATGCAATTATTACTGCTCTGGGCGGTACTGCCTTAGCATTTATGGGTGCATCAGCGTACGCTCTAACCACTAAGCGTGACCTTTCGGTACTGAATGGCGTATTGATGGCTGGCTTTGTCGTGTTGCTTATCGGTATGGTTGCTAATATTTTCTTGCAGATGCCACTTCTTCATCTTGCAATGAGTGGGATGTTTATTATGTTCTCAACGGGTATCATTTTGTTGACGACTCAACAGATCGTACGTGGTGGTGAAACTAACTACATCTCTGCAACCGTATCACTATACGTATCTATCTATAACATGTTCATCAGCCTACTTAGTATTCTAGGTATTATGAATAACGACTAATCTTTCATCAGTCGTCTATTTTAAAAGCTCGCACAGGTTGCGGGCTTTTTTGTTTTTACCGATAATTTATAAAAATAGAATACAGAGACCGTTATGTTTGTATATCAAGATAAGCAGATTGAAACTGATACTGAGGGGTATCTGCTAAATTTCCAAGAATGGGAAGAAGGCATGATACAGGTATTAGCAGAGCAAGAAGGCATTGAGCTCACTGACGCCCATTTAGAGGTGGTGCACTTTGTTAGGGCGTTCTATTTAGAGTTTAATACATCTCCAGCTGTGCGCATGCTAGTCAAAGCCATTGAAAAAGCGCACGGCCCTGAAAAAGGCAATAGTAAATACCTGTTCAAACTGTTTAAACAGGGCCCTGCAAAACAAGCTACTAAACTGGCCGGGTTACCAAAACCTGCAAAATGCTTATAGTATTTTAAAGCCGCTATGGTGCTGAAACGGTATTGGTTGGGCGTCTAATGACTCTACCGATGCCGTTATTGGCCCCTGTTGTAGCCACTTCGCCAGCTGTGCTACACGCATTTCTTCTCCGCAAGCGACGACCTCAACACTGCCATTATTTAGATTTTTAGCATAGCCACTCAAACCTAATTTTAAACCTTGATGGGCAGTATGATATCGAAACCCAACCATTTGCACTCGCCCTTTAACTAAAAACTGACAACACACATCCATTTGAACCTCCACATTTCTGCCTTTGATCAGTATATACCCAGCTGACCCAACAGATATGGGTTAGCATTTGCTTTTAACTGTCTCATCAACCA